>DASRIZ010000024.1:0-20250 GCA_035649735.1 Blastocatellia bacterium | reverse complement strand
TTCAATTTCAACCTAAGTCACTGCTTCGCGTCCCTCGACACCACCGGCTTCAGCCGCGTGGTACTTCAATTTCAACCTACGAGCACGCCCGACGCACCCTAGGTTGAAGTTGAAGCACCACGCGGCTGAAGGCGGTGGTGTCTGGGGTTCGCGTCGCGCGCTCGTAGGTTGAAATTGAAGTACCACGCGGCTGAAGCCGGTGGTGTCGAGGGACGCGAAGCAAGTGACTTAGGTTGAAATTGAAGGACCACACGGCTTCAGCCGCGTGGTGTCTGGGGTTCGGGTCGCGCGCTCCCAGGTTGAAGGTGAAGGACCACGCGGCTGAAAGCCGGTGGTGTCAGGGTGCGCGCCGCGCGCTCGTACGTTGAAGGTGAAGCACCACTCCGCTTAAATCCGATGCTACGTTAATTGTGACGCCGCACACCAGCTTGTCGAATTCGTTCAAGCTCGTCACACTTCAAAACAGGTTTCTTCGCAAACATTTATAAGCAGGGTGACTTATGTCTATCGAAAAATTCATCGACGAGCAGATCAAAAGAGCCATCGCTGCCGGAGAGTTTGATAACCTCCCCGGCAAGGGCAAACCCATCGACCTCAGCGCATACTTCGAAACACCCGAGGATCTGCGAATGGCCTACTCAATCCTCAAAAGCAACAATTTCGTGCCCGAAGAAGTTGAAATGCTAAGAGAGATAGAGGCGCTCAAGAAACGGCTCGAAGCTAGTGCCGACGAAGAACAGAAGATCAGACTCAAGAAAGAAATAACCGAGAAGTCCTATACCTTCAATATGCTCATCGAGAAACGAAAACGCAGTAGTTGAATCGGGTTAACTGGGACTCAATGCGCGCGTTGCGGACTCCTGCCCTAAATCATTATACTGCCGTCCCATCAACGCCTTCGTCAGGATTAATCGGATCGATGAGAACGAGACTCAACCTTGTTCACAAGACCGTAGGTATTATCACTGTACTTGTGTTTGTTGGAACCGGGGTTTTGCTGCGGTTTCACTTCAGCCTCATATACGAGACGAATCATCTTGTCAGAATGATGTTCCGATCTATTCACATCTACATTCTACTCGCGGGCCTTCTTAACATCGCAATCGGGAGCTACCTGATCGTGTCGCTTGGCACGCGCAAGCGGAATGCGCAGTGGTTTGGTTCGATCTGTCTTCTGGTCGCGCCCGCGATACTCGTCGCGGCGTTTTTCTACGAGCCCGTTTTGGAAACCCTTGATCGCCACCTCACCCAGGTTGGCGTCATCCTGTTGCTGGTCGGCACGCTTTCTCACCTGCTCGGGGCGTCGCGAGCTCGCCCAGCTTAAGGGTCTTTGCGTCTTGGCGGCTCTTGGTGTCTTTGCGCGGAACAAAACACTTCGAAGCGACGACCTGGCGCAAAGACGCCAAGGACCGCAAAGACGCAAACAAGATAGACGCGCCGTGAACTGAATGCGTATTTGGCTCTCAAAAAGCAGCGAGGTTCCTCTGCGCGAGCAGCTCGCGACGCAGATCCTCTTAGGCATAGTCAGCAATGATCTAAAGCCCGGCCAAAAACTCCCAAGCACCCGGGAGCTCGCGCGCCGCTACGATATTCATTCGAACACCGTCAGCGCCGCCTTTCAGGACCTGGAACGTAGAGGATGGGTCGAGTTTCGCAAAGGCAGCGGAGTCTACGTCCGCGAGCTCAGCGCCGATGCGGTAACAGATCCGAAGCTAGAGCTCGATCAGCTGATCTCGACGCTGCTTCAGGTGGCCCGCGAAAGAGGCCACTCGCTCGGCGAGATTCAGGCTCGAGTAAAGCGCTGGCTTGAGTCTCAACCGCCCGATCACTTCCTGGTCATCGAGCCCGATGAAGAGATGCGCAGCATTCTGATAGCCGAAATCAAAGAAGCCACCGGGTTTCGAGTGTCGGGGGCAGGCATCGATGAGTGTTCCCTGCCGGAAACGCTTGCTGGGGCGGCGCCAGTTGCGATGTACGGCCAGGCCGAAGCTGTACGGTCGGCGCTTCCCTCGGATGCGCTGTGCTTGTTGCTTCGGCTTCGGTCCATTCCCGGCGCGATTGCTGGTCAGGAACGCCCGACGGCCGACGCGCTCTTGACCGTTGTGTCGCGCTGGCCGGATTTCTTGAAGTGGGCGCGAACCATATTGGTAGCGGCGGCGCTCGACCCTGACGCAATGAGCTTTCGCGACGCGCGAGAGAAAGGGTGGCAGAAGGGATTAACATCGAGCGGGATGGTCATAACCGATGCACTCACGGCGACGCGGCTCCCATCCGGATGCCGAACTCGTGTTTTTCGAATTATCGCTGATTCATCGCTTGATGAGCTTCGCAACTTCCAAGCGTTCCTCGCAAAACCTCTTGCCTGACGGTGTGACAATTCAAGAAGTGTCACACGATCTCAAACCTCGGCCAGCCTAAAACCCTACAATTGTGCCAGATCAGGAGGCACGATTGTGAGGAGTCCGTAGTCCGTAGTCCGTAGTCCGTAGTCAGTAGTCAGTTGTGGCTTGCCAGGATCCGTACCCGTCTCGGTTTCGAGCTACGGACCACGGACCACAGACTACGGACTACGGGCTAACTTAGAGGTGAGGCGTATGTACGAATCGAATCAAACAACAACCGTGGAAATAAAATCTTGCCGAGATTGCGGGGTGGCAATAATCGACGAGTGCAAATTCTGTCGTTTATGCGGAGCCCGCCAGACCGGCACGCTTCCGCCAACATCCCAGATAACCATCTCGGTTACAAATGGTGAGGCCGAATCGCCGCGGAGATACACAACTGCGCGGCTATCCGGGCAGAAGCTCTATCATCCGGTTTCGGGGCCTCTGGTCAGCGCCGTGGCCTCGGTGGTCCCCGCAAATCTACCGCGCTCGCAAGCGGATAGCCTTTCACGAAGGATGCTTTCGGCGCTGATGACGATTCCGATTTGGGTGATGATCATTCTGTTGTCGCCGCTGGACGCTTATGCCTCTGCAAAGATCATCGGCAGTCGCTTATGACCCGATCTGCGGATTCGCGGTCTGGCTTTCATATGCTTCACAGAATCAAACGGTCGTCAGATACAGAAGAGGACGAATGACTAAACAAAACTCAACCAAAACAATCTTGGCGGTTATCACGATAATTTTTGCGATCTCGTGGTTCACCGGACCCACCTTCGCGACGTCTGCGCAGGCTAAGACATACTTGAAGCTGTTGGGCGCGTCTCAGTCTGAAACCAAAACGCCAGCAGACCCGTCTACAATTCTGGCAGCGGCCCGAGTAATTTTTGTCTGTTCGCAAACCGGTTTTGTAAAATCCGAAGTGATTGAGAACGAACTCCTTAAGCGCACGGAGTTCAAGCAAACCGGTCTCGTTATCACCAGGGACCCGACACATGCTGACCTCATTATGGAGATTCGCCGCTCTAACTTTACGACCGAGTATCCATACGTCGTCGTCAATCCCAGAACTCGGCTCGTCGTCGCCAGCGGAAGAGTGAACTCGCTGTTCGGTACTGCCGCCGCCAAAATCGCCAAAGGATTCATTAAGCAAGTACAAGAAGCGCGCACGCCACGCGGCGCGAAGTCGAAGAATTAACGTCGCTCATGACGCAGACACAGAACTCACCTAAAGCTAGAAGGATTAGTTAGAGGACGCTATGACGTTATCACGACGAGAGTTTCTGGATTTCCTGAAAGCCAGTTGCGCGGTTGCCGCGCTGCCCGGCGCGCTGACCAACAAGGCATCGGCTCTGAATACATCCTTGCGGCAAACGCCGACGATTCCGACCGGCAGCTCTGAGACGATAGTCAATGACATTCACTCTCAGCTAAACGCGACGCGAGTCAACAGGGTGATAAAGCCGCTTTCTGCGCAAGATCTGCGCGCCACCATCCTCACCGCGAAACAAGAAGGCAGGTCGATTAGCATCGCGGGCGGCCGTCACGCGATGGGCGGGCAGCAATTCGGCACCGGGACAATCATGATCGATATGACCGGAATGAATCGGGTGCTGAATCTGGATTCTGAACGCGGCATCATTGAGGCCGAGAGCGGGATCGAGTGGCCCGAGTTATTGGACTACCTTGCGAAGGTTCAAGCAGGACGCGAGAAGCAATGGGGCATTTTGCAGAAACAGACGGGCGCGGATCGGCTGTCGATCGGCGGAGCTCTCGCCTCAAATGTTCACGGACGCGGATTGAAGTTTAGGCCGATCATCGATCAGGTAGACTCGTTCACCCTGATGGATCATACCGCCGCGATCGTGCGATGCAGCCGCGATGAAAACCCGGAACTGTTTCGGTTGGTGATCGGGGGTTACGGGTTGTTCGGAATCGTGACTTCGGTTCGGCTGCGGTTGTGGGAACGGAGAAAGGTTGAGCGCGTTGTCGAAATTCGAGAAACCAAAGACATCATTCAGTCCTTCGAGCAGAGGATCGCCGACGGGTATCTCTACGGCGACTTTCAGTTTGCGACGGAAAGCAGCCGCGAAAGCTTTTTACGTCGCGGGGTCTTCTCCTGTTATCGTCCGGTCGATCCGGCGACTCCGCTCACCGTGAACCCCACTCGATTTCATCCACACGACTGGGCGCGGCTGACGTACTACTCGCATAAGTACAAACGGCGCGCGTTCGACGTTTATACAAAGCGCTATCTCGCGACATCAGGACAGATCTACTGGGCTGATTCGCAACTGTCGGCAGCCTACGTAGACAACTATCACGAAGAACTCGATCGAAAGCTCGGCGCCAGGATTAAGGCAACCGAAATGATCACCGAGATTTATGTTCCTCGCCACTCGCTCGCGAGTTTCATGGAAGACGCCCGCATAGTCTTGAGAGAGCAAAACGCCAATATGATTTATGGGACGGTCCGGCTGATTGAAAAGGACGACGAGAGTTTTCTGCGGTGGGCGCGGGAGTCATTCGCGTGCGTGATATTCAACCTGCATGTAACGCACGATGCGATGGGGCTTGAAAACGCTGCGACAGCATTTCGCAGCTTGATCGATCTGGGCATCAAACACCGAGGCAGTTACTATTTGACATATCATCGCTTTGCTAAGAAGGAGCAGGTGGAAGCCTGTTATCCACAGTTCAGAGAATTTCTCGCGCTAAAGCTCAAGTACGATCCCAACGAAATGTTTCAAAGCGATTGGTACCGGCATTATAGGAAGCTGTTCGGGTTGGAGCATGTTTGAGCAGTGGTGAGACGACGACCTGGTCGTGTCTCTTTAGGTTAAATCCTCCAACCGGAAGGTTGGAGATTGTTCACTCTTGCCTACAAAGCGACACTCCGCTCGCGACAAACTGCGTTGGTGGTAACCGCGTAGCGGTGTCCTACCGATAGGACACCGCTACGCGGTTACCACCAACTTTACAATCGCTTCCAAAACCGCTAACTTCCCGCTTGCAAGGCTCAGGTTTTAGTAAAGCCATAACAGGAATCTCAGGAGGAACTCTATGACCAGGCTTATAAAGCTCGGAGTGGTTTTTCTTTCTTTCATCTTGCTGGTGTCCTCGCCGTCGGCTTTGGCGCAGGCTGACAAGTTCGACGGCAGACCTGCATTTGCAGACGGGATCGACCTCGCGTATTACATCTGGCGCGAGGGTGATAAATGGCTCGTGCGTTGGACGACTCAAGGGCCAAACCGAAAATTCACTGGCTCAGTCGTGGCTGAAGGCGGCGAGCTACACGATCTGAAGCGTATTGATCTGGACGAAGAACGACGGGTCCTTTATCCCGGGCGAGCTCCGCACGTAGCGGTTGGTCCGCGCGGGCGAGTATATAGGCAAGGAGGGCGTGCTCCGGTCGTGGTCGAGCGCAAACAAGACCGTATCGAGAAGGATGGTGACCACCGAATCGTTTTTGCCGCGATAACCAGCAACGACATCGACGGGTTCAACTTCAAAGTCGACAAGAAGGTGACCGCGCTGCGATTCGTTCTCGAGATAAACGGAAGACAGATGCCTCAGAGGGTTGAGTTCGGCAAAGACAACCAGAAACCTTCGAGCTTGCCGCTCGTTGTTCGGATTCAATAGGAACCGGAGAACTGGAAGATGGCATCACCAGGGCAACGACACAATTCCGGTGATCCGGAGGTTGATCCACAACGTACCCCAAATCATCCAGAGGATCGGGAGCGCGATCGCTGCTTTATCGAGTCTTCTTGAGTGCTCGAGCTTGGCTCTCCAGGGTCGAGTAATTAACCACAAGGACGATAACAGGATAACACCGGACTCGGTGAGGTAGATCTCGATTTGGGCTATCTCGGTCATGAAAGAAATCCAAGTCTCGCGAATCTTACCACGCTAGGAGCGACCTGGCCTGCGACAGTGTCCCGCTAATGGACAATCAGCATGACAAATACCTTGACAGTCTTGAACGCTCTCGCCGATAATGCCGGCCTAAAGCGAAATAGCCAGGTGGTAATGATGTCAATGGAAAATCTAGAAACAAACAACGGTCCGAAAAGACGCTCAAAGTGTCGCGCCTTTTTGTTTAGCTTTAGCTTTAGCACCGCAGCTATTGCGGAGGGGGCCGGAGTCTAGTCCGATAACGGATGCCATAGTCTTCTGAGGCCCGCTCCTTCCGCCGAAGGACGCGGGCCTCAAAGTTTTTGGAGAGTCGATGACCACAGAGCCGAACGATAAAGCAAAAGTTGCATTTCAGGGCGAACCCGGCGCTTTCAGCGAAGACGCGGCCCGCCGGCTCCTCGGTTCTGGAGTCGAAACAATTCCCTGTCGAACCTTCGAAGAAATGTTTGAAGCGGTATCGTCCGGCGTGGCCGACGCCGCCGCGGCGCCGATCGAAAACAGCCTTGCGGGTTCGGTGCACAAAAACTATGACCTGCTGATGGAGCACGACCTAACCATTACCGGTGAGGTAAATCTCAGAATAGTGCATCACTTGATCGCGCCGCCCGGTGTTGACCTTGCCGACGTTCACCGCGTTCATTCGCACCCGGTCGCATTGGCTCAATGCGAGAAATTCCTCCGAGCTAATCCGCAGATCGAGGTCGCGCCTGCTTACGACACCGCCGGCAGCGTCAAGATGATAGTCGAGAACAACTCGGGCCACGATGCGGCAATTGCCGGCGCAACCGCCGCGGCGGTCTACTCCGCAAAGATCATCGTCGAAGGCATCGAAGACAACTCGCAGAACTTCACGCGATTTCTTTTGCTCGCTCGTCCTGATCGCGCGGCGACAATCAAAACCACAACGACTCTGCGCCCGAGAAAAACGTCTATAGTCTTTCGGGTAGCCAACAAACCCGGCGGGTTGTTTCGCTCGCTCGCGGCGTTCGCATTGCGAGACATAGATCTTACGAAGATCGAATCTCGGCCCATCGAAGGACGGCCGTGGGAGTACTCGTTCTATCTGGACTTGATCGGGGATCAGCAGGACCCGAACGTCGAACGTGCGCTCGCAAATCTGGCGGAGCTTGCAGAGAGCGTTCGGGTGCTCGGTAGTTACTACAGAAGCGAGGATTGATGCCTTTCTTCTTCGGATCTTAGGAGAACCAACAATGATCATAGCGATGAAATCAAATGCAACCGAAGAACAGATCGAAGAGGTCTGTGAGAGCATCCGACGCTACGGCTACAAACCGCACGTGATACGGGGCGAGGAACGGGTGGTTATCGGCGCGGTCGGTCACGGAGACAACAAAGACCATCTTCAGAATCTGCGCTCGGTTCCAGGCGTGGAAAACGTCGTGCCAATCTTGCAGCCGTACAAGATCGTCGGCCGCGAGCTAAAACCTCAGCGGACCATCGTGCGCGTCGGCGATCTTGAAGTTGGCGGCAAGGAGTTCATCGTTATGGCCGGGCCTTGTTCGGTCGAAACGCGCGACCAGCTATTGGAAACCGCCGACGCGGTCAAGCAGGCCGGCGCTCAAGTGTTGCGAGGCGGCGCTTACAAACCACGCACCTCTCCTTATGACTTTCAGGGATTGGAAGTCGAGGGACTCAAGCTGTTGGCCGAAGCAAGCGCGCGCACCGGTTTGAAGATCGTCACCGAAGTCGTGACCACCGAAGACACCGAAATCGTCGCTGAGTACGCGGATATATTGCAAGTTGGCGCCCGCAACATGCAGAACTTCGCCCTATTGAAAAGGCTGGGCAGCGTTAAGCGACCGGTGCTGCTCAAACGAGGCATGAGCTCGACCATCAAAGAACTGTTGCTGTCTGCCGAGTATATTGCTTCTCACGGCAACGATCAGATCATTCTTTGTGAGCGCGGTATTCGGACCTTCGAAACCGCTACGCGAAATACATTGGATCTTGCTGCAGTCCCTCTGCTTAACGAGTTGAGTCATCTGCCGGTCATTGTCGATCCTTCACACGCGACCGGCCGCAGGAGCCTTGTTCGACCGGCGGCAAAGGCCGCGGTTGCCATCGGCGCCGACGGCCTGATCATCGAGGTGCACCCGCGCCCGCAGGAAGCATGGTCGGACGGGCCGCAATCGCTGACGCCTCCGATGTTCGCGGAAATAATGATCGAGCTGCGCGACTATGTTCGATTGGAGTCGCGATATCTCAATTAGAGACTACTCGATTGATTTACCAGCCGAACACAGACTAAAGTCTATGCTACATGGCATTACCGGAACTTAGGCTCGCCGAGAACGTTGCCGGCGATTTTTACGTCGACAGCACCTGCATCGACTGCGATTTATGTCGACAGATTGCGCCTGAGACGTTCGCCGATATCGGTGATCAGTCGGCGGTTTACAGCCAGCCGGCAACCCCGGACCAGGAATTCGCGGCGCTCAAGGCGTTGGTCACTTGTCCGACCGCATCGATTGGGACCCTCAGCCATCGATCCGCGAAAGCGGCTGTGGCCGCCTATCCAGAGTTAGTAGACGACAACGTCTACTTTTGTGGGTTCGCGTCAGAGTCATCATACGGAGCGTCGAGCTATCTGATTGTCCGCCCTCAAGGCAACGTGCTCGTCGACTCGCCGCGGTTTGCGACGCCGTTGGTCAAACAAATTGAGAAGCTTGGCGGTGTGCGCCTGATGTTTCTGACTCATCGCGACGATGTTGCCGATCACCAGAAATGGGGTTCACATTTCAACGCCGAACGAGTTATGCATCGCGATGATATCGGACGTTCTCTCGCCGGCATCGAACGGGTGATGTCCGGTAAGGATGCCGTACAGCTTGATGACGACCTTTTGGCGATCCCAACTCCGGGTCACACACGCGGGCACACGGTGCTGTTGCATCGAAATCGCTATCTTTTCTCGGGTGATCATCTCTGGTGGTCCGAAGCTGTTAACTCGCTAAACGCTTCGAAAAGCGTTTGCTGGTATTCGTGGCCTGAGCAGATTCGGTCGGTTGAATTGCTGTTGGAGTATGAGTTCAAGTGGGTGTTACCTGGACATGGGCGCCGCGTTCATCTAAGCTCGTCGATTATGCGCGAGCAGCTCGAACAGTGTCTGCAGAGAATGAAGCAGCTCACGCGAGTGGCAAGTTAGGTCCACTCACTTGGCGCCAAACAAACAACGAAAGGGGCTAGCATTGAGTCCGATTGTTCACTCCAGGGCCGCGTGGTTCAAGCTTGCGGGTATCTGCATCGTCGCTGGATTGGCCATCGCTACGTTTGGCCAAGCCCCTGCACCAAAGCAACCTTCTGCTCAAGTTCAACTTGGCCTGAGGCTTTTTCGGGATTCTCGCTTCTCTTCCCCTCAGGGTGATCTCCAGAACAGCTGCGCTTCCTGTCACCTGCTCGACGAAGATCCACAGGGAATGCGAGCCCACACGGATTTCTTTTCCCGGAGCTGGGTGCCCTGGCGCGGCGCCGACCCTCGCCGGGAAGGCTTGCGCAACGCGCCGACGATTCTTGATTCGTCGCTGATGCCCCGGCTTCACTTTGATGGCGAATTCGGGTCTCTCGAAGAACTGGTAAAAGGAACGCTAACGGGTCGCCCCATGGGCTGGCTGCCCGGCGAAGAGGACCAGGCACTCAATCGCGTCCAGGGAATCATCTTAAAAGATACGACCGACGCTTCGGGTCACGGGTTGAACTACCGCGCGGACTTCAAGTCTGCCTATGGCGTTGACCCCGCCGAGCTCTCCAGGGATGAAGTAATCGATCGCGCCGCGAAAGCTATCGCCGAATATATCCGAACGCAGAACAGCGCGCGTACCACGCCGTACGATCGATTTGTGAAGGCGAACCGGCTGAGCGCTGAACCTGGCCCAGGCGAGGATCCGAAAGGCTTTGCGAACCGCTTGCTCGGCGACGTGGCCGCGCTCGAAAAGAAGCGCGCCTTGAAACTGCCCTCCGGGTTTGGCGTCGATGCGCTCGCGGGGCTGAAGGTATTCTTTCGCAGCAATGGAGCCGGAGCCGCCGGCAACTGCGTTGCTTGTCACGCTCCTCCGCTGTTCACCGACTTTTCGTTTCACAACATGGGAATCAGCCAGGGCGAATACGATCGCGTGAATGGAGAGGGCAGATTCGCGATGCTGGAAATACCGGGAGCTTCAACGGCCAGCCGGCCGGCGCCCCAGTTTCGCGAAATCCCTTCGAAGAAGAAACCGGAATTTGCGGATCTGGGTCATTGGAACTTTGTCGATCTCAAGCGCTCGCCGATGCGTCGAAGTGATGAGAATGACGATCAATTGCTGACGCGAATGATCGCGGCGTTCAAGACACCGTCGCTTCGTAATCTGGACTTCACTCAGCCTTACATGCACACCGGCGGGTTCACCACACTCGAAAGCGCGGTGGGCGAGCTGATGCGTTTGAGCGACCTGGCGCGCGCCGGGAAAGTTCGATCGGGTGATGATGAGCTGGGAAGGATCAAGATTACTGAGGCGCACATTCCGTCGCTTGTTGCCTTTCTCAAGACGCTCAACGAAGACTTCAAAGCGGGCGGCAGATATTGATCTCCAAATGATGCCACGATTGCGCGGAATCTTTCTGCTCGGGTTTTGGTTCACGTCAATTGCGCTCCTGGCTCCTCTGTTGATACTGCTGACCCTCATTACCAAAAACGAAAACTTTATCTACTCACCGGTTCGCCTTTTTATTCGCGCCGGTCTTGCAATGGTTGGAGTGCGAATAGAAGTGAGCGGACTGGAACGACTCGATCCGAACCAGACATACATCTTTACACCAAATCATCAGAGCCTTATCGAAGTACCCTTGTTTGTAGCCTACCTTGGCCGTAATCCGGCTTACCTCGGTAAGAAGGAAGTTTTCAAGTATCCAGTCTTTGGGTACGGGATCCGGCTGATTGGAGTGGTGCCGGTCGATCGCAGCAACAGCCCAGCCGCGGTCGAGAGCGCAAAACTCGCGACCGCGAATCTGCGTAAGGGAAAATCGTACGTCGTGTACCCCGAAGGCACCAGATCACGAGACGGCCGAATGCTACCGTTCAAAAAGGGCGCATTTATGATGGCGATCGATGCGGGAGTACCCGTCGTCCCGGTGACCGTGTCCGGCGCGACAAGAATCATGCCGAAGGCTCAAATCAAGGTCTTTCCATCCACTGTTCGCATAACCGTGCACGAGCCGATCAGCACCGCCGGTTACTCCAAAGAAAACGTCAGTGAGTTGGTGGAGAAAACGAGAGCCAAGGTCTTTTCGGCGCTCGACGAGTCGGAAGCGGAACTGAACCTCGCGCCCGCGAACTCTGAGCCGCGTAGAAGCCCCGCGGTTAAGTAAGGACCGCCGCCTATTATCAGAAACCTTCGTCAGGCGATGTAGCCAGCACGTAAACTCCAACCGACTCTCTACGAGCAAATCCTTCGTCGACCAGCGCGTGGTTTCCACGCCCCGCTTCCGGACGAGAAAGCCCGGTTACCCGTGACAACTCACCGGGCGCCGTCTTCCCGGCACTCTTCAGATAGGTTCGAGCTACCTCGCACAGCGCTTGGTTGCGAGAAACCTTAACCGACAATTCCTGAGGAAATCGTCCTTCCGCAAGCGACCAGATGTAGGTGAACACCGGTTTGTACAAGACTTCGGATGGAATAACTTTCATCGTGCGCTGGAGCTCTTCTATCGCTCGAGTAAAGCGCGCGCGGTCGGTGACGCCTGACGCGACTCTCAAATCACGAGTACCCATCTCCCATTCGCGGCGCAAGACCTTGAGAATAGCTCGAGCATGTGGGGAAAGAACCGCCGACTCTTTTCGCCTAGGGAGTCCCCAAAGCGCGTTGAAATGCGGGATCAACCGAGGGGCTATAAACGTAGATCGCCCGCGAACCAACTTCGCATAGTAAATCCGACCACGCCGCATCACATCGTCTTTAAGAAACCATGCGAGGCTGGCTTCGGGATCTTTTTGAACGTGGCGAGGCATGTGCGCGTCGCGCCGGCCACATACGGCGATATACAGCGACGGCCCGGGGCGTCGCGCATCTGTCAACGTCGAACAGAATCCAACGCGCTCGATGAAGCGTTCGGCTTCTGCGGCATTTTCGATCCGCAGCTCGGGAAGCCGTCCCCAGGTCTGATCGCGGTAGCTTTCAATTTCTTCGGAGGCGATTGGCATCAGAGAAAGAACGTTTCGTGGACTACGAACCAAGGTATATAGGACCTATAGGACTTATCGACCTATATTTCTAGAACTCGAAGCCCAGAGTGAGCTGTAGGCGCCGGGCTGGGCGTGAAGCGACGGGCAGACCGAAAAACGGCGAGCTGAGATTCCCGACAAACCCGGAATAGCTGGTTCTGTTGAGCACATTGAATGCGGCAACGGCGAACGTAAACACCGGCCCTTCTTCTTCCTTTTTGTTTGCCTCTTTCTTCAACCGGAACTCTTTGGACCAGCGCACATCAAGCACAGCCGAGCCGGGACCCTGCAAACTGTTACGAGCAACTCCCGAGGGCCGGTCACTGGCAACTCCGTTGCGATTGTCATCGCGGCCTGTTGTGAGACTGTATGGACGGCCGGAAATGAGCGCCAGAGTCATCCCAAGATTTAGCCATTCGCCGGCCCTTATCGTTCCCAACAAATTGAAGCGATGCCGTTCATCAAAACTTGCACGCGCCCATTCGCCGCTAAGGTCATAACTGTCGGCAGGTCTCGAATTGATTCCCCCCGTGTCGTTATAGGCGCGCCCAAGATTGTATTGAATTGTGCCTTCAAAAAATCGGCTGAGCGAGCCCCGTAGTGTCAACTCCAGCGTATGCGCCTGTGAACGTGCCGCGGACTCAATCTGTCGCAACACGCCGATTCCCGGATTTGGCCTCTCGAGTTCGGGGAGCGCCGGGGCATTGATGTCGCGCGAACGAAACAGCTTGATGCCGCGGATATTAAAATACGTCGCCGTTGCCGCCAGTGACTTTGTGAGCTGTCTTTCGACGCCAATGCTGTACTGAAACGTGTACGGTGACCTTAGATTGGGAGCGAATCGGACTATGTTGCTGGGTTCTGTAGCAAACGTCTCACCCGAAGAAAACGGATCGGGATAACCGGGATCGGTAATATTCACTTCACGCAGACGCTGTCCGTCAAAACGCAACTTGTCCCGAATCGGTCCCGATCCCGTCCGATCATAGAAAACTCCCGCGCCTCCGCGCAGAACTGTCTTGCGGTTCCTATCCGGCGAGAATGCAAATGAGAATCGTGGCGAGAAGTTGTTGTTATCTCCCAGGTAATTCTGCTTCTCATATCGCAACCCCGGCGCGATCGAAAAATTTGGCCGCACTAGAATATTATCCTGTACGAAGAACCCGACTTCTTTTTGCCAGAACACCAGATACCCGTTTCCCTCACTTGCTGAGAAGAGAAATGGCCGGCTATTCACAAAGTCATCCAGCGTGGCGAAGTTAAACGTACCGCCAAAGTTCGAACGATCGCTCAGACCGATCCGGGTTATGTTCGGGATGTTTACGCCGGTTCTTATGAAATGTTTGCCATGATTCCACGAAAGAATCTCGTTGAGCTGCAGCCGCCCTTGGGTCGACCTCTCGTCGACTTGAGCGCCCCCGCCGGTAAAGGCGTCGCCGACGACGAGGTTCGGAACGCCGGAAACCGCACTCCGGTTCAGGTTGTTCTCGGTCTCGATTCGGAACGTGAACTCGTTCACAAGTCGCGGCGAAAGGACCTTGCGATGTGAGAGAAAAAGCTGATGCTCGCGGCCGCGAGAATTTGTGGCGACCTCGGGAAGATGGAACCCGCCGACATTCCCGTTCCGGGATGAGTCGAATGTGAATTCATATCGAATCGAGAATGTCGTCTTGTCGCTAAACTGGCGGTCAATCCGAAAAGACAATTCGGTATCGCGTTCAGGCGTAGCGACATTTGCCGAGAAGAGGCCGGCCGGCGTGCTGGCGAAAACTACCGATTGTAAATCGTCTTCCTCGCGATCGACGGCAAACAAAAAGGATGTTTTTTCCCCCTTACCAATAGGTCCGGTCAACGAGCCTTCAAAAATTCGGCGTTGCTCCGGCGCGCGTTCGAGAGCAAATGCGTTTCGAGCATCGAGCCGGAAGTCACGAAAAATAAGGTTGAACTCGCCGTGAAATTCCGGCTCGCCGGGTTTGGTTATGACCTCAATCCGACCTCGACCGGGACGCGCGAATTCAGCCGAGTAAGGATTCTGGTTTATCCGTACTTCTTTAATAGTCGAAGCTCGAACTTTTTTTGTGGTTTCGAGACCGTCGACGATCACGCCTGGTCCGCCCGAACCTACAGAGCTGGGGTCAAGCAGGTTGGCAAGGCCGGCAATGACATCATTGCCGAGCACCGGCAGGTTTTTCAGCGCAGCGGGATCAAGCTTGATGACATTGAGGTTTTCTTCGGGGTTGGTGGTCGGCTTGTTTGAGGTTTCGGCTACGGCTATCTCTTCGTGCACATCGGCAACCGGCAACACGAGTTCGAGCTTGTCCGCTGACCTTGTTTCAACCTGGAGCTGAGTTATGGTTGTTTTGAATCCGTCTTTTTTAGCCTCGATCTCGTAATCGCCGCTCGATACTCGGCTAAAACGAAACTCGCCGCGTTGGTTAGCTGTTGTGGTCTCCGACCAGCGGCCCGCATCGCGCCGAAGAGTCACTGTAGCGCCGGCGATCACTGCGCCGCTGGGATCAAGAACGACGCCCGACACCTGGAGTGACCTGACTGGACTCTGCGCGAAAACACAAGTCGCCGCAATCAACGTCAGGACGAACGCTCCGGCTGTCGAATGCTTAAAGCTCATTACGGTTTGGGCGCGCAGTTGCGCGGTTCCAGGCGATCTCGAAACGCCGGCACTAAAAAGAGATTCAACAAGCGGTGAATGAAAGAATAACTGATTTGGTCCTGTGTGAAAAACCGATTGAGCCGGCCCTCCACCGACACAGGGTCGGTGGAGGGCTGGCGGTTCTCGCGAAGGTTTAGCTTGGCAGTCGCCTCCACAGACACGGTCGGTGGAGGGGCGGCTAGATCGGTTTTTCACACGGTCTCGTCAGAGGTGGGTATGCACGAAAAGATCAACGTGCCAGTTTACTTGTTCGCATCCGGTTCCGGCTCCGTCGCAAGTTCAGTCGTTGGCTTTCGCTTTGAGCCGTATCGAAGATACAGCGCAGGCATTAGAAACAGATTCAACAGCGTCGAGGTGACAAGACCACCCAGGATCACGACAGCCATTGGATGTTCGATTTCGTGCCCAGGCCGGTTCCCTCCGATCACGATTGGCAGGAGCGCAAGCCCCGTGGCCAGGGCGGTCATTAGAATCGGAGCAAGCCGCTCTTCAGAACCTCGCAAAACCAATTCGCGGCCAAAAGCCTCGCGCTCTTCCGATTCGAGGTGCCGATAATGGCTGACCAGCATGATGCCGTTGCGCGCAGCTATGCCCAGAACCGTCACGAACCCCACCAGAGATCCCAACGACAGCGTTCCACCCGTTAGCAGCGTTGCAATCACACCGCCGACTAAAGCAAACGGCAGACTCACCAGTACCAGGGCGACCAGGCGAGGCGAGCGAAAATCCGCGTGCAACAACAGAACTATTCCCAGGATCGAGAGTGCGGCTAGCGCCAGGAGTCGATTTCGGGAGTGTTGTCGAGCGGCATACTCCCCCAGGAACTCTGGATGGTATTCACGTTGAAACGCCAGAGCCTTTACTTTCGCCTCGATGTCACGTGCAACACTTCCGAGATCCCGGCCCTTAACATCGCAGCTGACATCGATGCGTCTTGAAGCGCCTTCGCGTTGCACTACATTTGGCGTAGAAGCAATTCGAACATCGGCTACCTCCCCAAGAGATACGTCGCCGCCCGAGGGGAGATTGATTCTGACTTGCCGCAAAGACTCGATGCTGCTTCTGACCTGGGGGCTGCCCCATACAACCACGTCAAATATCTTTTGTTGTTCGTAAACCTCTCCGACCTTCGTGCTCTTGACCAGGGTCGTTGCCGCGCGCCGGACGTCCGCGGGCGTCAAACCAAGCCGCAACGCTGCATCGGGCCGCAGTTTGACTTCGAGCTGAGGCACGAGGACCTGGGCCTCAACTTTTAGATTTGTTACTCCTTCAATCTCGCTCATGGCCTTGCCGACCTCGGCCGCCTTCTCGCGAAGCACGTCCAGTCCCGGGCCGTAAATTCTCACCACGATAGTAGCGCCGGCGCCAGTGAGCACTTCCTTGATTCTTTCTTTCAAATAAGTAAGAACGTCACGTTGAAGTCCCGGATACCCCTCGACTACCTCTTGAATGCGCGCGACGGTGCCTTCATAGGGCGCCTCGGGGTCTATGCTGATCCACAGCTCGGCAAAATTGGGACCGACCACTTCGTCAGCTACTTCGGCGCGTCCGATATGCGAGCCGAAATTCCGCACACCCGGAATGGCTCGAAGCTCCTTGCTCACCGTGACCGTGATTCGCTGCATTGCCTCAAGTGAAGTCCCGGGCTTGCCGACCCAATGCATTAGGAAATCAGTCTCCCTGAAATTCGGCAGAAACTCCTCTCCAAGAAACGGAACTGTCACAGCCGTAAGTCCGAAGACGACTACAAGCACCGCCCCTGCCCACCGCGGCTTATCGACCAGCCGCGGGAGAAGGGTGCGATAGTGACGTTTGAGCACACGGGCAACCGGCGGTTCCTTGTGGTCTGCCTTTGCCGCGCGCGGCAAGAGCAGCAGCGAGAGCGCCGGTGTCAGCGTGAGCGCGACGCCGAGCGAAGCCATCACCGCAAGCACGTATGAAATCGCCAACGGTCTAAAGAACGAACCTGCCAGTCCATCCAAAAAGAAAACGGGAAGAAAAACCAGCACAACGATCAAAGTGGCATAGACGATTGCGCTCCGAACTTCGATCGACGCCTTCAGCACAACCTGAAACGCACTTTCGGGGTTTTCGGCTGAGCGATTGAGACGCAGCCGGCGCATGATGTTTTCCACGTCTATGATCGCGTCGTCCACCACCTCCCCGAGCGCGATCACCAGGCCGGCGATCACCATCGTGTTTATGCTGTAGCCTTGAAAATGCAAAACAAGCGCGGCGGTAAGCAGCGATAAAGGTATCGCCAGCAAGCTGATCAGCGCCGTCCGCCAGTCGTAAAGAAAAGCTACCAAAACGATCACGACCAGCACGCAGCCGATCAGAAGCGCGCGTCTCAGGTTTTCGAGCGCCATCTCGATAAAAGTCGCGGGGCGAAAGATAGTCGAATCAACCTCAACACCCTCTAAACCCGGTCTGAGCGCATTGAGCGCCGCTTCTACGTTGCGCGTCACCTCGAGCGTATTGCCTTGCGGCTGCTTCTCTACTATCAAAAGCAGCCCCGGTCCGTCGTTTATGACCGCGTCGCCAATCGGCGCAGGATGCCCTTCCACCACTGCGGCGACGTCGCCAAGTTGAAGCGGTGAGCCGTCGCGAAACGCAACCGGCACTCGCGCGAGGTCTTCAGCTCGCGCAACAGCGGACAGATGGGTTAGCGCGAGTCGCTGATTCGGCGTATCGATGAACCCGCCCGCCGCGGGAGAAACCGCGTCGCGGGTCGCTCGCACAACATCGTCCAAAGTAACGTTGTGCGCACGCAGATTGTCGGGATCCACCAGCACCTGGATCTGCCGGTCGCGCTGTCCCCAGATCGCCACGTTTGCAACACCGGGAATCGACATCATTCGAGGACGAATCGTCCAGCGCGCAAGCGTAGTCATTTCCATTTGTGACAGCGACGCTGACGACATGCCGATCTTCATTACCCGGCTTGTAGACGAGAGCGGGGAAAGGATGACCGGGGCGTGCGAGACGGCCGGAAGCGCGCTCGCAACGATCGCGAGCCTTTCCTGCACAAGCTGGCGGGCGCGCATCAAATCTGTGCCCTCTTGAAAGATCAAGACCACTGATGAAAGTCCAAGAACGGATTTCGAGCGCAAGGTCTTGAGCGACATGATCCCGTTAAGCGAGTTCTCAATCGGCGCGCTGATAAGGCTCTCGACCTCAGCGGTCGATAGCCCGGGTGCCTCCGTTTGGATTTCGACCAAAGGCGGAGCAAACTCAGGGAACACATCAAGAGGCGTTGTGCCGACGATCTGTATTCCGGCGATCATCAACACAATCCCAAGCGCCACCACGACAATGCGCAGATGAAGCGAAGTCGATACAATCCAATTCATCATAAAAAATGGTTCAGCGTTTCGGGTTCAGGGTTTTTGGTTCTTGGTTTGTGGTTTCTGGTTCGGGGTTAACCAGAAACCCGAACCCGGAACTCTGAACCCTGAACCTTGAACCCAAACCACAAACCAGAAACCTACTTCCCTACCCCGAACTCGGTTCCAAACAGCTCAGCCGCGCCGGTTATGACAACTTGAGTCCCGGCGGCAGGGCCGCGCGCAAGGACTGCATAAGTGCCGGAGACATATCGCACTTCGACCCGCCGACGGACAAACCGATGTTCCGCGATGTTTTCATATACCCATTCCCCACCGTGTACATCTCGAACAATTGCGGACTGCGGCACCACCAGGCTTTCTTCTGCGCCGGCAAGAGCAAGCGTAACGCCCACTCTCTGACCGGGCTTGAACGGTCCGGCCCCGGGAAGCGCGTAATAAAGATCGACGGTTGCGGCGTTAGGGTTCGCCGTTGGAGGTGCGTTGATCGGACTCGCCGAGAGGATTGGTGAACCAGGTTGATCGCCCAGATTGTGAACCTTGGCTGGCTGCCGGCGCTCGATAGAACCCAGGTCGCCGGCGTAAACCGGGACGCGGACCCAAATTGACTTGAGGCTTGCGATCTCAAACAGCGGTGTCGACGCAGCGACGTTCTGCCCGGTATCGGCGTGTACCTTTTGGACCATGCCGCCCTCGGGCGCGACCAATGCGATCGAAGTGTCACCGGAAAGCGGCGAGCGGATTACCCGCTCGAGCTTTGCACGCGCAGCTTTTAGCGCGGACTCTGCAAGCGCCAGGTCCTCTCGAGCTTGTTCGACCTGTTTTACGCTGCCCGCCTTAACGCGCAACAGCTCCTCCGCGCGATTGATCTTTAACTTCGCGCCCTCTACGCGCGTTTGTGCATCGGTCAAGTCCTTTTCCGCGAGTGCGCGAGCATCGCGCTCTGGCGAGAGCAGCGGCAGCAACCGAAAGACCGCCTGACCTTTCTTGACCATCGCTCCCGCCGCAGGCGCGCCACCCGATGCCCCGGCCAGCAGCGTACCAGCCATGGGACTCGAGACGATGATCGTGCTGTCGGGCGGCAACACAACCTCGCCACCGAAAGTCCGTGTCTGCGTCACGCTCGTAAACTCGACTGGCGCGGTACGAATCCCTAGTCGGGTTTCGGCCTCAGCGCTGAGAGTAACAGTTGCGAGATCGCCCTCTTTGACTGCGTTGTCGATCTTTGCTGGAGGCGCAGGCTTTTGAACTTCTGAGGCCTGCTGTGTGGAACAGCTTGATGTGATCAGGGAAACTATGGCGACGATCGCGATTCGCCAATCAAAGGTCAGGCGCGTGACCGGATGTAAGGCGCAGCTGTCACGGTTGTTCAATGAGCTTCCTCCCTACGGCTCTTTCTAATTGAGCCGTCGCGCGCCGCAGTGCCGCGCTTGCGTCAGCCTCCTGGAATCGCGCGTCGTAAAGCCGGCGCGAGGTTTCGAGAACAAAAAGGTAAGCGACATCACCCGCGGCGTATGCCTTTTGGGAGATTCGGATGTCTTCCTCGATTTGCGGCAGGATTTGGGTTCGCACCGATGCGAGCGTTTCGCGTGACTGTAGCAGTTGTCTGTAAGCTTCCTGAACTTCGAGCACGATCCGATGTCGCGCGGCAACGTACTGGCGCGCGGCGCGCTCGATTTCCGCTTCGGCCCGCGAGATACCGCCCTTGTTACGATT
>DASRIZ010000023.1:0-3394 GCA_035649735.1 Blastocatellia bacterium | reverse complement strand
GAATTACAGCTACAACGGAAATCGTTTTGCCGAACTCGATAAAGTCGTTCAGAAAGCAAGCGGCAAATCGTTTGGTGAACTTCTGATCGAAAAGATTCTCGATCCGCTCGATCTGAAAGAAACAGCGCCGAATGCCTGGCCGGTGGCCCACACCAAGTCCCCAGCCACGGATCCAAAATCCGAAGAGGAGGTGAAAGCCGCGGTGGCCGGCTTGTTCGCCGCGTTCAACTCAAACAACGTCGATCAGATAATTCCGTATCTCGCACCCCAGCAGAATTCCTTCGGCCGCAACGGCGGTTCTCTCGAACCCTTTGTAAAAATCGATGAGCTGCGAAACGACTTCCGAGCGGGCGTCAAAGTGAATCTTCAACTTCGAGATGTGGAAGCGGCTGTTTACGGCGATGCCGCAGTGGCAACGTGCTATTACACCCAGGCCGTAACGCTGCCCAACGGACGCGTTCGCAACGACGGGACTTTCAGACTCTCATTGATCTGGAACAAACAAAACAGCGGGTGGAAGCTTGTTCACGCCCACGAGTCGCCGGTTACCGGATCAATCGTAACTGCAAATCAACAGCAGCGCTTCGATCTGGTTTCCAAAACGCTAGCCCAGCCCTACCAGCTCGATGACAAATTCAACATCGTAAAAGGCCAGTACCCGAACCGCTTTAGCGTGTCCGCCGGTTTGATGTCATCGGTGCTCGACATGGCGAAATACGATATCGCCATCGATCAAAACCGGTTTGTAACCAAAGAGACTCAAAAGCTGGCGTTTACTCCGATGGTCTCCACCAAAGGCGACAATCTCCCTTATGGTCTTGGCTGGTTTACTCAGAACTATAAAGGCACACGGCTCATCTGGCATTACGGATACTGGACGTGCAATTCGTCGCTGATCTTGAAGGTTCCGGATCGCAACATCACCTTCATCGCGATGGCCAATACCGACAACCTGAGTCGCTCGACTGATCTTGGCGCCGGTGACGTTACCAGTTCGTCGGTGGGTCTCGCGTTTCTGAAAACGTTCATCCTTCCCGAGGTCTTCGGAGGTCCCCTGCCTGAGATCAACTGGCAGGCTCCGGTCGAGGACTTGAAACAACAACTAAAGGCTACCCAGGATAAACCTTATGCCGACCTGGTAAGAAAAGAACTGGTGAACCAGTCTCGATTCAATGCAAGCGTCGGACGTGCGGGCGATTCTGCGCAAATGTTCAAAGCTTACGCCGCGCTGTTCGCAAGGGATCTCCCCCCTGACCTCGCATCCAAAAAAGCCATCGCCCAGATTGTGAGGGTCACGGATAACGCCGATCACACTCTCGAGTTCACGTTACCTCAACAACAAACGGTTCGAGTTTTTGCAATCGGTGAAGGACAAACGGGCGAGATGTTTGACTACGGCTGGGTCGAGGACGCGAAGACCGGCAAGCGCGTCTGGGAAATGAAACAACCTGAGACCAAGCCGGCGGGCGGCGTACCAAAGAACAGGATCAGCGACACGAGCGTGACGCTTCCGGCCGGTGAGTACAGGTTGCGTTACAAGTCGGATGATTCTCATTCCTTCGACAACTGGAACGCATTCCCGCCGGCGTTCAACTTCTGGGGCATCGCGCTCTACGCCAACTGAACTGATTTGTGAGGCGATCGATGAACGCTCTACTTCAAGATCTTCGATATGCGATTCGCGTGATGCTCAAGAGCCCGGGCTTTACCGCCGTGGCAATAATCTCCCTGGCGCTGGGCATCGGAGCCAACACCTCCATCTTCAGCGTAGTAAATGCGCTTCTGCTCAAACCGCTCCCCTACAAGAATCCGGAGCAGCTTGCGCAGGTATTTCGCGAATACGAACAGACCGGGAAAGGTGTCGAAAGATCGGAGATTTGGTCCTATCCAAAATTCTCGGCGCTTCGAGACAACAACGACTCGTTCGCACAAATTGCGGCGGTCAGTAGTCAAAACTTTCCGGTAACCGACTCCGACAATCCTGAACGACTCAGTACTGAGATTGTTTCCGCAAGTTACTTTCCGATGCTTGGTGTGGAGGCCGCGATCGGACGCACCTTCACCCCGGAAGAAGATCAAACACCCGGCGCTCATCCGGTTGCGGTCATCGGTCACGGCATTTGGCAGCGCCGTTTTGGCTCAGACCCGAACGTGATCGGAAGAACGATTGGCCTCAACAAGGTCCCGCTAACCATCGTCGGCGTCTTGCCCGAAGGATTCAAAGGTCAAAAGGGCACCGCGGAAGTTTGGGTGCCTATGATGATGGCTCCGCAGCTGACGTTTCCGCGCCGGCTGGCAACTGCGTTTGCGCATTGGACCGAAGTAATCGGACGGCTGAAGCCGGAGGTCAACCTGGCTCAAGCGCGGAGCGAAATGGAGATTGCGGCCGCGAAGGTCGCCGAAGCTCTGCCGATTCCCGCACAGCTCGCAGGCAAGCTGCCGTTCGAATCCATCCGGCTCACTTCGCTCAAAGAAGCAAAGCTGGACCCGGCCATTGGCAAATCGTTTCTGGTGTTGTTTGGCGCAGTCGGATTCGTATTGCTGATCGCGTGCGTCAACATTGCCAATCTCCTTTTGGGACGCAGCGTGTCCCGCCAAAAAGAGCTGGCCATAAGAATGGCTCTGGGAGCCGGTCGCAGGCGACTCGTTCGTCAATTGCTGACCGAAAGCATGCTGCTCGGTTTTGCCGGCGGAATTGTGGGTTTGCTGGTGGCGCTCTGGGGAGTCGAAGTTCTATCGACGTTCAAACCAGCAGTCCAGAGCCAGAACGGCACCTATCTCGGCGTGCTCGACTTCGATCAGGCAAGCATCGACGCGCAGGTACTGGGTTTCAACATTCTGCTATCGATTATCACCGGTTTGATTTTTGGACTGTTGCCGGCGTTACAGGCGTCGCGAGCCGATGTCAGCGATGCTTTAAAAGAAGGCTCGATTCATTTCCGTGGTAGATCCCGCACCCGCGTCCGCCTCAGTCCGCGTAATGTACTAGCGGTAACCGAAATCGCGCTAGCTTTGGTGCTGCTGATCGGGGCAGGACTGATGATCAGGAGCTTCGCGCGATTACAATCGTTGCAGATTGGTTTTTCGCCTGATCACGTTATGACGATGCGAGTCGAGCTGCCAAAGTACAAACCCGAAGCTGAAGTCGCTTTCGATCAACAACTGCTTTCTCGCATCGGCGCTCTTCCGGGAGTCGAGGCGGCTACCGTTGCCTCCGGCACGCCGCTGTCGAACAACTCAGCCGGCACGGTCATGCGAATCAAGGGACAGCCTGACGGTGATGATATGAGCGTCGGGCTTCACAGCATTGGGCCTGACTATTTTAAGACTCTGCGAGTGCCGTTTTTGCGAGGACGAGCCTTCGATGAACGAGATCGCGTTGGAGCCAAACTGG
>DASRIZ010000022.1:0-46732 GCA_035649735.1 Blastocatellia bacterium | reverse complement strand
CCGAGACATAAAAGTGCAGGCTTGGTACCAGGGTGGCATCTCTGTGATGGACTTTACCGATGCGGACCATCCGTTTGAAATTGCGTATTTCGATCGTGGGCCAATTGATCCGCATATGCTCACACTGGGTGGCGACTGGTCCGCCTACTGGTACAACGGTCACATCTACGCTTCGGAGATCGCGCGCGGGTTGGACACCTTTGAACTAAGCCCAACCAAGTTTCTGACTGAGAATGAGATCGCGGCAGCGAAAACTGTGCGGGTGGCTGAGCTCAATGTACAGAACCAGCAAAAGATCGATTGGCCGGCTCAGTTGGTTGTAGCAAAGGCGTATCTGGATCAGTTGGAGCGATCGCAGGCGCTGCCCGCGGACCAAATCGCCGCGGTGCGGACAGCGATTCAAAGCGCAGAAGGTTCACATCTGAATCGAGCATCGCTCGCAAAACTCCAGAGCTTCGCGAAGTCGATTAAAGAAAGCGCCGGCACGACCAGGAGTGAAGTAGACTCGAAGCGGTTGCAGGCCCTGGCGGAAATACTACAGCGACCATCAAAGTAAGCCGCAGCAGTCGTCGACCATCGTGATAGTGGTGTGGTGC
Source organism: Blastocatellia bacterium (assembly GCA_035649735.1). Taxonomy (GTDB): domain Bacteria; phylum Acidobacteriota; class Blastocatellia; order UBA7656; family UBA7656; genus Onstottus_A. The sequence goes on along the minus strand of DASRIZ010000022.1, from coordinate 46,136 downwards.
GTGTTTTGAGGGATCAATCTTAAACTTAGACCTCATGATGAAAGCTGTCATTTATGAAGTCTTCAGTGTCTTACCAGAAGTAAAGAATGTTCCTGATCCAAAACCCGAAACACACGGCGTAGTCGTCAAAGTCATGGCGACGGGCGTCTGCCGCAGCGACTGGCATGGCTGGGTCGGACACGATGCAGACATTCGACTGCCCCACGTGCCCGGTCATGAAATGGCTGGAGTTGTCGCGGCGGTAGGCAAAGGTGTAACAAAGTGGAAAGTCGGGGATCGCGTCACGGTTCCGTTCGTGGGTGGCTGTGGCGCTTGCCCGCAGTGCGCATCGGGAAATCAACAAGTTTGCGATCACCAATTTCAACCGGGGTTCACGCATTGGGGATCATTTGCCGAGTACGTCTCCATTCATCACGCCGATACGAATCTCGTGCGCATGCCTGAGACGATGGATTTTCCTTCGGCTGCAAGTCTGGGCTGCCGGTTTGCAACCTCTTTTCGCGCCGTCATTGATCAAGGCAAAGTCTCCGCAGGACAATGGGTAGCAGTTCACGGCTGCGGTGGTGTGGGGTTGTCGGCGATTATGATTGCCAACGCCATCGGCGCCAACGTCGTAGCTATTGATATCTCCGAAGAAGCGCTCCGGTTCGCCAGTGCTTTAGGCGCGGTCGCAATCGTGAATAGTCGGCGCGTCGCCCACGTCGCCGAAGCCGTCATCGAGATCACGAACGGAGGCGCTCACGTATCCCTGGATGCCCTCGGACATACCACTACTTGTTTCGATTCCATCAGCAATCTGCGCAAGCACGGCAAGCACATCCAGGTCGGGCTGATGCTGGCGGAGCAGAGTACTCCTGCCATTCCGATGAGCAAAGTTATCGCAAACGAATTGGAAATACTCGGGAGCCACGGCATGCAGGCACATCGTTACGATTCTTTATTCGCGATGATCGAAGCTGGAAAACTATCGCCCGAAAGGCTGATCGCCAGGACAATCACCTTGGAACAGTCGATTGATGCGTTAGTGAATATGGACAAGTTCGAGGTCGCAGGCGTGACCGTAGTGACAGAATTCTGAAGAACAAATCAATTTCGCATCGAGCCTTTTGAAATATAGAGACCAGGGACGACACTATAAGCGAGCCGCCACCAAATTCTGTTGCAGCTAGCGTAACTTCATCTTGTCTGCGTGTTCGAGTCAGGCACCACTAACGAGCAGGCTCGAATAGCTCGATCGGGTTCCCGTCGGGGTCCTCCAGTTGAATCTGTTTTCCCCCTGGTCCCTCTTCCATCTGGTTTCGAAATCTAAGACCAGCTTTCTTCAACGCCTCGACTCTCACCGCCAGTTCTGTGACCTCAAGCATAACTCGGTTGGATCCACCGGGCTCCTGTCGATTGCCGTCGGGCAGATCTCTGGAACCTGAAGCACCTGGGCCGCTCAATACTAGTTTGAGATTGCCGACTGAGACTTGCGCGAACGCGGGCAAGGCCTGCCGATCGAGCCTGAAACCAAGTTGCTGGGTATAGAACTGGATGGACCGACTCACGTCCTTAACTTGATATCGGACACCCCATAAACCCACGATGAAGTTCTGTGTTTCAAGAGAACTACCGTGAGACGTACCGCTCTTTTCTGTAGCTGTCTGGTTCATAAGCCTCCTATGACTATCACATATAAACAGATTAGACCCGCTTGCCAATAAGCATTCCGGTCTTTGCTTCCGGCGCTCGTTTATTTGAGATCATCATCCGGCAGGAAACCGCCCGGTTCAGCTTTGTGCGGAATCGACCATCCGAAATACACTTCGACCTCGACGACTTGGCCGTTATTCAGCGTAAGGATCTCGGTATTGCGGAAGCTCTTACCGTTGGTACTGTGACCTTCATAAGTGACGAAGACCCTATTGCCGTCAGGAACAAGGTTGATGTAGTCGAAGCCTTTGATCCGGTCGCTGATCGGCCAGCAACGTGCAAAATAGGTCTCGCGGTCGATTCGGTTGTCGAGCGGACTCGTAAAGTGGAAGTCATCGGCGATCAGTCTCTCGATTGCCGCCCGATCTTTCGCGACATAAGCTTCATATGCTGCGCGTGCGATAGCAACCGCATCATTGGTCGTGCTCATTTGTTCTTTCGCCATCTTAATTTCCTCCGTGGTTATACCGCCCCACTCTGCCAGGAGCGGTGGACCTGCTGAGTTCTTGTTGCTCGTTACTGTCGCCCTCAAATACGGGTGTCTGTTTGATTCTCGTGCACACGCTCCTCTAACTTGACCTCTTGTTGCGGGTGTAGACATGAACGCGCAAGTAGAGTGCCAATCACGCGCTTATCCCAAATCCAACGAACTGCGAGACTGTGCGAAAAACGAGTGGGCGCTTTCAGGAATACTTCTGATCCAAGTAAGAAGGATGAAGGGTGCGCGCCGTCTCTCGGCGTCTCTGCAATCAAGCGGCCTGGATTCCACCCAGAGTTGCTGACGGACGAGTGGGTTGATCAATTGAAAAAAGGGGCAGATTAAAACGACTCAGAACGACAGTCTTAAGGCGATCTGGATTTGTCTCGATGATGTCGTAGTGGAACGGATCCGACCCAGCGAAGCCAGTGGCGCCTCGCTCGTTGGTGGAACCGGATCGTTTACGTTCTGCGGAGAGCCTGCAAAGGCTTGCAATCCGGGAATTCCAAAGTTGGTCCGGTTGAACAGATTAAATACCTCGATCCGAAGCTGTAGTCTGCTGCCTTCACCGACCCAGGCCAAGCGCGTGTTCTTAACGGCAGACAAATCGAAGGTTCGCAGATTTGGCCCGATCAGAGCGCCGCGGCCCAGATTCCCCAGAGTGCCAGACGCCGGAAGGATGAATGCGGTGGGATCGAAGTATTGATTCGGGTCACCCTTGACCGCGTCGTCGTGGGTTCGACCTGGCGCCATGCTCGGCCGGTCGGGTCCCAACCCCGGCCCGCTCGAAGGTGACCATTTGGACTGTGAGCGGTTGCCTTGCAAAAATAACGTCAGAGGATTGCCGCTTCGCATTTGCGAAATGCCAATCAGCTGCCAGCCATCGAGCAACGTTGACGCGGTCCCCGTTAGTCTCTTTGCAAAAGGCACCTCCCAGTTGAAATTGACGATCCAGTTGTGCTTTGAATGAAAGTCAGCGAGGCCCTTGTTGTAATTCGACCCTGGTGGCTCGGGCATTGCCGACGTTGTGCCGTTAGTAGCGTCCGAGAAGAAAGTGGAAGCCTGAGTGTTGTCGATATTCCGGGACAAAGTATACGAAGATTGAAATTCGAACCCGTGACTCCATCTTTTGCGAACCTCAAAGATCATTGCATTGTACCAGGAGTCTCCGTCGCTCTTTTTCAGCTCGATCGTTCCGAAAGCGGTGTTCGGCCGTGGAGCGTTAGCCGGATAGAAGTAGCTCCCGTCCGCGAGTCTTCGCGGGACCGGTATGTTGACGTCGGCGTTCCTCAAAAGATGAACGCCCCGCGACCCTGCATAACCGATTGTCACTAGAGTATCCCACCACAGCTCCCGTTGAAGGTTGAGATTGTATACGTGTATGTTCGGATTCTTCAGGTTCCACTCGACCGGCCGTATTGTGTTGCCGATCCCGCGCTCGAACTGCGGGACAGGAAAACTCAGAGGCAGTGTCGGGCTGCTATTAATTATGATTCGAGGGGTCGCCGGCGGATTGGTTACCGTTACAATTAGATTCTGCTGGTTGTTGGTATTGAAATAGCTGCCGTATCCAGCTCGTAACGACATCGTCCCATCGCCGAAAATGTCCCATGCAATCCCAAGCCGCGGCGAAATGTTTTGGTAGGTCGGATTCTTATATAGCTGGCCGACTGTTGGCGCCGAGTCCGTCATGTTGATCAACGCCGAATCCCGGCCATATATATCGACGGGTTGTGTGGCGAATTCATAGCGGACGCCTGCAGTCGCGTTTAATCGGGAGTTTATTCTGAAGTTGTCCTGGACATAGAACCCGAACAGAGTAAATCGCCAGTAGCGATCGAGGGCTCCCTCCGGCGTCAATCCCTGGAACCGCGAAGGACGATTCTCGACGAACGCCCGCAGGTTCGGGAACGTGAAGATACCAAGGCCAAAGGTAGGGTTGTACATATTGTCCTGGTAATGTTCGACCAATTCACCGAACTTGACGAGATGACGCCCTCGCGCGTGAGCCAGGCTGTGCTCGAAGCCAAACAGGTTCTGTGTCAATGTCACGTTGACCGACGTCTGCGGGCCAAATCGCGGAATACCGCCAATATCGATGTTGCCGATCTTGTCTCTTCCGGGTACGAATGGTTGAAGTGGTGTAGAGGTGTTCGACTCAACATCCTGACGGATTTGTGTCCTGGCAAAGCTTGCGCGAATAGTGTTGAAGGTACGTGGCGAAGAGGTGTGCCGGTCCTCGAGGGTCAGAAATTGATTACGCGAGATGAAGGAACGAGGGAATTGGGGAAAGTCGGTTGGAAGCCTCTGGGCTGCGTCATCGAACGTATAGCGAACAAAGAGCTGATTATCGGCACTTAGATTTCGGTCGACTCGCGCTTGCAGGAAATCCTGGTCGATTTGCTGGCTAAAACCAAAGCTGTAGGCGGCCAGTCCCTGACCAATTGCAGGGCCGTTTGCGCGGGGAAACTCATTGAGGTACGGCCGTACCGCCTCGTTCACCGTGACTGGGATCGTCTGACCGGGGCGAGCAGGATCCGGAAGCACTCCCTGACGCGCATCGTCGTCAGGCACGATGGTTGGGATCGTACGACCGAGACGCTCCCTCAGCGCTTCATATCCGAAGAAGTAGAACGTGCTGTCGCGTTTTATTGGACCGCCTGCGCTGCCGCCAAACTGATTCCGCTTAAACTCCGGCTTAGTGCTGCCATCGAAGAAATTTCTGGCATCGAGGTTATCGTTCCGGTGAAACTCGTATAAGCTGCCGTGAAGCTCGTTAGCTCCAGACTTACTGATTGCGTTGATTTGACCTCCGGAGTTGCGACCAAACTCGGCACTGTAGGAATTCGACTCCACTCTAAACTCGCGAATGGTTTCAACTCCGAGCGCGGTGCTGGCTGCACTGCCCGCGGGCCCGTTGGTAAAGTCATTCTGGAGAGTGCCATCGAGCAGATACACATTCGACCTGGGATCCTGTCCGTTTATGCTCATTCCCAGCCCGTGCGCGACTACCGAGCCTCCGTCGCGATGCCGGAACGGGATAACTCCGGGTTGAAGCAGGGCGAGATCGGTATAGTGTCTGCCGTTCAACGGCAAGTCCGTGATCGAACGCTCATTCACTAGATAGCTCAATTCCGCCGAATGGGTGTTGACCAGCGTCTCATTACCCAGGACAGCTTGCGTTACCTCAAGCGTCCCAACTTCCAGAATGAGATTGACTACAGTCGTCTCGCCCACCGTCAACAACACGCCCTTTTTGTCAATGGGCCGAAAACCGGAACACTCGGCGTGTACGTCGTAGGCTCCAACACGCATCTCAGGAAAAAGGAAGGAGCCGTCATCGCGACTCGTGGTTGTACGGCTAACATTAGTCTCTGTGTGTTGGGCCGTTATCGTGACTTCAGACACGACGGCTCCGGAGGTGTCATGAATCGTTCCCGTCAGTACCGCGGTTGTTTGGGCTCGTGCACCTGAGATACAGCAACTCACAAATACGGTTGCAAGGAGCGTGTAGCGGATGTAATGGGTATGCAAAAACATCCCTCTCAAATTTCAATATCTACGGCCCATACTCAAACATTAAGAATCTGAACTCCTGGCCGATGCTATAGACCCCTGGTACTCCGGAAAGCTTAACTGCATCGCGGGCACCCAGCTCTGGCCCAGCACAAGCAGCGCGGTTGAAAGAGCTTCGCAATCCGAAGGCGACGGTCCGGTAACCGCCGCAGCCAGTCCGCCCTTTGCAGGGGCCCCTGTGCGTGGGTCGAGAACATGGCCGTACATACAACCATCTACATTGAACCACTTGCCGTGCGCGGCGGAAACCGAAAGCCCCGTATTGTCGAGCTCAACCGTCGATTCTTCGCCATCATCGAAAGGAGCGCGCAGACTTATCCTCCACCCCGCTCCCAGAGGGGGTGTGCCTAATGCAAAGATGGAGCTCGTCCCTCCGTGCAGCAGCGCGCTCTTTACCCCGTTGTCCTTGAGAATGTCGATAGCGCGCTCGATGGCATAGCCCTTTCCATACCCGCCCAAATCAAGCTCAACGCCAGGCTGCTTGAAGCGAACCGTGAAACTTTCTTCACATAATTCGACGTTCTTCATCCCCACTGCATTCCGGACTCTGGCAAGCTCGGATGGCTGCGCGACTCGCGGGCTCCCTCCAGCAAATCCCCACAGGCGCATCAAGGGACCAACAGTAACATCGAAAGCCCCGCAAGTTATCCTGGTCAAGTGCGCGCAACGCGAGAGCAGATGAAACAACCTCGGCTCGATTCTCACCGGCGCCCTGGCTGCACGCGAATTAATCCAGGAAACCTCACTATCTGATCGGTAAAAACTCAACTGGCTTTCCAGCCTCTCAATCTCCTGAAGTGCTTGCTCTCCCGCAGCCCTGAGCCGCACCGGTTCATCGCCGTAGAGCACAAGCTCGAACCGGGTCGCCATGGCGTGCAGCGAAAGGGTGATTATCGATGCTGCCTCCAACATTTCACCTGATGAAATAAGAGGGCAGCTCGCGTGCCCTCGACCTGATTACGCTGAATGCCGACAAGAGAGGCGCAGCCCTCTATGAGTTATGAGCTTGCTTTGAGTTTGACAGGATCAAAGTGCATCGTCTTACCTGTGCGATAAGACTGCTCCGCGAGCGAGACTATCGTCTGTACTCTTATTCCAAGCTCTATGTCGCAGTTCGCCGGAACGTTCTTTCGGAGCGAATCGATGAAATTCTTCTGGTGCTTTGCGTGCGTCTCCCCGGAGTCCGGCGGTGTTTCATCTTTGCCTTCGATCTCTTCGGCGAACGGGCGCTCAGGCTGAATCTCCACTTTGAGCCCTCCCAGCAACATGTTCGCCTTCTGTCCTCGAATAACGTCTTCGATGCCACGCTCGTTGACAGTCGAGCCGGCAAGAAAGATCTGTACCCCGCAAGGGAAGCCGGCCATCATCATTGTCGTGTCAGCAACATCTCTCGGCTCGCCGTGACCCTTGTCCGTGTCGCACAATGTGCCTCCGACGCATGAGACCGTTCGCGGAAACTCCATTACTCCCATTGCAAGCATTAGCGGGTGCAGGCGGTGCGGCCATAGGTCGCCAATGATGCCATTGCCGTAATCCCAGTATTTGCGCCACCGGAAATAACGTTCGGCGCTGAAGGGTCTCTTCTTCGCGCTCCCGAGCCACATCTTCCAATCTATCGTCTGTTCGTTGGCCTCCGGATCAATGTCATAGTTCCACTCGCCTTTCACATTGTTTCGACAATAAGATCCCTGCGCCCAAAGAACGCGTCCGAGCCGATTCGCAGAGATGATTTCCTTCGCCCGGTGCCATTTCGGATCGCTGCAACCGTGCGAGCCGACCTGCACTGAGCGACCCGTGCGTTTTGCCGCCTTGTATAGATCGAAGGCCTCGTCGAGTTTATGAGTCATAGGCTTTTCGATGTAGACGTGCTTGCCGGAGTCCATTGCGTCGATTGCTATCGGCGCATGCCAGTGATCGGGCGTCGCTATTACCACTACATCAAGATCCTTGTTTTCGAGGAGCCTTCGATAGTCCTTGAACACCATGGTGTCGCTGATCTTTGCTACTTCCTGGGCCTTGCGCCTGCGCTTCTCGAAAACGTCGCACACCGCGACAACTGAAATGTTTTCCTTCTCTTCAAAGTCTTTCAATATTTTCAGATGGCCGCTGCCCATGCCGCCGACGCCGACTATTGCATAATTGATACGGTCGTTTGCGCCGATTATTTTTCCAGATCGGGGCACTGAAGCAACGGCGGAGTTCCCGCCGTCGACGAGCGCGGCCGCCGCCAATGCGGCTGTGGTCACTCCAGTTGTCTTGATGAAATCACGGCGAGACAATTCGTATTTGCTGCTGGGGTTTTTCATGATTACTCTCTCCTCATTACTTAAGTTCGAACGATGATTTGTCGAAGAGTATCCTCGATCCTGCGATAATCGCCTCATTGGCTTTGATCGCGGCGACCGTGGCCTGGTAGCCTTCGAGCGGACCGCAGACGACTCTTGAATCGCCGCGAACGGAGCGCACAAAACCATCGAGCGCGAGAGTCAGCGCGTCCTGCGTTGGAGAAAGAGCTTCCTTACCCGGTTCCTTGCCTGCTTCCAGAATCTTGGTTGCGTCGGCCACCATTGCGATACCAGTCTCGTTGTGGATCTGCTCTTTTCGCGCGTAGACTTCCCATCCAAGAAGCGGGGAATCCGCCTCTTTGATCATCCAACCCGTCTTTTCGCGCATCATTAGACTGCTGTTGCTTCCTTGAAAGAGCGTGAATGAATCGCTGAAGGAACTGGCGAGCGTCGATGAGTAGATCATGCGAACGTTGTTCGGGAATTCAATAATGCTCTGCAGAGTGTCCGGCACATCGCGGCCGTCCTTCCAGTTTACTATTGCTCCCATGCCATTGGCCGATATTGGCAGCGACTTCAGAAACCAGATTGCGAGATCGAAGTGGTGAACGCCAATTTCACCGATCAGCCCGGCGGAAGTTTTGCTCGAAAGTCGCCAGTTCAAGTCGCTTTCACGTTCAGGAGTTGGGGCCATTCTCCGCCAGCTTTGCTTCTTGTTCCATTGAGCGGTGACTTGCAAGGGGGTTCCAAGCGCACCCGACTTAACAAACTTCGAAATGTGATTGTAGAGGGCGTTTGAGCGGCCTTGCAGTCCTGCTTGAAACCTGAGCTTTGGAGATTGCTGAGCTGCGACCGCAATCGCTCTTGCGTCGTCTACGGTCGTAGCAAGCGGGGCCTCGCAATAGACGTGCTTTCCCGCCTGTAAGCATGCGAGTGCGATTTCTTTATGCTGGTGCGATGGCGTAGAGATGACGACCGCCTCAACATCAGACGACCCCAGTAGTTTGCGGTAATCGGCAATGAGACTTGCCTTGGGGGCGATCTCGTGAGCTCGATTCAGCGCCGGCTCATACGAGTCGCATATCGCCACCACCTGCGCGGATGGCAATCGGGAGAGCGATGACAATATCTCTTTGCCCTGCTGACCAATACCGATGACAGCAAGTTGCACCGCAGGAGAAACCGGTGCTGTTTCTTCAGACAGCGCCCCCTCTGCCAGCTCTTCCTGGGTGAATACCACCAGCAACGAAGCGGCTGCAGTTTTCAGGAAATCACGCCTGCTTGTTTCGTCACCCATAGTAAAAAAGTATAAGTAATTTTGGAGGCTATCTAAGTGACGCGGGTCACGTGTAGTAGTGACACCCATCATATCCTCTTTCATCTCCTGGTCTTATATTTGTCGTGAAGGGCCGACGCTCAGCCAGGTTGAGAAAGGGAGTTATCGCTATGGCCAGCGTCTCCAGACCAGGCATTATCCGTTGGGTTGCGCGCATTTGGAGTCTCGCGAGCATTGCGTTCGTCCTGGCCTTTCTTATTGGTGAGGGATTAAGCGACGGATCTCGCGGGCCCACCGTCGCGGAAGCGGTTGGCCTGGCTTTGTTTCCACTCGGTGTTGGCGTTGGATTAGTCATTGCCTGGCGCCGGGAAATACTCGGTGGCGCCCTTGCGATCGGCTCCCTTATCGCCTTCTACCTCTGGCTTCTGATCATCGACGGCAAATTTCCGCGAGGCCCTTTCTTTTTTCTGGTCGCGGCGCCCGGGATTCTGTTTATGATCAACTGGTTCCTGTCACGCGGCCATTCACATACCGTCAGCTAGCCGGTAGCTCTCCAGAAGGGCTGCTCAGAGCGGAGGGCTAAGGTTGTGAATAAAGACAATCGCAAAACCACCGAATTGTTAAAGGCCCAGCTTGACTTCATCGAAAAAGGCGGTTACGGACGCTCGGTCAAGACACCGTGGCCGCCGACTTCGGTCTTCCAAGACTTTCTGAGTTGTCTCAACTTCGCCGATCCGGAGAAAACACATCCGTGCAGCGTGTGCCGGTTGATGGGATTTGTCCCGCCTTCGCATTGGGAACAGAGCGTGAATTGCCATCACATCCGCATCGGCCGTGCAGGGGAAACCGTGGAAGACTTCGACCGCCGAGATGACCAACACCGGGCATTGACAACGTCCTGACGACAGTGTAGCGTTCCTTACTATTCGCAAAACTTCTCTGCGAATAACCTCAGTCTAAAACGATCACAGTTGCAGATGTAACGTCTTAACAATGTTGAGAGTAAAGGAATGAACTGATGGCTCCAAAAAAAGCAGATGGCGCTTCCAACAAACCGAATGGCGACACATACCGCTCACCGCAGTATCAGGTGATTCCGGCCTATCAAGGGCCCGGCGATGCGGACCCCACTCAGTTCATATTCTTCCTGCCCCCAACCGAAGCGAAATCGCAGGGGTTCTCTTCAATCTGGGGTACATCCTATGCCGTGGTAATTGGGGATGTATACGGGCCGCAATCGACGAACGGCAGCTCCCCTCCCCCCGGCGGAGACATCGTCCTTAGCTGGACCGCCTGGCCCAACCTTACGGCCCAGATACCTGTGTACGTCTGGAACACCGACGCTCAAAGCCGGCAGAATCTCGCGACGGCTTTCGCGGCCTTGCTGAGCCAGTTAGAAGCGATGGAGGATAACGGCCAGCTCAGACTCGGAACGGCTCGATATGTAGCGCAGCGTATAGTGGACGGGCTCCCTCTGCAATTGTCCGAAGCCCTGTTCTATCGCTATGGCTTCAACGCCTCGTCAGGATACGTAGACCTGATGCCTGGCATGAGGCTGAGAATCGAATATGGTTCGTTTCAATCTATTGGGCCGGGGCAGCCGCTTAATAGCTTTACGGGGAGCGGCGTGGGCTACTATGACATTTCTACATTCCTCAAACAGGCAAATAGCAAGTTTGTCGATGCGATAGCTTTTAACTCGTATCTCTCGGCCAACCGCGCCCCGTCTATCGCGCCCAGTTCCAGCGGCGCGAGCAGCATCATCGACGTGCAATCGCAACACGGCCCGCGCAGATACTACCGACTGCTCTACCCCAAAACTTTCATATCGCCCACCTACATGGGCAACCCCGGCATATCGGAAAATGTAACTCTGGTAGGCGCTGATACCTGGGCGCTGATTCGATCGGTCACCGATGATTATGAGAACGGTCGCCCGATTTTTACCGGCGCGACTGTAGATGCTGTCTACTTCGCCGGCCGCGCGCTTTTGATACCGGAGTTGCATGTGTTCGTCAACTCAGCCCCGATCTGGGTCGCCATCGGCACAACCGTGCGCAACGTCATTGAGCGCATGGGCCATTTTCCTTTCGCGACTGCGATGGTCGACCCTAACACTTTTTTGATTTCGAGGCAGTACTACCAGATGAACGAGCAAGCGCCGCCTACACAGACAAACTATCTCAACACCATCCTCGCCCCGGCTGATATTACAAAGTATTCAGGACCGGACATATATGAGCTGCCGGTCATCGCCGGCGACAGCATTAAGATAACCGTGAGCAATATGTAACACGGCTCTTACTGCCCGGAGCCTTCGGGCAGGTCATAGTAAAGAGCATTGAATTCGATTAACGGGCTTTGCCCCGTATTGCCGCCGAGCGTCGAGTAAACGACTACGTCGTAGTAGTACCGCCCTCGGTCGCCTGGAGCGCCGGCGCTTTGTCTTGCCGTCTCAGTCTGAGTTGCCAACTGCACAACGAACGATGTTGCAGGATCCTTCTTCCAATCGGTAGCGACTTTGAATCCATACTGCGGTATTAGGATCAGAGGGAATCCGGCCACGATCTGGCGCTGATCCTCCAACCACCTCTCAGAACTCTGCCCATCCGCAGCACTGCCAATCGACGCTACCTGGAAGCCATAGCGGGCAGACACTCGCACTTGTCTGATGCTTGTGGGGTCTGCCGCTGCCTGCGTCGCAAACAGCGTTTCGAAATAGCCGCTTAGCGCGTCAACAAGCTTTGCGCCGGAGGTTGCGAACAAACGTAATGATACTTCTTTGTCTATCTTGATGTTCGGAGTGACCTTGTTGGCGAAATAGGTCATGGGCGTTTGATAGATGAAGTCGCGTTGAGTTTCGCGGCCCGGGATCAATAACGCATTTCGCGTAACCGATATTCCGCCCCACCCATTCTGCTTCGTAATCACGCTAAGCCGCTTGAACTGCATCAAGAGCTTGGCCGGGTCATCAATCAAATGGTCATAGTCATAGAGCATGGTTGAGCCGATTTGTTGAGCGGACAGCTCGACCGGCTCACTGCCGGAAACGTCCGAGATGACAGGCCAGAGGTATTTGCGCTTCACATCAATCAAGCTGCCGTTGACCACAAGGTCAAAGGTGAGTTGATTGTCGTCATCGATGATCAGCCATTCCTGTCCAGGCGTGACCCGCTTTATCGTAGCTCCGTCCGAAAGCGTATACCCTTCGCTCTCAAAAGCCGGCTCTACTTTTTCGATCTCGTTATTATCCAGGAATTGCGCATCGGTGCCGGGCAGGGAGAAGAGATAATCCTCCGGGCCCGAGACGAAACTGACCAGAAGGAAGCCGAACTTGTTAGGTTCACTCTCGCTGACGATCGTTTCGACGTGGAACTTATAAGGCTCAGGACTGGCGGTCACCCCCAACCCCGTCGGCGGCGGACGCCAGGCGTCCTTCACCAATCCGGCCAGGGTCCAAAAAGTTTCTACAGCGTACTTCGCCGTGTTCTGTTCGTCGGGGGTGAGATTGGAACGCAACAGGAGGTCGAGGTCTTTCGCTACTTCGGAATATACAAAGACGAACTGCGCGAGCTTTGCAAAAAGGGCTTCCCGATTCTTCGCAAGCGACCTCGCCGTCAATCCGCCGCCATCCGTGACGTTAAGATAAATAGAAAGGTCCGCTGAGTCCTGGGCCGCCATACGGCGCGCCATATCAAACTGGTAGATCCACTCAAACAACAGTGACACGTCGTCCGGAGAGTCGGCTTCGAGCAACTTCACTGCAGTACCTGGTTCGGTCGTGGCGCTCTGCTCAGAGACCACAAACGGCTCGGGGTAAGCGCGCAGCGGGACGGGGATCTGCGCAAGGCCCAGGTTTCCATCGTTAGGTCCGAATGTACCGTAGACTGTCCCGTCTGCGGTTTCCAGGCTCGCGCGATCCGAGGTCCGCAGACTGGACAGTCCACGGTACATCTCGCCCTGAGCCGCTATGCCCACGTTGGGGACGTCGGTGATCGGGATGATAAAGGTGAGCCACGAAGACTCCTGGTACTGTCCGAACTCGGAGGCGAGAGAAATGATGTCGTACTCCATTTCGGTGATGGCATAATCGAGGTCGAGAAAAACCGATCGGCTGTGTGAGGCGTCTTTGACGTCGAACAGGAAGGTCGCGAATCGAGTCCCCTGCGCCATCGGCACTTTGCCTGTACTGAATGTATAAACGGGCGGGAGAACCAGCAGCGTGAGCACGGGGTCTGTGCCGAGCTGGTATTCTGCGGTGACGTTCAACTCGCCGGACCAGAGGTCGAGCGCGAACTTGTTGAGCGATTCAAGCTTGTCGCCTGGTTGCTGCGGGGGATAAAACTCAAGAGCGACGGAAAGCGGCTTGCCGTCGGGCGGGACAGTCTTTGACACGCCTTTTAGTTTGATAGTGCTGCCCGGTTTAAATACGTTGGGTAGGTCCTGGTTCGCAAACATGATCGATTCAACAGTGGTGCTGAGCTTCGTGGCAAGCGTCGAGAATAGATCGACTCCGGACATCACCTGTTTAATCGCGGTCAGGTTGATGCTCGTGTTGAGCCTGAAGAGACCCTTACCCGCTGTCACCACTTGGAGACCGTCCGCAAGAGAGGCGACATCCACGTTGAAACTGGCCGCAATTGACGCGAGGGTCGTGTTGTTATCCGTCGTCAAGGTCTTCACAGCCGAAGTCAGCGGGTCTGTGTATTTCACTTCGATGCCGGCCGTGATTATGTATTTTATGTTCTGTAGGACGACCGCCACGTACTCGACGTTTTCGGTGCCCGTTAACGTCACCGCAATCTCAGGCAGATCAATAATCCCCTGTTCCGGCGTGCGGTATACGCGGGCCATGGGTTTTCCTGACAGGCGCGCGGCAACGTTTGCGTTGCCTGTATTGGGGCAGCCGGCTGTCACATCAAACGGGTACTGCACCAAAACATCCGTCCCGTAAGCGGCCGACAGTTCGACCAGCAATTGCTGGTAAAATGCCGTCTGCGCCTCCTCCAATCCTGACGACACATCCAGCGCCCCGCCGCCAGCAGGCTCAAGGATCGTCTCGATCTCTTCCTTGATGTACTCTGCAAGGTTGCCTTTGTATTTCACCACGTCCGAGAAATAGCTTGTGCCATTCGCTTTGTCCATTTCGTAGACGCGACTGGCGTATTCCGGCGAGAGGAATTTATCGACCGCGGCAAGGAAGCTCATCGCCCACTGGTCCACGTCAGCAGCCTTGATCAAACGTTTGACTTCCCCCGTCAGTCCCTGGCCGCTCACATAAGTCTTTAATTTCAGTTCGGGCGAATCCCATAACTCTGTCGATAGCGGTGGCAGCGAATAGTAGAGAGCCTGGTCGCGCAAGACTTGATAATTAAATCGCTTGCTTGCGTCGCCATCCGTCCCGAAGTTCACAGCCCAAAGCTGACGGTAAGTCGTAGGGTCCGGGCCCGAATCGTCAAGCTCAGCTTGTGTCAAGGACGAATCGGATTGTCCGCAGGCCGCGCGTTGAGCATCGCCCAGATAATTCTGGTCAGCGCCGGTCGCGAGCTTAAAGCCGAAGAATGCTTGCTCGAAATCCTTCGCAAACGCGCGAAGCGATAATAAAAGGCCGTCGCTACCGCCGCTCTCAGAATCGCCCTCCGCATTCTCCAGAGGCTTAGCGCCGACCGACGTCGTAGCCGAGTAGACCGGCTTGGACGCTTTGAATTCAGGGTCCACGAGGCCGTATTCACGCGTCATTGCCAGCGCGACCTGGACGGGCCTTATAGCGGCATTAAAGCTTGTCTCGACGGCGGCCGCGACGGAGGCGGCGCGAACGGGCGGGACCAGGTTTGATGCTTTAAGCTTGACCGACGGGTTTGCGGCTCCCACGTCGGCAGCGCTTACTCCTGGAGACTCGTTGTTTGCTTCGCGCATCGCGTTGATCTGCGCCGCAAGGATTGCAAAAGTATCGCCGGGAAGCACGGACGCGGTATAGCCTGCGACCGTTACCGTCTGATCGCTCTGCAATAACTCGTAGACTGAAGCGTTGGCATCGGCCAGCTCTGCGGGAGTGGTGTGGTAGCGTGCCGCTGCATCCGAAAGAGTCTCTCCTTCCGCGACCTTCATCGTGACTGCGTAGATGGTTGCCTGCGGTCGAACGACGCCCGGCATGGGTCCCAGTATCTCTGCGAAAGCATTGAAGTCGTTTTGCATGCCGAAGAAAGTGGCGAGCGAATCGAAGGTGTCGCCGAGCGCAGGGTTCTTTTGCTTGCCCCCAATATCGATCGACTGATTCGGATTAAACAGAGAAGGCACATAGCGATTGAACGCGGCAAGGTCTGCGACCCCATTCCACGCCGGTCGGAACACGTTGGCTATATCGGCAAATGTTTGGTTTTCAGTTGCCCGATAGGTTGAGTATTGCACCGCGGAAGCGTCGACCAGATAAGGGATTCGCACAACTTGATCTGCCTCAAGCGGGACAGTCGCGTTCCGCGTGCCGAGGTCTTGCATCGTAATGGCGAACTGGTCTGCAATGCTCTTCATCGTGTCGGTCGCCAAAATGTTGTAGCTCGTCGTGCCGTAATAAAGCATGGTGCCCGCCGGATAGAGGTCGGGCACGAGAACGTTGTCTTTAAGCAGTTGTATTACCGCCTGGTCGTCACCGGCCTCAACAGGTCCGATTGCATTAGCCACGGATAGGAGCGTGTCGCCCGGTTGGATCACGTAGTCGGGCAGGTCTAACACCACGTTTCCGGCGAAGAAGGGCTGTGCGAACTGGTTCTGCACTGCGACAGCTTCCACCGTAGCGTCTTGAACTCCCGCGGTTATAAAGCGATTCGTTATCTGGGTAAGCGTCTCAAGATCGCCTACCGTAAGGCTCACATCGCCCAGAGTCAGCAGAGTGCCTTTGTTGAGCACCTTGTTTTTGTTTGCCGTCGCAAGACCCGGCACCAGAGTCTGCTGCGCGTCGCCAGATCCGGTGGTCGTGTCCACTATGGCGACAAAGAAGTTTGCGGATATCGCGTTGACGGTCGAGAGCTTCGAGTCGGAGTTGTCTACTGTCACGTGACGCAGCTTTGCCAGGATGGCAGTGCCTCCCCGCATCGGGGTGTTCTCATTACTGGTCGCCATCAATTCCAACAACTGTTCGCGCTGGGCGGGTGTCCCGTTGGGCAACAGCTCTTTAACAATCTTGTCGAACGAATCTCCGGTCTTGAATCGATAGTATTCTGGGATGGTGAGCGCGGCGCTCGCGCCGAACAGGTTCGATGCCTTGAGGTCGGCGTTTGCTTCTGCGACTAATCCAGCGGCGGTGGAATAAAGAATCGCAATGCTGTTCAGGGTCTGCGGATCGAGCTGGCTTGGCTGGCCGGTTTTGTAAGTCACTGGCGGCAATGCCGCTGCGGTTGCCAGAAAGACACAGGCCGAGCTTACGAAGTCTTGCAAGGTGAGCAGGAGCTTCGTGGCTAGGGGTTCTGTCTTGTCGTCGAGGACCGCGCCCATCGTGGTTGATAAAGCGAATTCGACATCAGGCATGCGTATCTGGTAATAGGCCGCCTTCATTTTCTCGCGGTCTGCCCTTGAGCTGTTGTGCGATTGAGGATAATCGTTGCCAGGCCCCGGCATGTACTTTGCGCAGCTAAACGTCCATTCGGTCACCAACTGCGCGACATTCATTACCTGCGGATCAGGCGTGACGTTGGACTCTAGTCTCTTGAAAGCATAACCTGCCGACACGCTCGGCCAGCGGACAAACGTCAACAACTCATCCGTGTAGCCTACGTCGAGATCGAGGTCCTCCAATGGCGGATCGGTCGTTAGCCGGTTGCCGTTAAGGTCCTGAAAAACGAGAGAAAGTTTAAGGCTCGAGTCTGTCACAATGCCCGCGTAAGGATTCGTAGCGGTTGGCGGCAATGACGCGCAGTTCGGCGCGGTATTCGTCTTCGCGGATGCGAATGCTTTTAATGACTGCGTGTAGCTCCAGGTCTCAGAGACTTCCTCGCTCGCCTCACGCGCGCTCAACCCGTCAGTGCCCTCCTGATGGCTTTCGGTCGGCCCGGCAGGAAGCCCCTCGCCGCTTCCCTTGAAGAAGTCGTTGTCGCTTATCCAAAATCCAAGCAGGTTAAACAGGTTGTTAATCTCTTGTTGCGGATCAGGGGCGCCGGCCGCTCGATCAGCGCCGGGGTTTGTGACGTCTGGATTGTCACGAGTGAGCAAGAATCCCGTGTTTCCAGGCGGCAGCTTTGCGCTGATCCTTAACTGCCCGTCGATCAACTGCAAGATAGCGCCCGGCTGCAAAATGTCTCGTTGCGCGTTCCACGTTCCGAGAAGACTAACGTCATTTATGTTACGCGCGTCGGCGATCCTGACGAATGTGTCATTCTCTTTGACAGGGAAGTCGGGCTGGTTGAGGATGGCGACGCTCGCGCCAGTGCGCAACAAATTCTGTATCGACTTATTCGCCGATGCGAGCGAAGCAGGAGTCGCCGATACCTGCGGATATTGGCTGGCGATCTCTTGCAGAGTTTGCGCGATGTTGCCTTGAACACTACTCTTGGCCACGATCGGCGCAACCGTCCTTGCAAAAAGATGGCTCTTAGAAACGTCTATGTTGTCGCCGAGTATCGCCGCATTATTGAACGTCCGAATCAGACTCTGCGGCGATTGGAGCTGCGACTTCAGAAGTATGAGTAAGCTAATGCTGCCCTGATTGTTTTCAGCGAACAACCAATCGGGCAGGCTCTTTCCGCTCGTATCGCGATAAGTGAGATAAAACCCGCCTGATTGGACGACGCTGCATTGCCACAGCAGCGTCATGAAATCCTGGCTGTCGCTCGCTTCGAGAGTTGCCGAGTAAATCTCCTGGCCGGGGCCCGCCGACTCGCGCTCAACATCAGCCGCCATCAACTGGCCGCTATGGCTCAGCGTCGAAAGGTTGGTCTTCAGCAGCACGCTTTGTGCGCGGTCCAGCGCGACAGAGACATAACCCCCGGAACCGCTCTGGCTCTGGCTTGGTGGGAGCAAGAGAAATAGCGATACCTCTTCGCCCGTCACCCCGGACAGATAAGTCAGTAAGTCGTACAAAAGTTCTTTGCCCGTTTGATTGGAGCCGAGCATCAAGAATGTGTCAGCGAGGTAGGGCGAATCCCCGCTTTGAACGGCTACGCGCGAGACAGTCAAATCAACCATCGTCGCCCAGCAATAGCAACTGGCGTCCGCGAAGTCGGTCCCGCCCGTAGCTTTTGGCTGTCCGACCACGAGCTTATAAGGAGCGCCGTTAGTCGATATGTCGGCGACGGCCGTTTTTAAATCGCCCGGGAAAGGCCACAGAGTAGGCTGGCCGGTTAGCTGGCCGTTGGCCGTGAAACAGCTTGACGCAGGAAGCTCTCCCGCTTGCCATACATATTGCACCTCGAGCGCGTGCTGGTCTGCCGAGTATGCTGAAAGCGGCAACCGGCGGCACAACTCCACGCCGGGCTTCAAAACTGTATCTTGAAAATCGTCGATCTGCGTCTGTTCTTCCGGCGATAGCTCGAACGTCAACGTCCCTGTCGGACTGTATCCGCTCTCTGATGGCAGAGTAACCCACTGAACTTCCTCCCCAACCGCGGCTCCTTGCTTAACGGTGAATGTGTAGCCGGCGGCGCTATTAGGCACGGGAGCAGGGAACTCCTGCCCGATCAGCGCGAATACGGGATAAGTATATTCGCTCGTACCAACCGGCGGCGGGACGCGTAGCCCCTGTAGCATAAACCGGGATGTCATCATCGCTGATTGATTCATCTTCTCGGAGCCGCCCAGTTCTGTTACGAGCTGCTCTATATTCATCGCGGGCACGAACGGGATTGTCAGGCTCGGATTCTGGTTGTCCTCCGCGTCCCTGAATAAGCCTCCAACCTGAGCCAGCTCGCTTGCGAGATCATCGAGCGGCAGGGCGTAGCGAGTCGCCAGCGATTCGAAGGAATCGGTGGCCGTGATCGCAGGCGCTATGTCCGGCATATCGAGGATAGCAAGCGGCGCTAGCAGCTTGTTGTTCGTGATGTTCGCGCTTTGAAGCAACGTAGCCAGAGGTACCGCGTAATATGTCTGCAAGTGGAAGATGCTTTCCGACAGCGGGAACTCGACGAGCGTGGCCGGCGCAAGCGACTGCATAAAATCGACTGTGGGATTCCAGTTCTTCAGCAGGTCGCGCAGCTGATCATCAACGAAGCCGAAATAGCGCAGGATAATGCCGTCCAGAGAATCGCTATCCGTCGTCATATAATCGGCGACGAATGTGCCCGCGGCGGTGTGGCTGATCGCTTTCAAGGCTATGGCGACGCCTGCCGCGACCCTGATCGATAGGTTGACGCGCAGGATATCGTCCACGCTGATGTGAAATTTCGTCGCGACGCCCTGGACCGTGTCGCCGCTCAGCACAATGTAAGTTGTGCCGGGCTCGATCTGAATTATCAGGGATTGTTTGCCGTCTGCGAGAAGTGGAATCGGCTGGTTCCAGCTCAACATATCGCCGAGGCTGACGCCGAAATACTTCGCTATCGATTGCAGAGTATCGCCGTTGCGCGAAGTGTAGGTCAGATCGCCTATGACTACGCTCGCGCCGGGTCGGAAAAGGCCCTCGTTGCCGAGGTTGCTCTCGGCGACATTGGTGGGAGTCAGCCCGAAGCGGGTGGAGACGCTGTGTTGCGGATCGGCGCCGCCTAGCATGTCGCCGTCGACAACCTGATACTTGATGCCTGTCAGCACCGGGCGCTGCGGGGCATCGCCCGCGGCGCCCGCCGCCGCCGACTGTCGCAAGAGCCCTTCGGTCGAGCGGTTCGCTGTCACGATCTCTTCGACCGTGACGCCGACGGGAATCTTGATTTCGGTTCCTGGCGCAAGTTTGTCGAAGTCCACACCCGGATTTTCAATAACGATGGCCTCGGCGCTGACCTGAAACTGCGCGGCAATCGAATCGAGTGTATCCCCTACCCTGGTCACATAAATCACAATAACGGTCGGGAACCGGGCGGCGATTGAAGCGAGCGATTCGGTGTCCGGCGATTGAACTTCATAGGTGTAGTCTTTCAGAAAGTCTATGGCCGACTGTACGACCGACTGCGTCAGCATCAGGAAGTAGCGACGGAATACGAAAGTCGCCATCGTCTCTTTGGGTCCGTTCGGCTCACCGGCGGCTGGAAGCGAGCTGTCATCCGGCTCCCCGTCAGGGTTGCGTTCTACGCTGTTGGCGTAGTCAACGGCTAGATCCTGAAAGTATTGTTTAACCACGTTCTCGTAGTCCGGCGATACTTCAATCTCCTGCCCGAAGTCAAAGCTGTAATTGGGCGTCGCGAGAGCCAAGGCAGGGATCATCGGGAAGAACGCCGCGCTGACCGGGTCGCCGCTGGTCGGGCGAGCATCGATCTGAAAAGTGATATTGCTATTCGTAAAGAAGGCGCTCAGGTTGTCGTAGCCAAAATACTGATCGAAGGCCGTGTCTTTAGTCAGGTCTTTATGAATCTGCTCAAGCTCGCTTGCGGTTACGGTGTCCATCTCTTGAGCGATGTTGTTCACCGCCCATTTGAGCAAGCGGGTCAGCAATACGTTGAAACCTGCGGAACTGCCCCCCTCAGTCACGACGCTTGCTTGAAGCGGCGTCCTGGCGTCGGGCGCTATTGAGGTCCCGATAAACAGCATGGATGAGACGACGACTTCCGCCTGAACTTCTTCGGGCGGAATTTGGGCCGGCGGGAAGTCTGTGTTAAGCGCCTTGGTTATGAGGGGAGTGAACATCAGCCCGATTGTGACTGCGCTGTCATCAAGCGAGACGGGCGACATCGCGAGCGGGCGGGCCTCGCGCGACATTCGCAAGTTGGGCGATGCGTTTGCCAGCGCGAGCATCGGGTGAATCTGCGAAGCGCCGCTTTGCGCGAGCCGCTGCCGGCCCGATTGACCGTCCGACACGACATGCCACGGTGGCGTCGTCTTGCTCCCGATTGTGAAGCTTGTTGTGATGGTCGCCCTGAAGCTGAACTTGATTCGGATGAATATGATCTTGATGCTTACCGACACGTCCACGCCCGCGGAGATTTGAATGTAGATAGGCTCATAAACCTGGAACATGAGGCTTACGGAAGCATAAACAGTTAAGCTGACGCTCGCCTGGATTATGCCGAAATCAAGAGTGGCGTAGACCTGTCCGACTATGGCTATCGTGCCGGTCAGCCGGAAAAATGTCGCGCTCGGCTGGTTATGATCCGTCGGCTCGAAGTAGGCGTACACGCCCTGGATGATGCCGTTGACGGTGATGCTGATGCCGCCTGACAGCACTCCCAGGCTGAGAGATTTCCCGACCCCGATAAACAGCGCGATGCCTGCTTCGATTACCGGATTAAATCTGCCGTTATCGATTTTGGGGACTGAAGTTGAGGTGTCGCCGCTCAGCTTCGCGAAGTAAAAACCTCCCACTCCTACGAACGGGAATACTTCGATCGCGAAGCAGCGCGACGTGTTAGTCAGGCTGGTCGGGAACCCAAAGTCAACCTTGAAGTCTCCGTTCGTGTATATGTCGACGGTGATGATCGGAAGGGTGATCGTGACCTGCCCGAGCTGCAGCCGCCTGAAAGCGTCGGGCAACTTCAGGTCTATGTGATAGAGCCCGATCTTGTCGGTGATCTTGCGGTAGAGTATCTCGAATCTTAGCCCGGAAAGCGGCCCAGCCTTCTCTCCTTGAAGACCTATCAACAAGCCATAAACATTCGGGTCGTTGAAGACCAGGCTCATCGAGAAGACTCCCGCGACTGAAAACTGCGCGCCGATAAGCCAGTTGCTGCTGCTGTTGAATTGAATTCCGGGTAATTGAGAAACAGGGTTCGAGCTTGGGTCGCTGATAGGTTTGACGGCGCTCTTCAATGCGTTTATGACGCCGTCGACGGTGTTCAAAGAGTTGTCGTTGGTCCTCAGGGAAACGTGCTGACCAAGACCGAGGTACTGGAGGTCAAACGCCGCCGCGCCGGCTCCGGGCAAGGCGGGCGGCGACTGGGTGGCCGGGTTCCATTTCAGCGCGTTCTGCCCGCCATAATTTTGCCCGAGGAAGTCGGCGTCGAGCACTATCTGCACGTCCCCCTTGCCGTAAAGGCGCTTGTACTCGAAGCCAATCACGTTGATCTTGATGAATCCGAGATCGAGCTTTATCGGGTAGGTAACGCTGATCCCGCCAGTCTTGAAGAAGATTTGAATTTGCAGACCGTTCAGGCTGACGGAATTCAGCGCGCTCCAGGGCGCGGGCAGCTTGGCGTTGCCGCCAGGCTCGGCCAGCCCGATCAGGAACGACAGGATATCGCCCAGCGACTTGTTGCCGAAGCTGATGGTGAGCGATGGGTTGGCCGGGTCACTTTTGTAAACGGCCGTGATCCCCGCAAAGACGAACGTGAGCTGTGAGCCACCGGGTTTAAACGCATACTGGACTGTCAGCTTTATGTCGTTCAGCGCCACGTCGCCCGCGATCAACCCTGAATACTGCGGCTTGTCGTTGGGGTTGGTCCTCGTCGATTTTAGTGCGACGCTGGCGTTGAGATGGAAGACGAGCTTGTTCTCAATAATAGTAATGTCCCACTTCAGCCCGCCCTGCACAGCGAAGGTCTTTGTAGCCGTGTTGAAGCTGGCCTGGAAAGCAGTGATTGCCGGGAGGTTGCCAGGGTCCGGCGGCTTCACTCCCCACGTGGGAGGCAAAAGCCCATTAATCACATCGCCAATCGTTAACGTCTGATTCGGCGCAAGCGCGCCTGAGAAGGTCCAACCCTGACCGGTACCGGGCCGTTCGGCGTCCAGCGTCCACTGCTTGGTAAGGAACAACACGTTTCCGCTTACCTGGATGGCCGTCGAGGTTTGCTGCCGCTGCAACTTGAGCGTGATGCTGGTTATGCTGATCTTGTTCGATGCGCCGGGCAAATCCGGCCCGAGTGGAATAGTCAATATGTCGCTGGTGTCCACGGTCGCGTTGAGCCGGTACGTCTTGTCGCTTGGGGTTATTTGAAAGTTCAGAGCCGTGATGCTGAGCGTCGTGTCGAAAGGAGGCGTTGCGCCGAAGAACTGGCTTATCGCCTTTATGACATCGATGCTGCCCGAGACGAGAAAACCCGAGAAGATGACGGTGGGCGTCTTGGACGATAAATCTATCTGAGCCGATAAAGCGATGACCGCGCCCGCTGAATCGTCGGCGGCTTCGACGCTCGCCGGGAGCAACGCCCGCTGGCCGTCGCCGAGTATCGTAAAAGAAGCGTTGATAGTCAGCAATATGACCGATTGACTGAGGAACGGCACGCTAAAGTTAAAGACGATGCTGTTGAAGATTACGATGTTCGGCGGAACGATTGTCCAATCCACGTTGACGAGGCCGACGCCAAACCCGAGGTTAAAGATCGTCTTGCTGGACGGGTCTATCGAGAGTGAAAGGCTGACCAGCGCGAGATTGTTGCCGAGCGGGAACTGTGACGGTATCAGGTTTGTGAGCGAAGTCGTGTTGGCAATCGCAGCCAGGTCGTTGAGCGTCGCGAGCGGCTGGTTTGTGCTGCCCATCGCGAGGTTAATGATGTCATCGCCATCAGGCAGTGTTGCCGTGATGGGGATAGATTTGCTTCCTACCGAAAGTTGTGCGGTGAGCGTCAAGTCGACCTTAGCCGCCCCGGCCTCCTGGTCGCCCGGTTCCGAGCTGGCGTCAATCCCAGCGGCAAATGTGACCGTGCCAACCTTGATATCGGTCGGCACGCAGGGTGCGGCGAGCGACATTGTCGGCACATCGCCAGTGCCCGGAAGGGTCACGCTCCCGCTAAGCTCCAATTGTGTCGTGCTGCCCCAGAGCCACGCGACATTGCTCAGCGGCGGGGAAGAGATCAGAAGGCCGCCGACGAAGTTCAACCCCGCTACCAGCGGCGCGGCGTCGAGAAGATCTGTGTCTACTGAGGCGAGCGCAAAATAGGGCTGGTTGAATTTGAAGTTGTCAATCCTGGTTCCGGCAAGCCCGCTGAACGTGTTCGAGAATTTCCAGGCCGGCGGGAGATCTACTATCTGATAAAGCTGCGGCTTGTCTTCATCAATGAAGAATACGACGGTCGAGGACGGATTGGCCTCGCCCAGAAAAGTCTGATCGAATGTGCCTTTGAGCACGATCGTGTCATTAACTATCGGGTTGCCATGATCGCTGCGCGTAAGCTTCAACACCGAGTTCGTATAAAAAGCCGTATTGGCTAACAGGTCCGATATCGGCTTTGACCCGAGGACATTTATTGAAGGCAGACCGAGCGACTGATCGGTCAGATAATTATTGGTCGTGAGGAGGGTCAATAGTTCATTGATGGTCATCAGGATGCCTCTCTAGCTTGCGAAGCCTTGATTAAAGATTGCTGATCCAAATTGATTTTGCTTCAACCGCTTTTTGTCGTTGGTTCGGCCGGCGCGCTTGATGACCCATTGCCGGCGGGCTTGGAAACCTTCATTACGCGGGTTGAGACAAGGTTGGACAACTGCGCCACATCTGCGGCCACGCCGGGCAGCGCGCGGGGCTTTTGCTGGCTGGCTTGTGCCTTTACGTAGGCGGCATACCAGCCGAGCGTCTCGCGGTCTGACCCTGTCGGGTCGCCGAACAACACGATGTTTGTCTGCCCGCTGGGGGGAATCGAAATGCTAAGTATGCTCAGGGCAATGTTTCGCAACTGCAGAATGTAGTTCGAATCGTTGACCAGGAAGCTAATGTCGCCGAATGTTAGTTTGACGACGCCCTGAAGTGTGATCGCGCGCTCGCCCCCCTTGACCCCCGGTAGCGATAGCCCAATGAACAGGCTTGGCTGGGTCGTTGCGGGCGACCATGCAGAAATGAAACCCGCGCTGAAGCCTACCTGGGCGGCGAGGGCGCCCGGAGTGCCGAGATTTAGCGAATACACTAAGGCAAACCATGTGTCGGTGAGCCCCTGGCCCGACAGCGGCGTGGCGACGGGCATGTAATTCTGCTTGTCGGGCCGGCTGTCGGCTCCCCCCTGAACCAGCGCCGTCAGCTTCAGCGGGAAGTGGTTATACAGACTGGCGCGGCGCGCGGTGCTGGTTGTCGTGTCGAGTACGATGCCGGAAATGTCAAACGTGAAGGTCTTGTAGGATGGGATATTCGCATCAAACGACATGTCTATCGAGAGGGCACTGTAGGCCAACCCTCCCTGGCTGCCGTCATCCGTGCCGAACGGGAATACGTCAAACCCGTCCAGCGCCTTGAATGCGATCAAGCCCGAAAACAAAAATTTTGTCTTCACCTCGGCGCTTGTGTCGCCTTGCTCCTGGGCAAGGGTCACGAATTGCGCGCGAGAGACTACGACCGTCTCAAGCACCTGGCTAGTCATTGTGAATTTATTGAGATCTCGATTGGTGAAGACATACGTGCCTTTATCGCCTTGCTTTTGGTAGACCCCGTTGAAATCGAGCACGTTGCCCTTCTGGCTGTCTTTCAAACTGGCGAGATCGCCAAAAAGGTAGTTCACCAACAGCTCGACCTGGCTGGAAAAATCCATAATCGTCGAGTCGAGCATCAGCGTTTTCAGCGACAACACCTTGTACTGGTAGATCGCTTTAGGGTCGTTGAGGGGGAGAGGGTCGTTGTAATCTATAAGCCCGAACATGGAGCTGGGCCGCGCTGACAGCGTCGTCCCGGTTACCTGTACCGGAGTAATGTTTATTCCGACGTGGTGCGCCGCAAATTGCGCGGGATCGATGCCCGCCGCAAGTCCTTCGAGCTGCTCCGGCAAACCCTTAAGCGGCACGGGACAGTTGAGGGCTACGATGCCGTTCCAATTCTTGCTATCAATGACTGTGTTAAGAAAATAGTCCAGGTCCGGGTCTTTTCTGTTGCGTGCATCGTTTATGAAATCACTGAGCTGCTGTTGCACCGAAGCGGAGCCGTCATTGAACTCGTCCGCATTTGACCAGGCTTCCAGACTATCTTTGAGGCTGTTGATGCTCTTGTCGTAATACTTGAATATCAGAATGGTTTTGTGCTTGTCCCAATCATACGGCGACAAGTTGAACTCGAAGCCTTGAATGACGACTTTGAAGTTCGCGACAAAGCTGATTATTGCGGCGCTGCTTGCGGCATACCCGCGAGCGCCATAAAGAATGATTATTGAACCCCAGTTCTGAAAATCGGAGGCCGAGAGCCTCGACTGGATTGCCGATTGGAACTCGCCGAGAGTCGCGAAACTCGTTCCGGCGATATCTTGAAGCGCGTTGATCGCTGTTTGCGGTACTCCAACCATCGTCGCCAGCTGATTGAGGATCTGGTCCGTCAAGACGTATGGCGGGTTGCTGGAAACGTATGAAACAAGTTGCGTGGCGACATCCTTTAGATAAGACGCGAGCGTGTCGTATGTGTTGCCAACGAGCGGGGCGAGCGCCTGGGTAATCACTTCAGGAACGTTGCCTTGCTCGTGAAGCGCGAGTAGATTCGACGAAGTTACGACGTAAGGAATCGAACAGTACTTCAGGAATTTCGCGGCGCTTGAGACCACCAGGAAAAGCTGGTTGCTCTGAAGCGAAGTCTTCAGAACCCCATCAACGTGATAGAGCAGCAGGGCCTCCAGATTCAAATTGACATCGGTTGTGTAGACCGCGCGCGCGCCGTCGCTTGGTCCCTTGATATTGTCTGCCGGCGGCGACTCAAGCTCGGATTGCCCGAGGGTGATTGATTGCCAGGCTTGGTTGTCAAGGTCGAGCAGCAATCCCTGCGGCGTTGTCCCCTGGGTCACGCCTGCGGCGGACATAAGGGCCGCAATGCGCGGCGAGATATTTCCCCCGCCGCCAGGTATCGTATTTCGCCTTGTCGGGCTTATCAGTTGTAGCTCTAACTGTTGAAAGAAGAGAAACGAGTCGGCTGTGATCCCGGCGTAGGGGACCATAGGGAAGTTTTGAGGCGCTTCAGCCGCCTCCGGCGATTCGGGCGCGAGCGAGCCCGCGATCATAGGGCCGTAAAAGAGAAAGCTCGGATTATCTGAATCGGCTGACACTTGAAGCGGCACGTGCAGCACGGAACTCTGCGGTTGAGCATAATAATCGAGACTGACGGCGGATGCCTGTGGGCTTGCCTTTGCGCTAACATATGCATAAGAGGTAGTGGCCGCGGAGGTGAAGGGGCTGAACTTGACGCCCGTGATCTCACCCGTGTCCGGGTTCGTTTCGTAATCAGTCGGAGTGTACGCATTGGCCCCTGATTGAAACGTGAGAACGGTCGGGGCTCCTCCGGCCATCTCGATGTACTCGACCGCCGAGATGCCGCACATCAAATTCGCGGAGTAATTGCCCGCCCCGACCTCTTGCGACTGCGCGTTGTCCACTGAAAGCAGGAAGTCGCCAGACGGAGTCAGGTAATAAGGCTGGTCGGGCGCGGGTTCGTCCGAAGGCTCGAAAGATACCAGTGTGCTGAAAACGAGCTTCGCAGACTGGCCCGGCACTACGCGAACAACCTCGCCAAGCGGGTTGCGGAAATAAGAACGCAATGGCGCAGGCGCGGCTCCCGTAACGGCGGGAGCAAAGCCAAAGAAAGTGCGATCTATATTGAACTGGTCTGTAGGGTCGAACTTTACCGCGAGTTCCAATTGAGTTGGGTCGGTCTCGATTGCCCGCACTCCAGCTCTTGGCGCGGCAGCCAGGTCAAGCAACGGATAGCGAAGCGAATCAACATAGCCCGGCTGTTGGAAGGCAGGCTTGAAGTAGCGCAAGCCTACGTCCAGACTATTCAGGCCGTCATCATCGGTATTGACGGCAAATCCGAAACAGCCATCGCCGGCGCCTGATAACAGAGCGAGATTCACCGGGCCCAGGACAGGGAATGTAACCTGAGGCTCGGTGCCAAGAGGCGTGACAAGCAGCAAATGTTCGCCGGGAGGTACAAAATCGAATCCCGAGCCGGGCTTGTCAATATCGATCTTGCTGCGACCGCTGAGGCGCAGCGAGTAATTTGCAAAATCAAAATCGTGGCGATCTTTTGTAAAAAAGTCCGTGCCCTCTTGGTTGACGACAAGGCCTTGAGCTTTAAGGTTGTCCGGGTCATCGCTCGCGAACCAGGCGAACCTTGTCCCTGCGGCCCCCGACCCAGTGAGAAAGTTCCACATCGTCCTGATGAAATCATCTAGCGGCACGTCGCCGTACGGCAGACCGGGAAAGAAGACATAGGCACCCGGGAATGCTGAAAGCGAATCGGCAAGCGAGATCGGATTTTGTGGAGGGACAGTTCCTTCAGGTAGGAGATAACCGTTTCGGGCCGTTGACTGATCAGAGCCTTCCGGCAAAAAAAGCAGCGTCGTGTTTAGTCGAATGAAGTTGGCCATGGCAGCTTTCTGTTCCTGGTTGTTGAAGTACCGTAAGGCGCAGCGAATTCTGCGCACGGGCGAACTGTTCCAAAACTCTCTACTGACCGCACGCGGACCGTCTGAGTTGAACCTGTAACGAGGAGCTGAATTCAGGCAGCGTTGCAATACCATTGAAGCAGCCATAATTGGGATCGTTAACCTCAACTAAAAGCTGATTCCTGGCTATGGAAATCCCAAGGTTAGGCCCTCGGCTAACGCAGTTAATGATTACCTGACCGGAGTTATTGGTGAGCGTTTCGTAAGGATCAACAGCATACGGCCAGCCGGGGAAATTGACCTCTACCTCAGCGACTACGGGCCGATTGCTCTCGTCTACAACGGTGATGGTAAGTTGCGCTAGATTGTTCTTGGGACTAAATATTACCCTGGCGTCAGGACGGCCGATTATCAAGACCGCCGCTGCATCAAAAACGAACGGAGTATACTGGAGAAATACCAGGAATTCTCCTTCATACGGAAAAAGCATGTTCACGACGGCAAGACCATTCTGCTCAACGTTGGCGGAGGTTATTGTGACGTCGACTGGCCCAAGGAATTCTTCTCCGCTGCGCACATAAGCCTCTACCACGGGGGAGTTCACATACTGTAGTTCATCCTGGGTGAAGTTAGAGCCGCATACAGGAAAGATGTACTCAAGCCCTTGAAGCTGCGTAATGACCGAGCCACTCTGAGAAGTTGCCAACGGGGCAGTTAAGTTTCTCAAATTTGTAAACGTCCTCCCCCCGGAGGTCACTCTGGGTATCTCGAAAACCTGCTCGGCAGTCGAGGCTCTTGCGCCAGGGCGCGGCAACGGCGCGATTGGACGGGTCACGGTTATCCGATCGAAGGGGGGTGCCCCTTGTGGGTTCGGCGCATCAATGAAGACCGCTCCGCCTCTGTTAGCCGCCACTCTCGGAATCGTGAACCGGCCACTGTCATCCGTGATTGTTTCGTAACGGTATGGGTAGCTGCTATAGACTACGGTCGCGCCTTTGACTGGCGGACCGCCTTGCTCAACCCTCACGACGCCAGTTAGCGAGACGAGCGGTTCGCGCTTGCCCAGCAACTCGTCTTCAGTGAGCCTTACCCGAACAATTCCCCGCTGAGGGATGGTCACAGTGCGCTCGGCCGTGATGCCCGGCGTCGGCCCGACAAAGTAAAGACGGAGTGATTGCATCGCGGGGAGGCCGGCGATCTTTGTTGTCCCTCCAAGCTCCAGTGGGATTTGACGCCGTTTCGCGAGAAACTGCCCGACCGCCATGTCACGCCGGTTGAGAAGGCTGAGCATCTGACTCGTTTGCGCCCCTGACGCGCCGCGAAGGCCAAGAGATTTGACTCCCATCATCAGGCCAAGAGGCAGGTCAGTCTTGCTCGCCTCAATAGAAACCTCAAGCGTCGCTCCCGCCGCCGGAGTTATCGACCCGGCCAGAATAGTTTGCCTCGCTCTGGTCCCTTTCGGCAGTCGAACGGTTCGCACTGCAGTCTGACCAGCATTGTTGAAGACCAGCAACTCAGGCGCGTCGACCGCCGCGAACCAACCGGTCACAAAGCGCCCTCTCGTATCCGGTTTCGAACGCAGCCAGCGGCTCGGCACCCGAGCCCTCTCTATCCCTTCAAGTTTGTTCTCGGTGGGCAACGGAACCAGAGGTAAACCATGCATCTGACGCTGGTAATCGGAAACCGTCAAACGCGAGCCGTAGCCGCAGTCTACCGTGATCGAATTCGGATCTTTGCCGAATCCGGAAACCGTTCCCCGGACTCGTATCGGGAGCGGGACCTTGAATTCTGTTACAGATTTGTCGAACATTCGATCAATCAACCTGATGCCTGTAACCGGGTCCTCGACAATCAACTTTCCTTCCCTCGTCATACCGTTCACATATCCGGAAGCGTCTGTCGTGTAACTCGACCTCTTGCCATCGGGGGTAACGATCGTCACTTTTAAGCCGGAAGCGGACTGGCCAGATATGAGATAAACAAACTTTATGCGGTCGCCAGGTTGCGCGAGACTCAGGGAAACGAAGATTAAGACGGCGGTCGCCACATAAGCATAAGCGCCCTTACGCTTTGTGAGGTTCCAGATGGCAGTCATTGATACTCTCCTTTATTGGTCTGCGCGCGCAGCTAAGTCATTCGCCGCATAACTCGGAAACCAATACTGTCCCAGTGGCCTATGGAGAAGTAGTTGACGCGATAGCCGGGCGAGCACTGGTATTGCGGAGTTCGGAAACTGCCGCCTCGTATCATCGGGGCAGGGCACGAAGGGTCAAGAAAAACTGGGTTGCGTGATGGCGCGTGAAAGTAGAACTGAACGTCAAGACAGTCGAGCGTCCACTCCCAGACATTGCCGGGAATTCCGTAGAGGCCGAAGGCGTTTTGAGAGAGCCGGCTGGCCGGCTCTGCGCCGAGCATGGCGATGGGGCGGTCACAGTTGATCTTCGATGTGTCGAACTGGTCCCCCCACGGCCAGATCGTCTTCGAATCCGCTCGGGCGCAGTACTCCCATTGCGCCTCGCTCGGCAGCGTGTAGAAATGGCCGGTCTTCTCCGACAACCACCGCCCGTAAGCGAGCGCGCCCTGCCAGCTAACGCCGGTGACTGGCAAGCCGGCTGCTCCCGCCTTTACTGAAACGGGGTGTCCCGATTCAGGAACGGTCAATCCCGGCGTCAATCTGACCTGTATCAGCGCGTCGGTCTGCTCGAGCGAGAGACGACGGTCGTTTAGGAACATAGCGAACTCTTCGTTGGTGATCTGAAACTGGCCGATTGCAAATGGGGAGAGCACGACCCTATGCGGAACATTTCTGGTGTTATAGGCAGGGTCGGATGGTTGAGTCCCCATTATGAATTCGCCGCCGTTAAGCGAAACCAGTTGCGGCCCCGACCTTCCGCTGGTGTCCCGGAACTGATCGCGAATCAGTTCCGGTTTTTGAGCCGGGCCCTGGGCGACAACTGAAGCGCCCGCGGCAAAGATCGCGGCGAGGGCAGTCAGCGCGCGAACCCGCGCCTTAAGAAAGCGCGATGCGATGAACGTCTGGCCTGCGTCTGGTCTACTACTGAACATCAATGCGCACCCCAAGATGATCCGAAAAGGTTAAGCGGAAAGCGGGCAGGTTCCCGCCGGGCACCGGCATCACCGCGGCCCCGTTGCAAGTGACGACGTTTGAGTCCCATAAAAAATGATCATATGCCGAGCTCATACCGACACCCCCACGTTTGAGGCTCGTCAGAGCGGTGGGCTGGACCAGGATATTAGCTAATGGAAGATTGTTTCTTATGTTCGTGAAGGCTTGATCGGTATCCGGAAAATTCCAGTCTCCGCCGACGATAAAGCGCGGGTATGTTTGGCCGGGGTTCCCCATGACCAGTGCCTGGAATTGAGTGATGACGGCCGAAACCCTGGAGACTTCCGTGCGGCGCGCGCCTACAGCGCCAAACATGGCATGGTAGTTAATGACCCAGGTGGTATTAGTTGCCCCCTGGACCAACACGCCGCTCGGAGGTCTTGAGAATCCGGCGCCTGTGTACGTGGAGGAGGTTTGCCCGGTCGGAGTCGTGATGATGTTGCAACACGCGTTTCCACCCGCAGGGACGCGGACTAGAAAGCCGTAGGTCTCCTTGTAGCTGCCGGGGCCTAACGGAGTTGTCTGCACCACCGCGTAGGTGCCGGGCAGAAACCCGATTGTGATCGCGGCAAGATTCGCTTGGTCCATAACTTCCTGAAGAATCACCACGTCGAAATTCGCGGGTACTCCGATAACGTTATTGAACATGTAAGTATTCTTGTTCGTCTGGTAAGCCGGCTGGCCCCATCCGAGGTGCAGAGTGTTTTGCGAAAGCAGAGTGAACTGAGCGGATGCGCTTTGGTGTGCGATTATCACAAGCAGCGCTGCCAGCGCGATGCGCGAAAAGCGTATCGACATAGCCTCCTCCTTTTTCCGGCTACCTGGACCCGCCTATCTGGATGTAGTCGCCCATTGCGAGCGGCAGATCCCACTGGGTCAAGCCGGTCGTAGCATTCACCGTCGTGGTGCTTTCAAACTGGACCGCTGTAAGGGTGTAACCCACATTCCAGCCTTGATCCGAATCGAGCAGCGAGGGCTGCGCCCAACGCCAAAGCAGGAGCTGGAAGGAGCCGTTTAGGACTTCATCAATCGAGACGGTCATCACGCTCGCGATTACGTCCTTCAACGTAGTACCGAGCGGAACAATCACCGGCGAGCCATTGAGCATGACAGTGATCTCAGGATAAGCCGCGCACCTGCCGCTAAAGAACAGGCACTGGCCTACGCCACCGCATGAACCGCCTTCGATATAGTTGGTCGTCGCCGTTTCCAGGTGTGCAAGAGTGTCCGCCATGATAAGCGTGACATTTCGCCCGACATCGGGCGCGGTCTTGGTCGTGACGACGTTATCGATCTGAGGAGGATAGATCAGGCGGCAGTAAGCCATGTTATTGCCACGGGCTTCGAGATCAAGCAGGCCAGAAATTTGCGGCGGATTGGCCATCACCATTTGAAAGCTTGAAAGCGCGTCGGTGAAGGCGTTGAACCCGATAAAGCCGTCCGCGCGGCGGCGGATTTGAAAACGCGTGGACCCAGTGCCCGTGTAGGCGTTCCTGTTCCCCCCGACGACGGTTGATGGGTTGATGTACTGGTATGTCCCGTAATCGACGCGCAGGGACATCCCCGGCAGCAAGTCTACGCAGCGCGACGCGGTGTCAAGCCCATAGGCAAACAAGGATGTCCCCGCATAGCTGAGCGGAAGCGCCTGGGCTATGCGGTTGGCGATAATGGCCGCGCCGCCCGAGACAAGACAGGTCGGCGGTAAGCCCTCGAGGGCTTGTCGAAACTTGTTGAACGAATCCCAAAGGCCATTAGAATCCAGAGGCGGGTAGATGTGGTCCGGGCTAACATTGACCACGGCGTAAGTGTTGCCCTGTTTTGCCTGCCACGAAAGAGCGAAGTCGGTATTCCCGCCATTGGGGCTTATCGTGCAGGCGCCCGCAACAGCGCCAGGGCCCGCCACTTGAGGTATGAAGAGTTTCAACGGAGGAAAAGACTCATTGTTCGGGTCAAAGCCCGGAGGCAACAGGAATGGTCCGTCCGCGTTGTTTCCATCCTTAGTCTTCAGTGAGGCGCAGACAAAGAAGTGATTTGAGATTCCCACAGTAATCGCTCCAATCAGCGAGAGTTTTGAAGCTGACTCAAAGGCCAGAACCCCAATCTGCTGGGAGGTGGCTACGCCTTGATGACCTGAGGCAGCAGTTCAGGAACCTGGAATGTCAACCTGTAAGACTACCTGCCAGACCCGCGACACAATTGATTTATTCGGCAATAGCTAGATGAAATCCACGCAAGTTCCAAAATCCAACCGATAAACAGCCTCTCATCGGGACCGATAGGCTAATCGAAAACCGAACCTGCCTGTTGAGCCTATCCAATTCTTATAGCAATACTGCGCTGGATGTGAGGAAGCTTACGTCGCAAACCGTTGCTTGTCAACAAAGGGAGATAAATTACCGAGTTGAGCGCCTCATCTTGTGTGTAGAGACGTTGGGGTGGACCGCGAGCCTGCCGAGCGAGGTTGTCCAATCGGGTCCGGCGCGTTCTTTATATGCTCCCGCTAATCTACCCTCAGTCAAGGCGAATGGAACCATTCCTACTGTTTGTCCTTAGGTGATTGTCATAACAATTATGATTCATCCTGAGTTCTGAACCGCTCCGGCGGGAACCGTAAACGCCTCAGTAAAATCCAAATCAGCTGCTTCATCACATCGCCGATCGCGCTGGCACACGTGTTGCCCGGCAGAAGGCGGCACGGCACGAAGGAATGTCGATTCAATGGACCTTTGCTCACCTCGCAAGCCCAGGATTTACATTGGTCGAATTCCCAAAGGCTACGCGGGCACAAAGAAAACCGTCGACTACATCGTCCAGTTGGTCCGGGCAGGAGCAAAGGATTTTTGCGTTCGCCAGCAAGCGATCGACATTCTGATTCGGACCCGCGTCCGACCGAAAGACTATCTGGGTGAAATCCAAACGCTGTTTGAATGGGTGAAGAACAACGTCCGGTACACCCGCGATATTCATCACGTCGAGTTACTTCATTCAGCGCGGCGAATGCTCGAATTGCGAGCGGGCGACTGTGACGACATGACGATTTTGTTGGCGTCGATGATCAAATCCATCGGGCATCCCGTGCGTTTGGTGCTGGTAGGGTTTAACCCTCGCAATAAGAAACTATTCAGCCATATCTACCTGGAAGCGCTTTGTAAAGGGTTGTGGATACCATTGGACGCGACCATGAACCGGCCGATGGGATGGGCGCCGCGCGCCGACCATAAAGAAATCTTGAGAGTCGATTAGCGTTCGAGCGTGACCGGCTTCTTAGGAAGCGGCCACGACATCGAGTCTGCGTTGTGATCGACGCCTTTATCTGACAGGAGGAAGAAAATGCCATACGGAACAATTGGCGCTAGCCTGGGAATCGGTAACTACGTCGGCGAGATACGCCAGGGCCCGGACGGGCAGCTCTACGAATGGGTCGAGGGCGTTGACGGGTTGGGTAATCCGATCGGCTTTTGGAAAGGCCTTAAGAAACTCGCAAGCGGAGCGGTTAAAGTCGCCAAGCAGGCCGCCAGTGGCGCGCTGCCCATCCTTGCCAAATTCATACCAGGTCCTCTGAAGGGCATGGCCAGGCGAGTCTGCAACTTTATACCGCAAGTCGGCCCGGTGGTCGCCCAGGTTCCGGAGGCTGCGGGTCCATTCCGAATGGCGAACAAGTTTTGCGGCGTTCTCCGAAAAGCCGGTATCGCTGAGGCCCCGCCGGTGCCCGCGCTCCCGAACCTCTCTCATCTTGTTCCTCCGCCGGTACGAACTACGGCCAAAGCTGTATGCGGAATCGTCAACAAGTTGAGCCCGATCGTTAAGTTCATCCCGCCCGTGAGACCTTATGCCGCGGGAGCGACAACGATTTGCAGCATTCTGAAAAATACCGGAATCGCCGGCGCCGACGGATTGATGGAAGGCCCCGGCGGGCAGCTTTACGAAGTGGTGGATGGAATCGGGCAGTTTGGCGAAAGGCGCAAAGTCGCAGTGCCGGTGAACATAATAATCCCGGCGTACATACGGCGACGCAGAGGGCGTCGGCGTCCTGGCGCGCGTCCGGCGGTCGTAGCGCAACCTGGTTTGCGACCTGGACCTATCATCCCAGTTTCGCCTGCGGTCACGGCGCAACCTGGCGTGCCTGTCATTCCGGTTCCGACCCCGGCTCCGGCTCCGGTGCGCCGATTCCGATAGGAGAAAGCTCGATGGCTTGCTCGTGCGGTTGCAAGGGACGACCCGGCGGCTGCGGTCAAAAGCAGATTGGCTCGCCCTGTTCTTCCGGAGTTCGTTTGCGCATCACTCGCGTGGTTCCGTTGCCAATCACTCCAGTGGGCGAACTGCGAGGGCTGATTTACCGCGCGACCAGATCACCCGGCGATCCGGCGAGAACATACGTTCACTTCTTCAACGAACGCCGGCCAGTTCTAGCGACGAACCCTACCGGGACGCGCCTCTACATCGTAGGCGGCCGGTATCGAGTCACCCGCAACGGAATTGAAGGATGAGGTGCTAAAGCATGGCAAGTCAGGGCGAGCCGTTCGATGAAATCATGATTGTGAACCCTTCAAGTGATAAAGGAGGAAGACGCATGCGGTTCTATCCGGTCAACGCATCATCAATTTCAGGATTCTCGGGCTATTACGCGGAGGCGCCCGATCAAATGGGCTACTACGCCGAAGCGCCGGAGATTGGCTATGTCTACGAGGCGCCCGAACAGATGGGCTACTACGCCGAAGCGCCGGAGATTGGCTATGTCTATGAGGCGCCCGAACAGATGGGTTATTACGCCGAGGCTCCTGAGATTGGCTACGTCTACGAGGCGCCCGAACAGATGGGTTATTACGCCGAGACTCCCGAGATGGGCTACGTGTACGAGGCACCCGAACAGATGGGCTACTACTCTGAAGCGCCTGAGACCGTCGGCTATTACGCAGAGTCGCCCGATGTCGGTTACTTCGCGGACCCGCCGCCGGGCTTTGTCGAAGGATACGGTCAGCCGCCGGAAGGAGTCGCCTACTATGCCGAAGCTCCTGAGTTGGCCTATGCGCCGCAAGGAATGGGATACGTGTATGAAACGCCTGACGTAGGCTATTACGCAGAGGCGCCGGAGCTGGGCTACTACGGCGAGTCCCCAGAAGTGGGTTACTACGGCGAGTCGCCGGAGACAATGGGATACTACGGCGAATCTGCGGACGTAATGGGATACGACGAAGCGCCTCAAGATGTCGGCTACTTCGCCGAAGCGCCCTTTGAAGGCTACGTGCGCGAGCGAGACATGAGCGCGCGCGTAGTGCCGGTGGAAAACATCGGCGGCGTCGAAGGCTTTTATCGCCCAAGGACCGTCAACCCGTCCTGCGAGTCCTTTCGTCCACCGGAAGAAGAAACTAAACCCAGCACCAGTTGGTTTCAGCCGATCTGGTAGCTAGCTAGGAGGAAGTCATGGCCGTCGTAAAAGGAGTAAAAGAGAAAGTACATCTGCCGCTATACGACTCGGTCTCCGTCAAGGGTGGGAGACGACTCGGCGAGATTCTCACCTCAAACGTTCTGCGCTTCTTCCTGGACGTGAACGGGAAGACAAAACTCCAAACCAACATGCAGGCCGCTTCGTTGTTGCCTCACTGGAATACCTTTGAGGCGCGCGCGCTGCGAGTTGTGATTTCGGATCTGCCGCCGCAGTTTGCCGATACGCCGACTGTTGATGTGGATTTCGATCTCAAGTCAACCGCCACTCCACCTACGGGCAAACTCACCTTCACCGTGCGCAACTTCGTCGATCTCAAACGGAAAGTTGAAGGACCAGGAGGCGCAGCGATTACGATCGATTCTAATCAGAAGCTTGCAGACCTTGACCTGAAGTTCACAAGAACAAGCTCGGGTGCGAATGAATTGGGGTCGGGAGAGTCGATTACGATTGATCGCGCCGTCCTGAAGGCTGTCGAAGACAAGTTCAAACAAAGCGGTCAGGCGGTACCACCTAATGAGCAGATCGTTCCCAATGACGGGTTCGGTACGCTGATCGGCAAATTCATCTACAACACTGTCACCACCTTCTTCGTCGGCGAGAAGATCATGATCCAGGTGCCCACGTGGTTCTTCCCGGCGGGCGCCGGCCCTTACTCCGAAAACGGCGGGGTGACGACGCATGGCTATCCGAACCCGCAGGCCACATTCCGCTTTGCCGAACCGGTTACCATCGATACCCAGCAGAACTTCCGAGTCGAGATCGAGGTGCCCGAGAGCGACGTGCTGGGCGAGTTGCAGCGGCTGTATGGACCGCTCTTCATATGGGTGGTGCTCGACGGATATATGACGCGCGACGTGCAGTAACTTTTCTGCCGCGTGGCTTCCTGCTGTTCCGGAGATGTCCAGCAGGGCGAGCCGGGCACGAGCCCGCGACTCGCCCTGCCGGTTCTGCGGACGTGTTGAGATTCCATTATGGCCGTAATCAAAGGCATCAAAGAGAAAGTCCACTTGCCGCTCTACGATTCGGTTTTCGTAGCTCCCGGCAAGCAGCTCAGAGATATCGCGACCTCCAGCGTGTTGAAGTTTTTCGTGAACGTTCAAGGCAAAACAAAACTTGAAACCAACATGCAATCGACCTCGCTGCTCCCGCACTGGAACACGTTCGAGGCGCGGGCCCTGCGCGTCGTTGTCTCCGATCTTCCTACGAGGTTCTCAATCGAAGTTGAGCGGTGTCTGACGGCGACGAACGGGACTTCAAACGGCAACTGCTCATCCAGCACTCTGCCTCGCTGCATCGACATTCTGTCGAAGTTGATCTGCGAGAGTGAGCCGGCAATTACTGACCAGCAGCTGAAGACCGCCCGCGAGAGGTTGTACGCATTCAAGAAATCGATCGATGCGGTGGATCAGATACCCGTAGATTTCGACGGAGCCATTGGGATACTGCGAATCTACGGCAACGAGGAAAAGGTGAAGCCGATCCTCGAGCTACAGAGTCAGTTGAGACAGGTTCGCAAGCCGCTGCTCGATGTGCTGACCAGAACCAGGATCGAGTTCCCGAAGCCGCTCACCGCCTTCGTAACGAAGCTGCAGGAACTGACGGATGAGCGAGAGGAAGCCAATCTGCTAAGGCAGCTTCCGGACGTCAAGCTGATCACTGACGGCTTCGAACAATTGGTAGAGTTGCTTAGGAGCATCGACAAAACCCAGTTTGCCGCGCTGGAAACACTGTTCAATACGATTGAACAGTTTTTGTACGATGCGCGCGCGCGAGCTAAACAGCTCGGGAAGTTGAAAGAGTGCTTGCTTGCCGTCGCCGAAGAGCTTGAGCAGCACCACCACCAACACACGTCGGCGAGCAAAGCGGACATCACAAGGTGTCTCAATGAGAGTCTCGGGGACAAAAAGTCGATTCCGATTGATGACCAGCTTTCGCGCGACAGCCTGCGGGTGCTGTCCAAGCTGGTCTACAATTCTGTGACCTCCTTCATCGTCGGCGAGAAGACGATGATCCAGATGCCGACTTGGTTTTTCCCTGCGGGCGCAGGACCGTTCTCGGAGGACGGGCAAACCGTTACTCACGGCCTCCCGGCGCCGGAGGCGACTTTTCGATTTGCCGAGCCGGTTTCAATCGATACCCAACAGAACTTCAGAGTGGAGCTTGAGTTCCCGGAGGCCGACGTGGCCGACGAGCTTCAGCGCATCTATGGGCCGTTCTTTATCTGGGTTGTTCTGGACGGATATATGACGAGAGGTGTGCAGTAGCGCATGGAGTTGCACCACGCATGAATGGAGTTAGCCAAAGCTACGAACGTCAGACACCATTTGGCAGAGAGCAGATTCATGACCTGCCCTGGGTGAAAGTGATTCCCTATGACTACGTCGCCGACTTTCAGATCACTGGAGCGGCCGGCAATGTCATACAGGATGTGATCAACGTAAGTGCGGAAGGCGTGTTCGTGGCGATAGCGATTGGCTATGCGTTCGAAGAGGATCGCGCCGAGCCCGTCGTGCTGCGATCGCCGGGTCAGGCAAGACTGGGTGACATGACTCTCAACAGCTTTCCGCCTGACGTTTTGATTGAAGGCTTCAGGATAGACCCCGCGTTCGAGTCGGTAGCATTTCGAGGAGATCAACTGGACGAAAGTCTTGATGGAAGCGTTGCTCAAAAGATCTTTCAACGGATAAAACCGCCAGAGAATTTCGGCTTTCTTATCAGCATCGTGGACTCGGCGACCGGAAGGGAGCTACAGAACGAACCGGTTCACAGCGTGGCAACGCTTGGCCGGGCTGACGGGCAGAGGCCGTTCAAAGCGCTTTCACAGCCAATGGTATTTATGCCGCGCTCGACCATTCGTATTCAGATCGAGGAGCGGACGACGATCGCAAACCCGGCGAAATCGATAAAAGGCACTCTGTTCATTACGCTTCAGGGCTACAAGCTGCTTGGCGTGGCCGGCAACCTTGAAGAGGCAGTAAGGCGATTGGTCGAGTTGGACCCGCTCAAGAAGATCCCGGTCTACGACTACGAGACCGGGAATTATCGAACTCTGGGCGAAGCTGTCGCGCAAGACCTACCGACGACCGGAATCGTTCCGTTCGATTACGTCTCGACGCTCGACCTCAAGGGACGGCCCGGGAACATCGAAGAGGATGAAGTGCCGGTCAGCGTCGACGGGGGCTATATGACTCTGGGGATCGGTTACAGTCTGGACCCCGGCGACACAAGCCTTACGATCGATCTGGTGGAAGCGGTCGGGAATTCGGACGGAAACCCGACTGACCCCGCGGACCTGAACAAGATCAGGCTCAAGGACATCAAACCCGCTCGAGCGCTGTTGGATGGAATTCGGATAGACCCCGTCAGGTTGTTCCTTGCTTTTACTAATTCGGGCCTCTCGACATTGCCCGCGACGACTGCCGGGCGGATGTTTCAAAGGCTGAACCTCGCAGATGACGTGAGGTTCCTCTACACCATTGTTGACTCGGGCACAGGCAGGGAGTTGCAGAACCAACCGGTGCACAGCGTGGCAGGGCTGGGAATCGCGAACGGCGACCGACCCTTCAGAGTTCTTCACAAACCAATGACGTTTCTGCCGCGCTCGACTATTCGCGTTCAGGTGAGAGAGATATCGGGTCGGGGCCGGCTGTTTATTGTGTTTCAGGGTTACAAGATGTTGGCTTGAAAACGAGTACGAATTGATACGGATGAGTATCCGTATTTGGTGGAGACCTAATGCGGACCGTTGTAAATCCAAGGGCAATCCCGGAGCCAGCGATCGATCGGTACGGGCGAGGGGCGCCGCCGATTACGAAGTCCATCCCGTTCGATTACGTTTTTGAGTTCAAGTTGCAGGGGAAATCCGCCAACAACACTCAGGACGTTGTCAAACTGCAGGACGTGGTCGAGATCAGCATGCAAGGTGTCTTCGTCGCGGTTTCACTCGGATATAGCTTTGTGCTGGATGAGCGGAAAAACCCGAGAGCATTTGGACCTGTAGTCGATTCGGCGACCGTCCCCGTTGTCATCCCTCTATTCCAGTCGTCCGGCCCTCTTTTCACAACCTCGGGTAGTACCGCATCAGCAGCGCCGCCGACCTTGACGCAATTGCAAGGGGCGTTCGTCGCCGGCGTGCCGGGCGACGAAGTGGTCATCGTGGATGTCACTGGCGGTAGGGTGTCCCCGCCACAAAGGGTTGGTGTCGATGGAACTGTGATCTTCCCCACGCCCGATCCGCTCGGTGTTATCAGAGTCTGGGACAGAACAAACAACCTTCTGAGCGAGCCGATTGATGTAGTTGTACAATCGTCGACCCCGGTAATCGGTCCTGACGCCTCAACCAGGAAGCTGCCCGCCGCCGGTGATAAGGCCGTAACCGTTTACGGCGGCCCGAATGATACCGTAAAGCTCTCTTTACTCGACCGCGCAAGTAATCTCATACAGGTTGACGGCAATCCTCATACACTCAGCCTGCCACTCGAAGGCTTAACCACCGGAAGGGCGACGATTCCGCTAAAAAGATTGGACAACGACAGACCGCTTTCGGCCGGTGACAGTTTGCTTGTAGAGTTGGCCACTACGAGTGCGAGTCCTCCCCCTGGAATCACCTCGAGCAGGTTTAGCGTACCGCAGCTCACGCCGTCGACTCTGACCCTGGGTGCGATCGCGAAGGGACTCCAGGCCAGTAACGTCAGTCTATCGAGCGGCTTCAGGTTCAGTCAGCGCTTCGCTAATTTCTTCGCGGCCAATACTCCGTTTGATCAAATCGATCCTGCCATCCTCGGATCCGCATTTGAACCGGCTTGC
Organism: Blastocatellia bacterium; assembly: GCA_035649735.1. Classification (GTDB taxonomy): domain Bacteria; phylum Acidobacteriota; class Blastocatellia; order UBA7656; family UBA7656; genus Onstottus_A. The sequence continues at coordinate 4,107 of DASRIZ010000022.1, read as the reverse complement.
GGGCCTGAAGACATCAGCTTTCTCTACAGCATCGACGTAGTCAGCACGGGGAGGGAGCTGCAGAACAAACCAATTCACAACATTGCAGGGTTGGGCATTGCGAACGGTGATCGTCCTTTCCGACCCTTCGCGCGTCCGGTGGCCTTCGAGCCAAGATCGGTAATTCGAATCCAGATCGAGGAGCTATCAACCCTGCCCGGCACGCTGTACATCGTGCTTCAGGGCTTCAAACTTCTCGGCACCGGACGAACACCAGAGTAGACAACCATGTCGACGGCGGTTGCTCACAATCGTTTTCTGGACTGCGGGATTCCCGTAGATGCGGATTACTTCGACGTGAGCGGGTTCGTAGGAGATGTGAGAGTCGACATCAGCGGACAACCGCAAGATCCGTTTGCACTCTATAAGCTGCAGGCCCCCGAAAGCCTTCCGCGAAGAGGAGAGCAGAAGGTGTTGGCAAGCTTTCAACTGCACCCGCAATACTGCGGCGTGCTGACGCACTTTGCCCAGTTCACGGACTTATACGCCAGGGACGTTAGTCAGATCCTCACGCCGGGCTTCGAGTGGCTGATCTTGCAAAACGGCAAGCCGGTCTTTCCCTACATCCGTCTCGAGATGATCGTCAATCCCTGGGGCTGCAATTGTCTTCCAGTTGTCATCCGCCTAGACGAAAACGCCAGGCTTGAATTCGTCATTCGCAATCGCTCGATAAGAGACGAAGTCCTTGCTCCAGTACAAGGCGCAACGTATCCAATTCGAGTGTTCGCCGGTCGAATCATGGGCCGCTACTGGTACAACGAGAGCTTCGGAGGTCGGTAACAAAAATGGCACGAGGGTTCAGATCGGGAGGCGGTGCGATGGGTCCGCGACCGGTGCGACTGGTCCGCTTGGGACCGGTTCAGCCGGCCGCTCAGGTTCACCGCGGCACGCATACGGTTCCAGGTCGCGGGCAAAAACATGGAAGGCGTCCGATTCGAAGCGGTCGGTTTCACCGCGTCCTATGGCCGTCAAACTTTCCAATCCTGGTGGTGCCGGAGCTTGCCGAGCATCTCAGCGTTGTGTTGGACGAATTCGCCCAGGCGAACAGCTCGGCCGCCGGCAGTCCACTGAGAATTGTCGTACGTCCGGGCACATTAGGTCTCCACCGAACTGGCCGCGCGGTCGATATCTATGAAGTCGGCGGCAAAGGGATCGGCAAGTGGGCACAGGAATGGAATGCCGCGATGCAAACGGCAGCCGCTGCAAAGGATCCCCAGGAGCGTAATCGAATCATCGACGAAGAGAAGGGAAGAAACATAGGCTACAAGCTCTACATGGCGCTGCAAGCTCGCGGTGGGTGGGCTCAGCCGCCGGGCTATCCGGTTCAGCTCTTTGGCCCGTGGACTCGCAGCGAAGGACCGCACAAACAAATCTCGGATCGCATGCTCCACGCGCACCGCGATCACATTCACGTCGCCAAATAGGAGCAAAGGGAGATGAGCATGCGAGAGCCATACTCGATCACCACAAATCGCTTGCGATCGAACCGAGCCACGCCGCCGAATGGGCGGCCGGGACAACCGGTTGAACGGCGCGTCTCGCTGCTGGCTCTGGAAGAAGAGATTCAGATTCCAGCTCGTCGCGGTTTGGGGGGCCGGCGCAGTGTAAGAGTCCTTCGAATCGAGCAGGCGGCCCTTCCGCCCCGTTCGTTCGCTGCGACGCGTCCGGCGCTCCCTGCGACACGGCCGTCAACCCAGATCGATGCTCCGACACGTCGCGGACTGCATCCTCGCCAACCGGAGGCGGCGGAACTTGAATGCCGGTTCGAAGGCAGAGACGTCCACCTGAGAATCGTCGGGGAGCTGATGACCGATGATGCTGGAAAGTTTTACGAAGCGTGCGAGGGTCAACTGCGTCCGCTCGGCGAGCTTGTCAGAGATGAGCACGGACGAATCTTCGAGGTTCGAGCGACAAGTGAAAGCCCGAACCCCGAGTCAGTGAAGCAACAAGAAAAATCGAATGGCAGCGTTGTCGATCGAGCGCGAGAAGAGGTCCCCTCGGCAACAGACAACCTGAAAAATGCGGAGCGGCCATCTCGGCCTGCGCTCGCGCAGGCTGCTCCCGAGGAGACATCGTCCGGTTACCGGAAGATTCTTGCCGACCCGGGGCTTTACTTGAAACTTCCCTGGTCGCACATCAAGAGCGAAATGACTGCTCAGCTGAAGCATCCCGAGGAACTGAGTGATTCCGACGAGGTCGAATGTTACGCACAGATTTATGAAGCCCAACGGACTTTGCCGACTGCTCAGCTTGCCGCGGCGGAGCTTGGCGACGGCGCGCTGGACGTTCATCTTCATCCGCTGACGCGGGACAAAGCACGGATGCTCGGAGCGCCGCAGCTCTTCAGTCCGGCTAGCCGCCCGTTTGAGACGCGGGCGTCAACCAGGCAGGTTCACGCCGGCCAGCGCGTGTATCGGCTCTGGCCTCTATTCGATCCGACAGCCCAGCGACCGGCGAGTCCTGAGCCGGCGGCTTCCGCGGAGAGTAATGTTACTTTGCGAGCCGAAGTTCCTCGGGAGTTCCTGAACCCGGCGCAGTTCAGAAACTCGCGCGAAGAGGTTCTTTACGATATGAAGGGCATGCTCGGCACTTTGCCACCGAACGAGCGAACGCTTGCGCGCTGGGTCCTGATCTACCCTCTCCGCCTGATGAAAGCAATGGTCACCGCGACGATCAGTCGACGGCGAATGAAGAAGTGGCGAGCGATGCTAGCGGGCAAAGATCTCGACCGGCAACTCTGGGCTGTGACCCCGCCGCGTGGGTTTTCTTACAACTCGGCGGTGCGGAATTGGGCGGAACAGACGCTTGGCAGCGCCGGGTATGACGCACAGCCGATGCTGCTCGAATGGGAGATCTTCTGGCGGCGCAGGGGATGGAATTGAAGTCATGTACGTTCGCCTTGGAGAGAGAATAGGAGACGTTGCCGCGGCGACGATCACCAACGCCGACAACAGGCTGGTCAAGCAGGTGATTCCGGCGGCGCTTTGTACGGTCTACCGCATCGGCGACAAACCCACGGTGCGGGCCCGGTCCGAGATCACCAAGGTAGTGATCCATACTCTGATCGGCACCGCTGAAGCAACTATCAAGAGCTGGGAGACGGGCCGAAGCTGCTTTGCGCCACATTATGTGATCGACAAGCGCGGCGAGATCACCCAGTTGGTCGCTGAACAGTTCACCGCCATCCACGGCGAATCGGCCAACCCGTATTCTATCGGGATCGAACACGAAGGCGGCTGCACCAACACCCCCACTTGCTTTTCCGAATCCCTCTACCAGGCCTCATCTGCACTGGTGCGTGATATCTGCGATCGCAACAACATACCTAAAGACCGCGGGCACATCATTGGCCACGACGATGTTCCAGGAACAAGCCACGGGGATCCGGGTGGTTACTGGGATTGGGACTACTACATGGCGCTGCTTAAGTGGGACGGCCGTACGGCCAGCGCCAAACCGAAGCGCATCGTGCTCGACTACAACTCTCTGTTCACTTTCCCGCTCACAGGTAACTGGAAAGAAGAAACGCGCCGGTGGGTCAAGTGGAGCGCGAGTCATGAACAGAGTTATGCATTCAAGTACTACTCCGCGGCTGCAGACCCGGCCGCCAAGGATGATGACGCCGTCCAATACGAGGGAATGATTACTGACCCGGGCACGTGGAGTCTTTCCGCGTGGTGGCCGGTTTTGGCGGGCAACAACCGTGAAGCTCACATCAATATCGCCACTCAAAGCAGCGACCCGGCGCAGCGTTCCAAATCATATGTTTTCGACCAGAGCGCTCGAACGCTGATGGCGCGTTCGACTTTGGCGCTACCTTCGACTCACACCTGGATGACAGTCGATACCTTCAACTTTAAGGCGGGAGACGGCATGAGGATCCAGGTTTCACGACGCAGCAGCAAGCCAGGCAAGGTCAACGCTGACGCGTTCCGCTTGCTGAAAGCTTGATCGCTACAGGAGATCCATGTACATCGCCGTCCCGGAAACCAAAAGCCAGCCATCGGGCGCAAGTACAGCGCTCGCCGCGAGCGCTGCGCTCGGTGAAAGGAAGGAGCTGAGTTGGGA
>DASRIZ010000021.1:0-3460 GCA_035649735.1 Blastocatellia bacterium | reverse complement strand
TGGAAACGTCTGGCAAGGCAGGACGCTTGTGGGGACGGGCTAAAGCGCAACCTGTGTTCACTTCTATCCTCACGCCTGACTACTGCGAGTATCCAATCGATGCAACATTGATCGGCACCAAGAAGTATCAGGTGCACGAGGGAGTGATCGTCGGGCGAGGTCACCCGCGCCGCGATGTCCTCGCCCTGCTATTCCCTCCAACAACTCTTTATCAGTTGATTCGGCTGCCGGCGCGCGGACCGAAGTTAACCATTCGTGAAGAAGAACAGCTTGTCATCAAGCTCACGCAATCGGTGTACCTAGCACGGTCCCAATCGGATCATGCAGGCGCGCCGGACGAAGTACGCCAATTGACGCCGGCCGCAGTCGCTCCAAGACCTCAGACTCCTGAATGTTCAAAACTCTCCAGCAGCCGCGTGGCGTTCCCCACGCGGTTGGGTAGTTTGCGATCGTTTCAAAACCCAACGGCTTACGACGTCGTTGTCTACGGTAATGGAATTCCTGTAGGCACGATTGCACCGTGCTCCGAATCCGTGTTGTCGCTGCCGCGCGGCGACGTGAAATTGAAGGCCATTGCGACCGTTCCGGAAGAAAATGGGCAGCGTGAAGTGGAAGCGGCCCTGGGACTGAATGACAAGTTGACAGGCTGGCAAGTCCTGTCGGTGCCGGCCAGGATCTCGACGAACAGATAGTTCTGAAATGAAAGAAAGCACAAAAAGGAACGCCTCGAACAAACGTTCCTTTTTGTGGTTTCAATGTCAGTTCGACTGGGTGAACGTGGAAAGGAAACCGCGACACGACATCGATAAAAACTGCCCCGCGGCTTGCGCCCTACTGTAAAGAAATTTGCAGAAAAGATCGACGTCAAGATAAGCCGGGAAGCGAGCGGCCCGAGTAAAATCATGTCGTTAATTCAACTGTTAGGCCCAAGGGAAGATGGCTCGATACTGAGTGTCAGAACTTCGGTGGCGGAAGTGGTTTTTGCGTCGGGTCTAAGCAGTCCGCCATATCATCCGCAGTCTTGAGTCTCGGATGAATGTCTTGCAAACCAAACAGCTTCTCGCAGAATTTGATCAGACTGATGTGTGACCGTTGCGTTTTGGAGATGTATCCGGCCTTTCGCGTAAGGACTCACCACGAGACAGGGAACGCAAGAAAGTTTGCGAAGCTCCTCTGCCAACTTGGGAATCCAGTTGACGTCCAGCTGAGGAATTTTGACGTCCCAGTGGAGTTGACCGGCGCCGTCCGCTTTCATCCTTTATATATGTCGGATGTTCAGCATGTTGATATCGGCAGGCAAATCGTTGTAATGGAATGTCTTGGAATCCAAGCCTTTCCGTTCTTGCGCACGCGCCTGAAAGGCTTAACGTCGCAATAGGATACGTGCTTGACGTCCAGCGGAGTCCATCGTGACGTCCAGGGTCGAAAATCCTCTCAGTCATATCGAAGCACCGGTGTGACACGGGTTAGGTTCAACACGATAACCGAGACGACGCAACTCTCGGATCATTTTAGCGGCACGGCGTTCTGTCTTTGAACGACTGACAGCAGGACCTCGTTCCTCATAACGGATGGCTCGATGGAGAATGATCCAGATGAGACGACACAGACGGTGTGCAATGGCTCCAATTGCCTGAGCATGACCTAGCCGGGGCACAAGCCGGCGATAGATAAACTCGAAGATACTGCCTTTGGTTTTAACAGCCGCGTTCGACACCTGATTCAGAAGGCCCTTCATCTGCCTGTTGCCTTTGGGCGACCGGTGGCTGTAATTGACGCCGGCACTTTCTTCCTCGCCCGGGCAGACGCCCACCCACGAAACCAAATGTTTGGCAGAGGGAAATGCTGCTGCTGCCGGTCCAACTTCCGCGATGATCTGCTGCCCCGAATCCACACCGAGCCCTGGCACCTCCGTCAGACGTTGCACCACGTCTTGATGGGCACTCAGCAGGCTCGCCATCTCCTGGTCGAGCTTGTCAATTTGTTCTTCCATTAACTTCAGCTCCTCAAGCGCCATCTTCAGAAGCTGCCGATAGACGGGATGAAGATCGCGACACGCTCCGAGCGCATCGCAAAGTTGCTGCGCCGTGGCGCGTAACCGGTGATCGGCGAGCGCCGCTATAGCCTCCGGGCTGCTCGCGCCCTCTGCAACGGCTTGCAACATCCGCCGCGCGCTTTTACCTAGCAGGTCTGAAACCAAGCTGGACACCTTGATGTGCGCCTCCTCCAACAGACACTCCAAGCGGTTCTGAAATTGCACTCGATTCCGCGTCAACTGGTGCTTGCGCCTCATTATCGTCCGCCACAACCGTTGCTCGACATCCGGTACGAAACTCAGTTTGAGTTCCTGAGCGACCAGACGCTTGACCAATCGCTCGGCATCTGGGAAATCCTTCTTCCGTCCCGACGTTCCTCGATTCGACTGCGCCTGCGCCAAATGCAGTTGGCCCGACCTGGCTCCGGCGCCTTCTCCAAGCCGCTTGGGCCGCCACCGCTGCTCCAGCGTCGCCCATACTGGCCGCCAATATTGCGCAGTCGATTCCATGACTACTTCCTCGACTTGTTCGGTGGTCAACCAGTCCGCCAGACGGCACAGTTCACTTGGACTGGTTCCCACTTTCCTCCGCTCAAACTGGTACTCGCCCTCCACGGCGACGTCTGCGATCACCACGGCCAGCATTCTCTTGTGTACATCGATCCCGGCAATTCGGTAGCCCATTTGCGCCTCCTGCCGGGAGCTGAGCGCATGCCAAAAATAAAAATCATTCAGGGTCTCAGGCTACTGCCGCGCCACCGCGACTACAGCGCCCACTCATTCGCTCAACAACGCATGCGCCGGACCAGCCAACTTGTCGGCCTCGACTTCTCCACTGGACGTTCGATCTCGCCGCTCCCGGTCAACGGCCAGTGTCGCAAAGGCTCAATTGATTTTCATGACGTTTCGCGAGCTTCGACTGACGCGCGGATTGAACTAGCTCAACGCGAGTTCACCTCTGCGTGTTCGCGAAGCTCCTCTTGCCAGCTTGGGAAGCTGGCGTTCAACCGTTCACGTCTTACAATCCTCACTGGCGCTTAGGCGCTTACCACAATTCATTGACAGATTCTTTGCGCAAGGGACCTCATTTCTCTTTGTCGGTGTTCATACGAACTATCATTCAGGAACCAGCAAGCAGCCCTACCGTGTTGGAAAACGGTAGCGCAGACTTGTTGCCGGTCTGTTGCCGAAAAGATCGCGGAAAAGTGCGGAAAAGTCCAGAAAACGCGGCCCGCAAAAGGTTGAATCTAATGAAATCAATATGATAGAAAAAACTCTTAATCAGTCGGCTGGAGGTTCGATTCCTCCACGGCCCATAAAATCAATTACTTAGCTGACCGGCAAGAAACCGTCAACGCAGTCGCCGGTAAAGGTGCCACTCGCGGAGCGATGAGTCCGAGGACGACTAGCCCAGTCCGAGAAACA
>DASRIZ010000020.1:0-14521 GCA_035649735.1 Blastocatellia bacterium | reverse complement strand
CATATGGCGATGCCAAACACGACGGTCTATGCCGCGTCAAAGGCCGCCGTAATAAGTTTAGCCAAGACTCTCTCCGCCGAACTGGTCGGGCGAGGCATCCGAGTGAATAGCATAAGCCCCGGCCCAATCGAAAGCACCTTCCTATCGCGAGAGCTATCCGCCGAGGAACTCCAGCAGACAAAAGACTGGATTGTTTCTCAGATCCCGATGAAACGCTTCGGCCAGCCGGAGGATATCGCCGCCGCGGTGCTCTATCTCACTTCGCCGGAATCGGCCTTTGTGATCGGCGCGGATTTGATTATCGACGGAGGAATGAGAACGCTGAGCTAGTAACCCAGGCCGCCAATTTCGAGCTCGTCGACGATGCCCTATCAGGATCGCTTCGCGGATGTCGACGGCGTTAGGCTTCACTATTTGATAGCTGGCAAAGACGAGCCTGTTATTCTTCAAGCACCGCTTCAACATCGATGACGATATCGATTTCATTACTGACGAGAATCCCGCCGCGGTCCATTGTATCTTGCCAACTGACTCCAAAGTCCTGACGATTGATCTGAGTCGTAGCCAGAAACCCCGCGCGCGTTTTCGGTCCCTTGTCGACTCCATCCTCCCACCAGGGCGTTCCCCATTGTCCCAGGTAGTTGATGTTCAACGTAGCTTTACGAGTGACTCCCCGAATCGTCAGATCTCCTGTGACTACATAGTCGTGCTCGCCGATGACCTCAACTTGATTGCCCGCGAAGGTGATCTCCGGGTGGTGATCCACATCGAGAAAGTCAGCGCTGCGCAGATGGTCGTCACGTTCCTGCACTCCGCTCCAAAGGCCCCTGGCGTCAATCTGTACTTTGACGGAAGAGTTGAGCGGGTTTTCCGGATCAAACTCCAGGGTGCCGTGAACGTTTTTGAAATGTCCGCGAACGTAACAAACCATCATGTGCCGTGCTCGAAACTCGGCTGCGGTGTGTCCAGGCTCAAATGTCCATTTAGCCATTGCTGAACCTCCGTGGAAACTATATTCGAAAGGAACCTGACGCGTACTGGGTGCAATTTAGGCCGGGCAATCCGACGGCTTTCCAAATGCGTAAATCTGCTCCTCGATATCGGCGATGATTCTGCCTGCGTCTCCGTTTACCTTGGGCTCGCGGTCGGTCAGCACCGCCTCGACGAAATCTTCAATGATCGGCTGATGAACGTTCGGGGCTGGCGGGTGAGACTCTACTTGCTCGCCGTCGCTGGTCTTTATCCGCATCTCGCCCTTGTTTAGCACGGGAACATGTATCGAGCCCTGGGTGCCGAATACTTCAAGCGTGTCGCGGGGCTCGCTTGCCGCGTGAGTCACTGACAGCACCGCGCACGGTCCGGACTCGAATTGAAACAAAGCGGTGGCAGTGTCCTCCACGTCACGATCGAACACGACTTTCGTGACAATGCTCGCGACCTTGCTGATGGGCCCGAAAATACTTAACAAGGCTTCTATGCGGTGGCATCCAAAGTCGAACATCGGTCCTCCGCCCGCCAGCTCCTGTTTGATAAGCCAGTAGCGAGAGTGGTCGGGTTGAGGATTAAACCACTCGAAGGCGTTGATTTGAACCAGGACGGTCTGCCCGATTTCACCCGACTGAACAGCTTTCTTGATTCGGTCAATGACGGGATAGAAATGACGATAGTAGGCTATGCCCAGCTTAACGCCGTTCGCTCGACAAGCCGCGATCATTTCGTCGCACTCTTTTACGCTCATCGCCATCGGTTTTTCGCAAAGCACGTGCTTGCCGGCTTCGGCGGCTGCAACAGTTTGAGCTGCGTGCAAATGAACCGGGGTTGCGATGTAGACCGCATCGACCTCTCGATCGGTCGTGAACTCTTGCCATTCGCGATACCACCTTCCAGCGCCGAATTGGCGGGCGAAAGATTCAGCAAGGTCCGAGCGTGAACGAGACACCGCGACAAGCTCACAACTCTGAAGATCACGCAACGCGGGCGCAACACGCCTCTGAGCGATGTCGCCGCAACCAATAAGTGCCCATCTGATAGCGCGCATTTCGAATTGATGTACGCAAAGACTAGGACTGATTCATTCGGAAGTGAACGTGAATGGTAACTTCCTAGCCTCTGCGTGTCCACGAAAACACCAGCCTGGAATGGACCGCTATCGGATGACCGCTGACTTTCCCAGGAACTGACCGTAGCGCTCGGCTGCTAGTCTCAGCGCGCGGTTCTCGGCAGCACCAAGTTTCAGTAGGGGATTCGCGTTTATCGTCACCTTATCCTTCTCGATCGTCCGTCGCCAGCCGCCGATTACCTGACCGTTCAGAACGATTATATGAGCATTGAAAGCGTCGTCCCTCTGGCGCAAGTGATTGTGGAGCGAAGGATCGATTGAACTACTGCGGTCCTTATAGGCAATGAGGTACTCGTCGTAGTTTGGAAGCAGATGGATTAGCGGCGCTTTAGTTTTTGTGGTTTCTGCGAGTTCGCCAAACCAATAAGTCTTGCCGTCCACAGTCGTGTGATCTAATTCATGTCCAGCCATTTCGATGCCCGCCTTCGCATCGGCCATGGTTAGCCCTGACCACCAAGTGTAGTCTCGCAAAAGCGCAGGGCCGTGACTTGTAAAATAGCGTTTGGTGAGCTCGGCCAGCGCTTCGTCACGCTCCAAGGTCTTGAATTTGGGGACACGCTCATCCAGAAGCGCGTAGGTGAATTGCTTCCCGCGCAGAGCACCGCTGCAGATAACCGCGTCCAACTCCGCTCGCAAGATGAGATACGCTAACCGTACACCCTTGGCGTCGATGCGGACGAGTTTCAGGGCCTGTGCAAGCTCGGACCGTGTTAGCTGCTTGCCGCCACGCAGCGCTTTGGCAATTGCGGTGTTGCTACGTCGAAACAAAGCGTCGTCAAGTTCGAGCTTTCGGTAATAGTACGCGCTTACTGCATTCACCCGAGGCGCGGTTAATTTGAGCATCCACCGAATATCGGCGGGCATAACAAAATGCCAGGTGGGACGCATAACGTGCGTGCGAAGTATTTTCCCATCGTTGAACAGAGCATCAATCTCGTCATCGGCAGTTTCTTTGACTCGCTGAGCGATCGCCCATTTAGCACCGGCGTAGTCCTGGGACTGCACCGCCGTTAACCACTTGACCACCTGTTCAGGTTTCTCGAACGGTGGACCCGTAAGGCGCTGGTTGCGCAGGCGGTGCTGGGCGATGTTTAAGTCGGTCACGATTCGCTATGAGGCTCCAGCCCGCACTGGGTTGGAAGGCTGTGTTTGCTCGAGGTTTCGAACTCACTGCAGGACTGCGCTTCGCACTGGAGCTGGCATCGGCGTGCCTTTAAGCGCAGCCCACAGGATCTCGTTCAGCTCGTCAAAATCAGCGCGATCGTAATCAGAAAAATCGAGCTTCGCCGAGCGTTGTGCTCCACTGCCTGTTGCCGCGTTCTTCGCCATCAAGTCAACCCTGGCGGGTACGTGCACATATGCGGTAAGGACGGGCGTTGTGGTGAAGACGTTGTAGAGCGGAGTCGCGAGCGCGTCGTATTGTGTCATCGGCGGAAGGCCAAGGATCAATTCCATGGTTCGCAAGTAAGAGACAGTCGTATACATCGTGCTGTCTACCACGCCGCGTTTCACATAAGGAGAATAGACCAGACCGACTGTGCGCCGTGCATCTACGTGATCGGGACCGTTTTGCGCGTCATCTTCAATGATGAAGATAGCAGTCTCAGGCCAGAACTTTGAATTCGTAACGGCCTCGATGATGAGGCCCAGGCCCAAATCATTCGAGGCTACGCAAGCAGTTGGCGTGAAGCGCCCGGCTGTCAGTCCATCGGTATGATTTTCTCCAAGCGACATCACCATGAAATCCCACCATTCACCCTTCGCTTCGGCCTGACGTAACTCCTTGATGAACACTTCGGCCAGCTTTGTATCGCGTTGCCGTCCCGGACCCATCTTCAGTTTCAGCCATTCCTCGCTCACGTGTCCTTTTAGATCGCGGTTACCTACAAACCGGGGTTCAGTATCTGGGGATGAGCGAAACGATGCAAATTCACCATAGCTGCGATAAGTCTTCCCGTGCTTGCGGCAATTGTCCCAGAGATAACCGGCGGGTGATGCAGTCAACCGTTCGTCGGCCTCCGGCTGACCTCGACGGCTATAGCTGTTGACCCAGGCCTTCTGCGTGAAGTCTGTCGCATAGGCCGCGTTGGACCATTGATGGCCGTCCTGCGAGACTTCGCCGTTGCAATAAAGATTGTCGAGAATCACCGTTTCGCGGGCAAGCTTATGACCATTGGGCGTAACGTCTTCTCCGAACAGGGTCAGATTCGGATCGCCATTGCCTTTTCCCAGGTCGCCGAAGACTTGGTCAAAAGTGCGATTCTCGCGAATGATGTACAGCACGTGCTTGATCTTTGGAAAGACCTCGTTGGTGACTCTTTCGGCGTGTGCCTTGTCTATGTTGGCTTCGGGAATCGGAAAGTTAGCTTTGACTTGCGCGGTGTAATTTGCAAGTTGCGCCTTATCGGGCACGTCAACAATCGACATCGTCCCAACTAGCGTTGCGCCAACAAAGTCGTAAGGTTTTTTCGGATCGGGCGATGTGTTTTTGTACTCGGTCTCTGCCGGAAAATTACCATTCAGATTCAACCCACCCTTGCCCGAGCCGATAAAGAGCTTTTTACCATCGGGCGAGACCGCAATCGCGCTCGGATACCAGGGGGTTGGGATAAAGCCGAGAAGGACTGACTCGCGCGGTTTCGTGATGTCCACTACCGCCACGTCGTTGTTGTCGGCATTAGCAACATAAAGCCGCCTTCCGTCAGCGGTGATCGCCAGGGCAGCAGGAGTCGAGCCGACGGGAGCGTTTGGGTCAAAGGAAGTCTTAATCGTCTCAAGCACCTTGCCGTCGCGAATGACGCTGACGCTGTTAGATCCTGCGTTGGCGACAAACAAACGACCGTCTCTCGCAAATCCCAGATCATTCGGATGGCTGCCGACTTTAATGCGCGAGGTTTCTTTCCAGGTTTTTGCGTCAAGGAAGCTCACCGATTCTTCTCCCCAGTTGGATACGGCGACCTGTTTGCCATTTGGCGCGAGCGCAGCTGCGTAAGGCCGATAGCCGACTTTGGTTCCAACCTGCGTTTTATAGTCCGGACCGCTTAGGCGATAAGCAATGTCGTTCTGAGTATTGACCACGTAAAGCGAATGATCGGCCGCGTAGGTAACACCGCCGATGAATCGTTCCTTATCCTGAAGGCCGGTGATTTCGAGTGATCGTTGCATTGTGAGTTTGTCTTCGTTTCGCTGTAACCGCAGCACCGGAAGACGCAGACCATCGACCACCTCGGACGCCAACCCCCTTGCCTTCATTGAGTCCAGAAATTGTTGGGTTGGTGGACCGCCTGCCGAGACAAAGATTGCGCCTGTATCAGGATTCAGCGCCATCCCGGTCCAGATCTTTCCAACGTTAATCGTCGCCGAGATTTTTTCCGACTGAAGATCAATAGTGCTTACACTGTGATCGTGCCAGCCTGCGGTGCTCGCCAAAACGGTCTTCCCGTCGGGGCTTGCAATGATCTTCATTACCATGTCACCGGGTAATGTTATGTGCCGGCCCGCAGGCGTGATGCGCCAACCGTTTGGCAACACAATGGAGGCGCCTTTTGCGTCAGGGCCGGGCTTAATAACGCCGGTCCAAACGGCGAGCTTCCTCAGTCCTCCCCCGAGCGCGAGGATTGCTCCCAACAGAATTGCGGCAGCTATGATCAGGAGACGTCGCATGGTTTGACCTCCACAAGGAACTTGTTGGACTTCGTGTTGCGCCAGTTATTTACTATGGCCACCAGAATAATGCTACCCGTAATCCTGAACCAGCTCCGGAACGATGCGAAGAACCATCGCTGGCGAGTCGCTCATTTTAACGGTCGGGGTTTAGGCAAATCTCAATTGACCGTTAAATACATGTTAAATTCACCGTTGGGTTTGCGGATTCTGGCGTGAACTTGAAACCCGGTCAGGTTCGGTTCCGCTAACAGTCCAAGGCGAAACGATCAGCCTTCATAGACGCGCGCGTATCAGATTCACCTTCGGTCGATCCCGCTCAGGACTCGAAAACAGCCACCGCGCGCACGGGCGACCCGGTTCCTCCACGGATCTTGAGCGGCAAACCAATAAAACGGAAGCGGCCACGCCCGATGAGCTGATGAAGATTGATCATGTTCTCGTAGTGCGTAAAACCCAGCTCGCCGCAAATGTGATGGACTTCCTTATTTGAAACTCCTCTCACACCGGGCGATGCTGATTCCACGCCGAAAGCGGCGATCTTCTGAAGGCCAAGCCACCGCGCGGCTTCAATGCTCACACCAGGACCGTTGTGCCAATTATCAGTTCCAAACGCGCGACGATAATGATCGGTGTAGATCAGTACCGTATCACCTTCCTTTATTTCGAGAGCGGCTATAGACACCGCGCGTTCCAAATCGGCGATCTCGATCAACTCTCGTAGGCCTTTTTGTGAGAGGTCCAGACAGATGCCCTCGGTATAAAACATCGTCAACGGCATCGTGTCGATAGACTGGCCCCGGTATTGTCGCGCCATATGATTGATGGCATCGACGTGTGTGCCGGTATGTTCACCCAATTCCAGCAAGTTGACCGCGGGTGAGATCACGTCGCTATCGGCAATGCCATCCAACTGTTCGTGAGACTGATGAATGCTGATCTTCACCTCCGGAAGGCTGGGAAACACAGGCATGCCCGCGAAGATTTCCTGACTCAGATCGATGATTTCAAACATGCTCGTACTATCGTTTCCTTTCATCCGGTTGTTTAATCGGCGCTTTCAAATGATTCCGAACAGCTTGTTCAGATAGTCCGTTAGATCAGCAGGTGACGTTTCAGCAGAGATATATCCAACATAGTTATCCGGTCGTAACAACACGCTAAACGAGTTGCTGGTGCCGAACACTTCTGCTGCCTGCGGGAAGAGCGAAACAAAGTTGACGTCAAGGAGCCCCGCATAGCGGCCTTCGAGTTCCGTCTTTAAAGCGTCAAAACCGTTCTGCGCGTCCGAGAAAAGTATCCAATGAAATTTCGGTTCACGCAGTTTGTCGTAGATGCTTTCGCCGCCAACCAGAAAATATGGCATTCGGTCTCCGGCTTTGATTGCGAAATTTTCATCGCCCGCGTGCTGGCTGAGTGAACTGTGACGGTAGTTGATCCCAATCTGCGAAATCATCGGAAAGATGAATTTCTTAACCGCATCGAGACTGAGTATGTATTTGGCAATTGGCGGTAAAACATTAGTGCGGAGAAAGGCGAGAAACCATTCCGAGCCTGCGGCCAGCTGAAACATCCGGTCGGTTGTCTGCAAAAGATTCTTGGCGTTTTCCAGCCGCTCTTCGTTATAAGTTGCCAGAAGGCTTTCGTGCGATTTACCGTTCAAAACCAGAGCTAGTTTCCAGGCGAGATTGTAACTGTCTTGAATACCGGTGTTCATGCCCTGCGCTCCGGCGGGCGAGTGAATGTGGGCGGCGTCGCCAGCAAGAAAACATCTGCCTGCGGAGAATTTGCTAACGTGGCGCGTGTGAACTTGATACGTGGAAAACCATTCGACATCGTGAATGTCGAGTTCCAGTTTTATCTCTCCCTTGATGCGCTCTTCGATCTCTTCATACAAAACATCGCCCTCTTCCTTTGCATATTCTTCCGGGAAAACGCCGACGATGCGATAACGCTTCTCGCCTTTGAGCGGAAAGAAAACAACAAATGTATCCTTTGAAAGACAGATGTGGAGCGCGTCGTGGGTCAAATGCCAGTCGACTTGCGCGTCAGCGACATAGAACATTCGCTCAAATGTGCTGCCTTCAAACGCAAGTCCTAGAGCATGTCTCGCCGGGCTCTTCGCGCCATCGCAGCCGACCAGATACTGAGCTTCAATAATTTGAGTCGCGCCGTCAGGAGTTTTTGCGAGCGCGGTTACGCCTGCGTCAGTCTGCGAGAAAGTTTCGAGTCCTGAATTCCACAGAACCTCTTTGCGGTGACTTTGTAAGTATTCGTATAGCAGTCGCTCGTTTTTGCTCTGCTCCAACATGAGAACATAAGGGTAAGCACTTAAGCCCTCTCCGATGTTCGAAAAATCTATTTCGCCCCGCACCTCGCCGCCGGAGAGCAAGCGACCTTTGCGGGCAATAGCGCCCCGCTCGATGGCTTCTTGCGCTAAAGACATTTGCTCGTAGATTTCAAGCGTGCGGGCCTGAACGCCAATTGCCTTTGAATACGGCGTCACACCTTCATTTTTATCGATGATGACAAAATCAATGCCATATCTAATCAGCTGACAGGCCAGCGAAAGTCCTGTAGGCCCCGCTCCAATAATAATCACGTCTTTCTTGATTGTTGTTTTCATGACACTCACTCGTGCCGGCTCGCCCTTTCACCAGCCGGGCTAGCGCGAGTTGGGGTTGTTTGAGGCTTCACCTTGTCGCTGTTTTTTCAAATGTACCTTTACGCAAAACTCCTGTCACCTGTTTGCCCGCTTGGCCTGGAAGCCTAAACTCAACTAATACATCCTCAAAGAGAGTTGCATACTCAATCTGTTTATCCTTGAGTGACACCCATATGTCTCCCCAGTAATGGCTCCGGCCCTGGAAACTCATATTCCCGATAGACGTAGTGAATTTGTTCATAAAGGCTTGATATTCGATCAGGGCACATACTTCATTGTTTCTCTTCGACAGTCCGACCCAACTGAGCTCGATGCGGCGATTCTGAAATTCCCCAGCTCCAGCAAGTGGAACATCCTCAGGTTGCGATTGGATCGCGTAAGGCTGGTTCAACTCTAGTTTATTGAAATGATCCCAGGCAAATTGCTCAATCATGTGCATATCCCATACGAGATTCTTGGTCTTGATCTCGCTATCCGGAAATCCTGGAAAGAATTCCTTCTTGAACAGATCCGCGCGCTTGGAAAGGTTGTAGGTGAAGCCTTCCATGTAGGTCTGGACCTCTCCTTCAGAAAATGGTTGATCGAATGTTGTAGCCTTCGCAATTCTTACATTCCTCCACGTGACCTTACCGTCGGGCAAACCTCGGATATACTCGCCGGTCACCCTTTCTTTGCCCGTTGGGTTGCCCAGCGTATCGATGTTCAAGTAATCAAAAGTAATCTTATACTTCTGTGGCCCATCTTCCCTGAGCTTAAGGTCCTTTGGGAGGCGAGCGAGACGTTCATCTACACTCTGGATTGTGGAGGACAGCGGCTGGTCGAACGCCCAGCCGTTGAGACTGGCTAATGTAAGCGTGGCAAACGCCATGGTGAGCCTTTGCATAGATCACTCCTAGATGAGATTCACTTGCTTAATGGTGATAAGGCCTTACGAAGTCAGGCCAATCATTGTTCAAGGCTATCCGCCAGTGAGACTTGCTTCGCTCTTAATCATCATTGGTTCTCGCCGCCCGGGTTCTCGACGGCACTCTGATACTCGCGCAGGAACTGGCCGGCTTGCTCCGCGGTGTGCAACGAGGCGAATCGGACGACTTGCCGGCCCACTGCCTTCAGCCGTTTTTCCGTTTCGGCGTCTTTGCAGTGACCTTGTTCATCGAATGCCTCCTCTGCTTCAGGCACACTCGCTTGTTCGGGAACGACCCACGCGTGCAACGCGCGGCCGACGTCGCGCAGGCTGTGCATAGCTCCCACTGCGCCGACGCGACCGCCCGAAACGCCGATCAGCCCCAGCATCTTTCCCTCAAACTCTTCAAAACCCATCAGGTCCAGCGCGTTCTTCAACACTCCGCTGTAGCCGCCGTGGTATTCCGGCGTGGCAAGAATGATGCCCTGGGCCCGACGCACCGCCTCGCGCAACTTGAAGACATCTTCGGGGTAAAGGCTCTCGTCGTCATTGCCGTCGCAGAAGACGACTCGGTAATCGCGCAGATCAATCAGTTCCGTCAGCGCGCCGGCTTCCTCGGCGCCACGAAGCGCCAGCGCCAACGCAAGGCGCGTATAGCTTCCTATCCGAATGCTGCCGCAAATGCCCGCTACGCGCACCGGCTCCTCTCGCTGTTTCGTCATTGTCCTCCTCCAGTGCCAACATTAGACTCGCCACTTCATTTCGACATCGACGATGACCACGGTATCATCGGCCCGCGCCGCGCCCGCGTCTTTCTACAGTTAGGATGTTCTTCGTTGGCTTCAAAGCTTAGTATCACCTGACAAGACGAACAAGAACATAGCCGCTATAATCGTCGTATCTCCCAGAGTCGAAGGAGGCGTACCAGTGTTCTGTCCTCAATGTGGTTCAACCCAAAGCGACGAGATCAAGTTCTGCAAATCGTGTGGTGGGAACCTCTCCGCGGTGCGCCAGGCGGTGGCAACGCGCGAGATCCCCGAGAAATTCGACTGGAGCAAGACCTGGGTCACCGAGATGTTTCTTTCAGCAGGCGAGCGTGAAAGGCGAAAGGAGCTGCTCGACCTTGAGCGTGGAATTACTCCTGAGATCAAACGGGAGAAGGAGCTTAAGGCTGGTATCATCACATCATTTGTAGGCATCGGTGCGTCGATCTTTCTTTACGTGATAATGCAGGGCGTCGTCCTGACCCTTCGCAATCCGGGATCGGAAGTAGAAATCCTGAGCCGGGTTTGGATAGCCGGCGTTATCCCGTTCTTCATAGGGCTGGGCATCATTCTGGCTAGTCTTCTCGCTGGCCGAAACAGGCGAAGAGACATCACGACTGGTTCGCTCGAGCGCGGAAGTGTTCATCAGTCGCTTCCGTCTGGAGATACTGAACGTTTCGCACAGCCTCCGATGAGCGTTACCGATCAAACAACGAGGTTTTTGGAGGATTCCGAGCAGAAGCAATGAAGCTGCTTGCAGAGGCACGGTTAGTGGCGAACTGCTAACAGATTTGGACGGTTGTGTTGCCCATTGAATCCCTACCTCGAAGAACAATCACGCGCTAAAGTCTCATCGACCTGCAAAAAGGCCCCGACGAATCGGGGCCTTTACGAAACGATGCGAGATCATTCTGGTTACGGAATCGTAACCTTTAAGAATTCGTCAGTCTCTCCCCATGCAGCAGTGCCGGCTTGCGGTACGCCGTTGCAATTCGGGTTTGTCGGGAATGCACAAGGTATCGCCCAGAAGACGAGGTTGAACATCCCAGCCGGTAGATTGTTAAGGTTGATGTGCAGGGAACCGTCGCCGTCCGTGTCTGTCGTGAGAGTGCCCACCACATACACTCCCGCTATGGCGGTTTGGCAACCTACGGTGCCCGAAGCGCAAAGAGTTCGGTTGACCCCGAAAGTCGTAGGGGCATCTTCGCAAGTCTCTACGAATATGTTGAATCCCACTGTGTAAATAGTACTAGGAGTGGCGTCCTGAAGAATGAACGTCGCCTGAGCCTTGTTTTTTTTCTTATTGCCCGGCTGGTTGAATATGACCTTGCCCAGCGAATCCTCTAGATTTTCAGAGTCCGCGCAATTTGCGTCCCATGCCGAGTCCAATTCCAACTGGATTGCGCCGTTGGATTTGTCCTTTTTAACAACAGCTGCATGTCCGGTAGACATGCTCATTGGAGCCAGAAGGCTCATCGTGATTGCACATAATAGTGCCGCGAAACTTTTACCCATGACCCTTTCTCCTTTGTTCGGTTTTGATGCATGAAATACTTCTTGGTTCGGTTGTTGGTTCAAGTAGCAAGCCAAAGGCCGGAATTATGTTGGTTTAGAATCAGCTCGCTTCTTACCTCGGATGCACTGCGGTATGATGCGGTTCGCTCACCGTCGCAAGTCGCTGGTTCTATCGCCTTCAACCAAATGTGAAGTTTCCCGTAAATGTGATAATGTGAGCTCGACCAATGTTTAACTATTCACGGCACATTAGACTTCCTTACTTGAGGTGCGTCGGCAACATTCGGGTTCGATCAAGCGTCGCGGCGTGTTCCTGCCTGCTGGCGGCAGCGAGTACTCTCGCAAGTTTGTTCTCTGTGCGCGTCTGCGCTCAGCAAACTGCGCCAACATCACCGGTAGTGGTCCAACCTGGTGCACCGGGAAAACCGACGCGGACTCTTCCGCCGACGATGAGGGCTAAACTGCCTCCAGCCTCGCCTGCAGACGTGCAGTTCATGCAAGGTATGATTATGCATCATGCGCAGGCGGTTGATATGACAGCGCTGATCGAATCCCATACTCAGAACAAGGATCTGAGATCGCTGGGTGCGCGAATCAGCAGCTCGCAGTCGGATGAGATAAAGTTCATGAAACGGTGGCTGGCGGTCCGTGGACAGCCAATATCGCAGGGGATGCATGACAAGCATCACAATATGTCGCACGAGTCCATGCACCTTATGCCTGGGATGCTTACTTCGGAGCAGATGGAGTCACTCAGCAAAGCGAGAGGAGAGGAGTTCGACCGGCTGTTTCTAATAGGTATGATTCAGCACCACGGCGGCGCTTTGACCATGGTGAAAGATTTGTTCGATACTGCGGGCGCGGGACAGGACGCCGAATTGTTCAACTTCGCGACGGATGTAGATAGCGGCCAACGCGCCGAAATCCGGATCATGCAAGGTATGCTGGAGAAAAACCCTTAGAGGATTAAACGATGAATCGAGTACAAACTATGGCTTTCCGTTTTCTTGTAGCCCTCGTTGTTTTGTTTTGTTTTGCCGGAGAGATGCAGGCCCAAACGCCTTCGTCTCAACAGTCAACAAAGCCAGCGGACGCTAAACCCGACCAAAAGAAAGCAGAAGATCCGTTTGCCCCCGAGCCGGCGCCGCCGCTCCCCGCCGGAATGACCGGCTCAGACGCCGACGACCCGCGAGCCAAACTGACACCCGGAATGTACAACGCAGGCGAAGTTTCGATGGGCATGAAGCACCTCCAGCTCTTCAAGAAACCTGGCCCGTTCCAACTCGACTCGGCTGAGCCTGGTAATTCGAAAGTGCAGAAAACCTTAGGTATGCTCGGCATCCCCGATGCCTCAAAGATGCCAAAGCCGATGCAATTGGTTATCGCTCAACTCGCGTTTGCAAACTCGGATCTTGCGTTTCAGGGAAACCATCTGTTTCAGGGTAATTTTTACGGCGTCAATATCTTTGACATCTCTAATCCAGCTAAGGCCAGGCTGTTAACATCGATGATTTGTCCCGGTGGGCAAGGAGATGTGTCGGTTTACAAGAACCTGATGTTTATGTCGGTCGAGATGACAAATGGCCGCCTCGATTGCGGCACACAGGGGTTTCCGCCGGGACCTCCTCCGCCCGCCGGCGAAGAGAAAAAGCCGGCTCCGCCCGCGCCCCAAAAAGATCGATTCCGCGGCGTAAGGATTTTCGATATCTCCGACATCAGGAGTCCCAGGCAGGTAGCGGCCGTTCAAACTTGCCGCGGCTCGCACACACATACCCTGGTAGTTGATCCAAAGGATAAGAACAACGTCTATATTTACGTATCCGGCACATCATTCGTGCGTCAGGGCGAAGAGTTGGCTGGGTGTTCAGGTGAAGCACCGGATAAAGATCCAAACACCGCGCTGTTTCGAATTGACGTAATCAAGGTTCCGCTGGCTGCGCCGCAGGAAGCACAGGTGGTGTCCAGTCCTCGGGTATTTATGGATGCCCGTACGGGTTCACTCAACGGATTGAACAGTGGAGGCACCCACGGCAAAGAAGGCGCGGAGAAGCCAATCGACAGCGACCAGTGCCACGATATTACCGTGTTCTCGGCGATGGGGTTGGCCGCGGGCGCCTGCTCAGGAAATGGGATCGTTCTGGACATAAGCGATCCGGTGCATCCGAAGCGTCTGGACGCAGTAAACGATCAGAACTACGCATATTGGCACTCGGCCTCGTTTTCGAACGATGGGACAAAGATCGTGTTCACCGATGAGTGGGGAGGCGGACTGAGTGCGCGTTGCCGAGCCAACGATCCGAACAAATGGGGCGCCAACGCTCTGTTTCGTTTAAAGGATAACAAGCTGAGTTTCGCGAGCTACTACAAGCTGCCTGCAGCGCAGGGGGACACCGAGAATTGTGTGGCGCACAACGGTTCGCTCATTCCAGTTCCCGGCCGAGACATAAAAGTGCAGGCCTGGTACCAGGGTGGCATCTCTGTGATGGACTTTACCGATGCGGACCATCCGTTTGAAATTGCGTATTTCGATCGTGGGCCAATTGATCCGCACATGCTCACACTGGGTGGCGACTGGTCCGCCTACTGGTACAACGGTCACATCTACGCTTCGGAGATCGCCCGCGGGTTGGACACCTTTGAACTAAGCCCAACCAAGTTTCTGACTGAGAATGAGATCGCAGCCGCGAAAACTGTGCGGGTGGCTGAGCTCAATGTACAGAACCAGCAAAAGATCGAATGGCCGGCTCAGTTGGTTGTAGCCAAGGCGTATCTGGATCAGTTGGAGCGATCGCGGGCGCTGCCCTCGGACCAAATCGCCGCGGTGCGGACAGCGATTCTAAGCGCAGAAGGTTCACATCTGAATCGAGCATCGCTAGCAAAACTCCAGAGCT
>DASRIZ010000019.1:0-11379 GCA_035649735.1 Blastocatellia bacterium | reverse complement strand
CAGCGATAGCGACCACTTCTCTTGTACCTCGCGGATGGCGTACGGGAGTCGTTCGAGCCAGACATTACGCTCCGGTATTCCACGGCACGTTTCCACGAGTCGTTCCGGGACTGTCACCATTGCGCGTTATGTCGTCCTCTTTAAGGCGGAGAGAAATACAATTCATTTCCGTCTGGGTCCAGGACTTCGATTATTGGCATTCCCCAACGAGAATCCCGCGCGTCGACATCGTTTCTCTTGAGGTCTCGTCGCAAAGCTGCCACCTGCTCAGCGTCAAGTGAGATGAACACGCGGCCCTGCCCGGCCCTGGTCGTATCAACAGCGAGGATTAATTCGAGGTCATGCCGGCTCACCTGGCATACGTATGGGCGGCCGTCTTCTTCATAGTTCCAGTCGAGGGAGAAGCCGAGCTTGCCTTGGTAGAAGTCGATTGAGTTGCGTGCATCTGCGACGAAGAAGACCGGCCTTGAATACCAATTCTCCATGGATTCACGAAGGTAACCTAATGACCCGTCAAGATCAACGGCCGTTAGGAGTAGAGGCCGCTTAGATTGCATTGATGGTGACGTAATACCCATCGGGATCTCTGAGTGAGAACTCCTCAGTTCCAGTGCTTGGATTAACGTGGGGCTCCTCTTCGAGCCGGACGACGAGAGAGCGCGCCCTTGCCAGGGCCATGCCGAAATCGTCGACACGGAAAAACAAAAGGAGACCGTTGCCGGGCGTCGCCTGATCGGGGCTCATCAGGGAGGGATGTTCGTGGGCGCCCCACTCGTGGAGGCAAAGCAAGACGGTTCCGTCCGAGTCGAGGATTTGCCCAAAGTCGGAATGGGCTGGAGACGTCTCGGGCTGGCCGAACAGCGACTGGTACCAGTGGAAGCTTCCAGGCACATCGCTCACCCCGATAATCGTCCACGTGCGCTTCATTGGTTCCTCCTTCGCTCTGACGAGTTAGACAGCTCTGCGCTACGCGTCAGCCGCGGCACCGCTCCACGAGCGTGCCCACGCCTGACCCTCAACGATAGTCCTCTGTTGAATCTACGTAGGAATCAAAACCTGGACTCACTCATCCGCATCTCCAATTCCCGTTGGCTGGTTATGCGACTCGCTTTCTGTCATACGTCGGCTCTTGTTACCGATGTCGGCGAAAAAAGGTATTGAACGCGCGGCGGACCTCATCAGGACGTTCAAGAAAGGCGAAATGTCCGCAATCCTTTATCGTGACCAGTTCGGCACCTGGAATGGCCCGCGCAATGCGCTCAGCGGCCCCGACCATGAAGTCGTGATCGCCGGCGATGACCAGGGTCGGGACGCGCAGGCTTCCCAGCTTGGGCAACAGATCGTAGCCGGCCACCTGCCAGGTGTCGCGCATGAGCTGGTCTTCGACCGCTCGCGCCCTGAGGATGCCTTCCTTTCCCTGGCTGATGAATCCCACCTTCATCGTCGCCATCATTCGTTCGTAGTCCTCGGGGCGCTTTAGCGACGGCTTGAAGTGGATCCGATAGCGCGCCGCAACTGCCTCGGGATCGCCCGCCTGGTACGCCGGGCTCGCCAGGATGGCTCGCTGGCGATCCATATCCGCGCCGAGTCGTTCCAGGTACACCTGCCGCACCACTGCGACGTCGCTCGCCGAGGCCGGCGCCGGGTTCATCAGGATTAGTCTCGAAACGCGTGTCGGATATCGCAGCGCGTACTCCAGTGCCAGCACCGCCCCCCAGGAGTGCCCAAGCAGCGCCGGGGCTTCCAGGCGAAATTGCTGCCCCACCCGGTCGATGTCCTCTACGTCGGAGGTGAGTGTCACGTCCGCCGGCCGAACGCCTTCCGCTGATCGACCCCGCCCGCGCTGATCGTAGTAGATGAGGCGGTATGTGTCTGCCAGTCGATCCAGGTCGGGCAGGAGATAGCCGTGATCGAAATCCGGACCGCCGTGAAGGACGATCAAGGGCGGTCCCTGCCCGATCGCTCGAGCGTACAGCGATGTGTTGCCGACGGGGATACGGCTTTCACTAGGATTCGAGCTGCCGCCGCCCTGCAACACGCTCGCCGATTGAGTCGCCAGCGTTGTCAAGAGCCCTACGGCGAGATTAGCGACGATGAAACGAACCATCACGGATTCCTCCTCAGCGCTCCACTGGATTCTCATTGCGGCGGGCCGGGTAGCAGGGCGATGTTGGCACCGTCCCCCCTAAGAACCGGACTTGCAAGTTTCCCGACATACGGCTCAAGCATCTCGGAAGTACCCTCGCGTGACCCTCAACGATCAGTCCTCTGTTAGGCGCTCTGCGGTACGCGTCACTTGCGGCATCGCTCCACGAGTGGGCCTAAGTCGCGCCAGCCGTAACCGCCATGAAACTCACCCTTGTCACTGTAGAGTCGTTCGGCGCCCAACGCCTCGTAGAAGCCATTGGACGGGTTCGACGCCTCACCGAACAGCAGCATCGAGGTCACGCCGCGTTCCACGAACCACCCCGGTACCGCGCACAGCAGCAGCCGTCCAAGCCCTTGACGCTGCAGCCGTTGCAACAAGTAAATCTCGTTGAGTTCCCCCTTGATATCCGGGCACGCCTCCATCGTGAGGTGTTCCCTTCGCGAAGCCAACCAACTCGCCATCGTCGTCTTCGATGACAAGAGAAAACCAGCTACCGTCTTGCCGGCCGAAGGCTTCGCGCCATTGAGCTTTCCGTAATTCGTATGACGGTCCGCCCGGTCGTCCGCCACGATGCGTTTCGTTGAAGGTTTGCAAGTGCAACTCGGCCAACCTGGGAATATCCGCTACGTTTGCATCTCGGAGGTTAAGTGCCATAGCTGCTGGGGCTCCTAGGATGTCTTTCTGACGCTCGTTCAGCCCACGAATTCTTACGATGTTACGTTATTATGCCGACGGACTACGATATCGCTTGATCCCGGTTTTCCTCAACAGACTAAATCTATTATTCCTCCACTCGTAATAATACTTTGCTTCTCTCGGTTCCCCCCTTATCCCCCACACGTAACCGGAAACAACGAGCAACCGGCTGTCAATGCGGAATTGCAAAGAAGGTTCGTCCTGAGAAGGCACGGTGATAACGGACGCGGCGTTAGGGTTGAAATACACGCGGCCCGTGCGGGCATCAACGACGGCATACCACCTGCAGTCAGACCCACAACCCCAAGTTACGACAGTGTAGTGCCCCGCGAAATTCGGGCCTGCTCTAGTCCCCAATTTGATCCTGGTTTGATACTTGCGCGCCAGTTGCCCCGCAATAACCGCTGGGGAGGGCTGGCCTGTGAACTTCTGAGGGGCAGGATAGCTCTCGAAAAGAGGCAATGATCGATCTTGGGCTAACGCTCCACAAACGAGAAGCATCGGGGCCAGGAGTATTCGTACGGCGAACCTCATGAGTTAGACGGCGTTCATTTTTGGCGTAACTTCCGTAGAACCCGGTCGCGGAACTCTTGCTCACTACCACCTCGGAACTCTTGTCTGTCCCAGCCGCAAATCTCTACCGCGGCGAAGGCAAGCATGAAGTCCAACCCTTTGTCTTCCGCCATCTTTCGCTCCAAGGACGGCAAGGCTGGCTTGCCAATGGCGACAATCTTTCGGTAGCTCGGCAACCCGATGTAGTCATAGGTATTGCTGGAAAAGCGGATCTTTTCACATTCCTGATGCCAGGCAGAGTACAAGCTCTCAAACTCGGCACTCGTCTGGTCATTTGGCGGCGCACTGGGCGAATGGTGACAGCCTGCGAAGAGGGCGAAGCAAAGAGCCGAAGCGAGCATTGTTGGTGGAAAGTTCATGTGTGCTATGACCTAAATGAGACACTTAGCCAGTCGAACCTGCTCAATACGCCAACCCTAAAGCTTATTCTCGCCGCTGGTGTAATACTTGAACGCCATCTTCGCAAGCTTCCAAACCTTACCCCATTCGATCTCGCCGCTCTCACCCCGAATCACCCGATCTACAATCAAACTTCGAAGGTAACGGCCTTCACGTTTGAACATGAATCGCTTGGCATAAGGCCGTGCGATCTCGAAAAACCGAAAGTCCGGATCGACCTGGGTACCGATCCCCTCCAGCGTCATCACCGCTCGAACGATATAGGTGAAACTCGCGGGAATCTTGAAAGGGAACTCGTAGATCACGCCCGCCATGTCGAACATCAATTCTTTGAAGTTCACATCGCCAAGTCGTATCCCAAGATAGCGGTTGAACAGGCCTTCGATGATCGGTTTGAACCGCACCTCGTCTTCCGGGGAAAGCTCGATGAATCCAAGCCGCACCATGTCGTTTACAAGACCGTGAACATCGC
Organism: Blastocatellia bacterium; assembly: GCA_035649735.1. Classification (GTDB taxonomy): domain Bacteria; phylum Acidobacteriota; class Blastocatellia; order UBA7656; family UBA7656; genus Onstottus_A. Next base: position 7,090 of record DASRIZ010000019.1, on the reverse strand, counting down.
GCTCGACTACGTGAAAGAACGCGTTGATCAGGTTCGACTGGAGCTTCATATCCAATCGGCCAACCATGCCAAAGTCGAAAAACGCCAGCCGCCCGTCAGCCATCACTCGCAGGTTGCCGGGATGTGGGTCAGCGTGAAAAAAGCCGTCTTCGAGAAGCTGCTTTAAGTAAGTACGCGCCAGCAGCTTCACGACTTCGTGCGGATCATGACCGGCTGCGGTTAGATGCTCGATGTCGGTCACCTTCGATCCGTCGATGAACTCCATCACGATCAACCGGCGCGTGGAAAAAACCTTGTAGATCTGAGGGACATACACGTCCTTCCACTTGGCGAAGTTCTGGCGGAACACCTCGGCGTTGCGCGCCTCCTGTTCGTAATCCATCTCCTCGTGGATCGTGGTATGAAACGCATCAAGCGTCCCTTGCCAGTCCACGCCGCGCACAAGGTTCGGATAACGCTCGAGTCTTCGGGCGATTCGACGGAGCACCGATATATCGAACTCGATCTGGGTATCGATGTCCGGTCTCTGAACCTTGACTGCGACGACTTGACCAGTTCGCAGTCGAGCGCGATGAACTTGCCCGAGACTAGCCGCGGCGATCGGCTGGTCTTCGAAGTCTTCAAAGATGTCGTCGATCTTTGCGCGAAGCTCGCTCTCGATGATTGCCCGCGATTGCTCGGTGGAAAACGGCGGTACTTCATCCTGAAGCTTTGCCAGCTCCTGGATGTACTCGACGGGAAGCAAGTCCGCCCTTGTCGCAAGCGACTGGCCGGTCTTGATAAACGTCGGGCCAAGTTTGAGAAACTTTTCGCGAAGAAGCGCTCCTTCCTGGCGGCGAAGTTCAGCCTCGGATCGCTTGGTGATCCGCCAACCGCGAGTGTTGAGGAACACCCGAAGCATGAACAGAAAAAACGAGGTCACCACGCGTGCGAGTCGCAGGTATCCTCTTATCCCGATGTGAGGAAGCGACTCGTGCGGGACGGGGCCTTCAGTAGTTGTGACTGTTTTTGGTATGAGTGCGGTAGACCGTTCATCGCCGGGCTGACCGGGTGAGGCGGTCGAAGATTCTATTTCAGAGAGCTTCGGATTTACCATCAGAGAAATGTACGAATTTGGTTTGAACAACGTTGCCGGTTAGATTCTAGCATGTTCGAGTTCTTTGCGTCTTTGCGGTCCTTGGCGTCTTTGCGCTAAACAAGACATTCAAACGTACAGGTTCGCGCAAAGACGCAAAGGACCGCGAAGACGCAAAGGGACCCGCCCTGTGTGGGGAACTAGTTCGTACTTTGCTCGAAACCCCACAAAAGACCAAAAAAAACCTCGGTAATCAGCACATCAAAACTCTAGGCAACCATCGTGAGCTGTGCTTAAATAGCCGCCAACCGATTTTCCAAACCTGCCCCTACAGGACTTCAGCTTAAGCTGTGTCCGATCCCCCATCCCGCAGCACCGGCAAGCAGCGCAGTGACCATTGTTTTGATTGCACCCACGCGCTCTCGAGGAGGGTGTATGTCCCTTGATAAATCAGAAGCTCTCGACGCCGCAAAGCAATATGTGCTTCAGCGAAACGTTCAAGCCGCGGTCGATATCTATCGCAAGATCATTCAAGACGATCCATCCGATCTCGACGTTAACGACACTCTTGGGGATTTGTATGCCAGCAACGGCCAGGTCCACGACGCGATCACCCAGTTCACCAGAGTCGCCGATGCCTACATCGAGCACGGCCTCGCACGAAAGGCTATCGCAACTCTTAAAAAGATCATCGCGATTGACCCCGGCAATACCGAAACTGCGACCAAGCTAGCCGACCTTTATGGTCAAGCCGGTTTGCCCAGCGAAGCGCGGCAACACTATCTTGAAATTGCCGACGCACTTACACGCAAAGGAGCGACTCTCGACGCGCTGGAAGTCTTTAGTAAGGTTGTCGAACTCGATCCGTCCAATACATCGACACGCATAAAACTTGGTGAGCTCTACCTGCGGGAAGCGATGAACGAACAAGCATTTGAAGCGTTCGTCACGGCTGCCCGCCAGCTCGACGATAAGGGCGAAAACAGACGCGCGTTGAACGCGTATAATGAAGCCCTGTCCATCAAGCCGGATAACCGCGACGCGCTTGCAGCTACTCGCAAGCTCATGACACTGCTTGGGGTTCCCAGTACGGATAAGGTTCGGAACAGTGACAAGCCGCACAGCGTCGAGGCCGCCGGGGCAAATCCGCCGCAACAACTTTCCTCAGCTCACCCGATTACCAGCGATCTCGGCGCGAACTCTGACGGATTCGTGATTCAGGAAATCTCAAAGGCTGAGATTCTGGTCGCCTACGGCAAGGTCAGCCAGGCCGTATCAATGCTCAGGAAGGTACTGGAAGACCGGCCCGATAACATCGATGTGCACATCAAGCTAAAAGACATTTACCTTAGAACCGGCATGATGACCGAGGCCGCAAGCGAGTGCATCGCGCTGGAACGTATACACGAGGCCCGCGGGGAATCCGAGCGAGCGCGCGACTATGCGGTTCGCGCGAGCCGCCTCACGCAATTGATGGAGCAGCCTTCAGGTGACTTGCCCAAGCCCCGGCAGAAACCAGCAGAACAGCCGGCTCTTCGATTGAGTCCGCCTCCACCGGAGGTCACCCCGCAACCGGATTTAGCGCCGAAACCCGATCCAGCTGCAAGCAGAGTTGATCCGCGTCCGCTTGAGCCGGCGCGAATGGCATTTTCAGCAGCTACCTCGAACCTGCCCTCGGTCGAAGTGGCGTCGCTGGATGTCTCAAGTGAACCGCAGATATCCGACTTGAAGCTAGTCGAAAGCGCAATCCCGGTTGCCGGGATCAATCTTTCGATTTCACCTGCTCATCAGTCTGCGCTGGTGCCGGTAGCTCGTGCTTTAACGACTAAGAGAGAGAGGGAATTAACTTCCTCGGTTGGCGTTTCGTCATCGGTTGATAGAAAGCGAGACCGGCTAACCGCCAGAGCCATCGCCGCCGGTGTCTTTGTTCTGTTGGGAACAACCGCGGTGATTGGTGGGCTTGCGTACAATGCGCACCTCGATAATCAGTATGTCGTGTTATCAGCGGCAGCTCCGCCGATAACGCAGCCGGCGATTCCCGCGGTAGAAGATCAATCAGAGCCGCTCCAGCCGAATGAAGTGATAACTGTAGAGGTCACCCCACCAACCCAGACCGATGCGGCCGCTAACCGGCAGAATCAGGAATCAGTGACGGCCGTGCCTGTGCAGCCGGCTTCGCCTCAACCCTCGAGCGAGCCGCCCAGAGTGATAACTCCGCCGGCGCCGATGCCGCCGCGGGCGATCGCCAGTCCCGACGCGCGCGGAGGAGGAACCGAGACCAGAACGCCGTCGGGGGTACCGGGCGACGTTCCGATCGGTACGGCTAATACAGCCGAGCCGCCGCCAAAACTTGTTCGGCAATCGCCAGGGGTGGTGATGGGTGGCGCAATAAAGAAGGTCGACCCCGTTTATCCCGCGACCGCCAGAGTCGCCCACCAGGCGGGCGCAGTCTCGGTAGAAGTGACGATCAGCGAACAAGGAAATGTAACTTCAGCGCGAGCGCTTTCGGGTCCGGAGGTGCTGAGGAACGCGGCGGTGGCTGCAGCTCGCGGATGGAAGTTCAAGGCTTCAACCCTTGGCGGCGTACCGGTGACGACCACCACTACGATCGTTTTCAACTTCAAGCTATGAGGCCCGGTACCTTTGCGGGTTGGCGGTCCTTTGCGTCTTTGCGCTAAAGAAGACATTCAGACATACTGGTTCGCGCAAAGACGAAAAGGACTGCCGATACGCAAAGCGCAAGTCATGAAGCCACCACCGGCCCAAACACACCAGATTCTGGTAGGCACGTCGGGCTTCGCCTACAAAGAGTGGAAGGGAAGCTTCTATCCCGAGAAGCTTCCAGCAAAGAAATATCTGTCCTACTACGCCGAACACTTTCGTACGACTGAGATCAATAACACCTTTTATCGCATGCCGACCGCGAGGCTCTGCGAGAGTTGGTACGATGAAGTTCCCGACAACTTTTCATTCACGCTAAAGTTGAGCCAGCGGATCACTCACTTCAAGAGGCTAAAAAACATCGACGACGAGATGAACTTCTTTCTTGAGAGCGCGACGGGCTTGAAAGAGAAGCTCGGTCCGATCCTCGTGCAGTTGCCGCCCAACTACAAGAAGGACATTGAAGTACTCGATACCTTTCTGGCGAGCTTTGCCGGCAGGGGAAAGCTCGCATTCGAGTTCAGACACGAGTCGTGGTTTTCCGGCGACGTCTACGACCTGCTCCGAAAGTACAAGACGACGTTAGGAGTCGTTGAAAAGGAAGAAGACGAAGGACCCGATGCGCCTCGCGAAGTAACCGGTTCGTTTGTGTACATGCGCTTGCGAAAAGGCGACTACTCTAAAGATGAGATGCTCGATTGGGCGGGTTGGATCCGCAGCCAGAGTGTGCCGGTCTATTGCTATCTAAAGCACGACGAGCGCGCGCCGATTCTGGCGAACGCGCTGATCGCGGCGTTAGACGAGGCGCCGTAGTTGGGACGGTAAATTCGAGCGCTATTCCGCCCTCTTCGGAAAGCTGAAGGGCAGTACATCAGGCAACACGCTCACCTCGCTGGTGAACTTGAACGGGTATTTGCCGCCGCTGTCATAAACCAGTTCAACAAAGAATGCTGTGAATCCGCTGGCCGGTTTGTTCACCCGAGCGACGTATACCCCGGGTTTGTCTTCTTTAAGCGGGCTGCTGGTGTAAGCATTCCCGATCGTGTCGACTCGGAAGTCTCGCGCCTTCGGGTTGGTCGCTTGCCAGACATTCACCTCGCGGGGTTTGTCCTTTACGGTGACGATCAATGTGCCGTCTTTTTCTTTCTTCCACGAAAACGTCGGGCGCGGTTTGTTGTTGATGACCGCTTGATAAAACGAAAGCAGGCTTTCGCGAGCATCGGTGCCCGCGAGATTGTGCTTTGCGTTGGGAGTGTAGCGAAGATACTTCTCGCCTTGAAGCTCGCCAAAATAGAACTGTGAATTGTCCGGCAGGAAGAACTGATCTCCCGAGGCGTTCACCAGATACTTTGGAATCTTGAGCCGGTCGCGCGAGCGATAGTTGTAAGGATCTTCGATGGCCAGAATATGTTGATATTCGGGAGTGCCGATTTTGTCGGGGAACAGCTTGTGATTGACGTAATCGTTTAGCGACGGCGAGAAGAAACCGTATGCCTCGAAATGATGGCGGGTGATCGCTTCGGAGTTCAGCGCATCGATCACCGTCGGCATGATGGCGATGACTCGCTTGTCGACGACTCCTACAAGCCATGTCGTCCAGCCTCGTTTCGATCCGCCTGAAACTACGAACTGATCGATCTTGAGCTTGCCGCCCGCGTCGCTCGCAAGAAACTCCTGTATTGCATCAAGAGCGCGAACCCCGCTCTTGACCATCGCCAGTCGCACCAGCCACGTATCATCGCCGGTCTTCATTTGCTTTACGCGGCTGTAGGCGATCAGATCGTCTTCGGAGCGGCCCTTGTCTTTCGAGTCTGAGAAGTAAAGCGGTTGATTGGGCACCATTCCAAGCTCGGCGATCACCGTGTTGGCTTCCATCGCGAAGGACACTAACCTGTCGGAGATCTTGGTGGGTGCGGCATCGCGGTTACTTCCGCCGCCGATAAAAAGAAGAGCTTTGTTCGATGCGGTCTTGTCGGGTTTGACTATTGTCAGCCAGTGCTTCCAAACCGGCCGATCGACTTCGGCGGCGCTGCGCCAGGTCTGTGACGCCAGATCGATGACGTAGCCCTTGTAGCCCTCGCCGGCGATGGTGTTCACAAGCTTCCACGAATAGCTGGAATCGGGTTTGGCAATGTAGCGGTCAAGCGCTGTTTCTTTGTCAGGAACCGCGAACGCCGGGATCGACGGCGCAGCGGTGAGCAGGGAAGAGAACACGACTATACCGGTCAGAGCTGTGATCCCGAGAACCCGAATGCGTTTCATAAGGCACCTCCGTGGAAGCGTGAGCTAGATAGGAATCTGGATCCTGAGGCAGGAAGATAGTTGTTGCGGGCTGGAACTGCAAGCGAGGATGGAAGATGGGGATGGAAGATGGAGGATGGAAGACGGAAAATTGCCTAGCTCGCTGCCGCGCTCGCCCGCGAAGTTTTTCAATTTTCGATCTTCCATCTTTTCAATCCTCGATCTTCCATCCTCCATCCTCCATCTTCGATGTTTCCAAAAGGCAGTCGACTATCTCACTCCCTTGACCGACGTGCCGCCGCGGAATAGGCTAGCCTGTAGTATTAGATTGAGAGGTAAAGCCATGAAGAAAGCACTACTTGTGATCCTGGTGGTCGCGCTCGTTGGGACGGAAGTCAGCGCGCACGGGCCCGGAGAGGACGAAACGAGCGTCGCGCTTGCCGGCGGGAAGGTAACGATTCACTACGGCACGCCAAAACTCGCTGGGAGAAACCTTGACGAGATGATCAAACCGGGACTCGCCTGGTTTATGGGAATGAACAACCCGACCACGCTCGAGACAACCATCCAGTTGGACTTCGGCGGCAAGAAGCTTCCGCCGGGAAAATATGCGATCTTCTCGCGCCCTGACGAACAACGAAACTGGACCCTGCTTGTTTCATCGGCGATCACCCGGCCGCTAAAAGCGGAAACCGTTGTGCTCGAAGCTCCGTTGAACTTTGTGAAAGACAGCGCGTCTCAAGATCTGTTGAAGATCACACTCGATAAGGCTGGTGACGGCGCGTCGCTCGTTGTTGCGTGGGGAACTTACCGGCTGCAAGGCGCCTTCAAACCTGCTTCCTGAGTGAAACGTGATGCGTGAAACGTGATGCGTGAAACGTCCGTAGTCCGTAGTCGGTGGTAAGTAGCAAGTACTCGGTCGTCGTAGTTGATCTGCTTAAAGAATTCTCGCTCAATAGGCCGGCGATGGAGTACTACGGAAGACGGACTACTACGGACTACGGACCACGGACTGCTGCTTCACGCATCACGCATCTTCCTTAGTTGAACGTAAGAGAATCAAGCTTGAGCAGCGTGTGAAGAAGCACATTCGCTCCGTTGGCTATGTCTTCC
>DASRIZ010000018.1:0-5476 GCA_035649735.1 Blastocatellia bacterium | reverse complement strand
GAAGGAGTGCTTTATAAATATCGCAAGGTGAACACCTGGATCCCCTACGAAGTGCACACTAGTCCACACGATCTTGAGGGTTACGACGAGCCGCTGTTTCCGGTAGCCGACACGCCGATCGGTCGCATAGGTTGCGCGATCTGCTACGACTGGCTGTTCCCGGAAGCAATTCGCCAGCTCGCGGCAAACGGGGCCGAAGTGCTGGTGCGCGTCTCGGCATATATGGATCCGTGGGGAGCTACCGCGCCGATGGACTGGTGGACTGTAGTGAATCGCTGCCGGGCCATCGAGAACATCGCGTACGTCGTCGCCTCGAATCAGGGAGCGAGCTTGAAGCACTATCCGCCATACTCCTGGCCAGGCGGAAGTCAGGTCATCGACTTTGATGGTCGAGTGCTGGCGGAAGCGTCGCCAGGACCGGGGGAGAGAATCGTGGTCGCGCCCGTGGACATATCAGCGGTGCGTCACGAACGCGCAACACGTCGCGGCCATCATATGCTCGCCCACCTGCGAACGGAAGCATATCCCGTCTATGGCAGTCATCAATATCCGCCCCGAGTGAGTAACGACGCGACTGTCGCGACGTTATCCTACGAGCAAAACAACGAGCTGATAGATGAGGCTAAGAAGCGGCTTGGCTCATCCGAATAAGACAGCGGGCTTTCTGTCTCTATGCCCGTGGTTATAGCCCGTTCTTCTCCGATGGTTTAATGACAAAATCTGCATCCTCGACTATTCTCGCCCGGTCGCTGTCATAGCGCGACAACCAATTCCATCGTCAGCCTGGGAATCATCGGTTCACGGCATCACACGGCCCTCAAGGCTGAACATTCGTTTCTAGTCGCTTAGTCATTGTATCGGCCGGTGCGGTCTCGCTGCCGCAGACAAGGACCTGTCCTGGACTCAGGTCTCAAACTCTTCGTTCGAAGGAGTTGCAATGCGATTCAAACTGACAGTTGTGTTGTTACTGATGATTTTGGTTGCTGCGAGCGGTACGGCGAGCGCGCAGCAGTCTACGAGCGGGACGTTAAGCGGGCGAGTAGTTGATCCGGCGGGCGCAGTGATTGTCGGAGCCCAGGTTGTTGTCGCGGCTAAGGCCACCGCCAGCAAACGAGAGACGAAGACAAACGAAGAAGGACTTTTCGTGGTGACAAGCCTTGGGCCGGGCGAGTATGAGCTTAGGGTTGAGCAGACCGGTTTTAAGAGCGCGGTTTACCCTGCGATTGTCCTTCACGTTGGGCAGGTTGAGAACTTCAACGTTACTCTAGAAGTCGGGCAGGCTAGCGTCACGATTATTATCGACGAACTGGTTGCGATGGAGCCGCTGGTGCGGACATCATCTTCAGTTGTTGATCGAGTGGTCCGTCGTAAAGAGATTGAAAGCCTGCCGCTGAATGGCCGCAATTTTCTTGAACTTGCTCTCCTTGCGCCCGGCAACTCGCCTGCCCCGAATTTCGATCCGACCAAGACCAATACCGTGCTGATCTCCTCCGCCGGCCAACTCGGACGCGGTGGGAACGTCACGATCGACGGCGCGGACAACAACGATGACGTTGTGGGCGGCACCCTGCAAAACATTTCACAGGATGCGGTGCAGGAGTTTCAGATTGCCACCAATCGTTTTTCGGCGCAGCTCGGCCGATCGGGCTCGTCGGTTATCAATATCGTGACCAAATCGGGCACCAATTCCCTGCACGGGTCGGCGTCTTTCTTCTATCGCGATCGGCGACTACAAGCGATTCCGGCGACTTTCGATCGTAGCAATCCCGAGCCACCCTTTGACCGCGAACAGTACTCGGCGACGCTTGGCGGGCCGCTGATCAAAGACAAGCTGTTTTGGTTCGGCGCTTTTGAGTATCGCAATCAGGATGGCGCGGTGCTGGTAGGTCAACGCGACACAATCGCTCGTTCGATAACCCGAGGCTTCGCGCCTGCACCATTGAACGACCTGCTGGGGACGATTCGCGGCGACTGGAGCGCAACGGACCTTAATAGCCTGAACTTCCGATATTCGATCGAACGCGCGGACGACCTGGGCGCGAGCACTCTTATCCGTCCGATCGGTTCTGCATCCGAACGCCAGGCGAGCAAAAACCACTACCAGTCGTTTCTTACAAACTGGACGGACGTGATCAATCCGCGAATGCTCAACAATCTGAGGTTTAGCGTCATCAACTTCATCAACAAGACCCAGCCGGTCACGCCAGGTCCGCAGCTGACGTTTCCAAGCATCCAGGATGGCGCATCCTTTCGAGTTCCACAGCAAACGCGGATGAATCGAATTCAGGTAGCTGAGACGTTTTCGTGGGTGAAGGGCAAACATACTTTCAACTTCGGGGGCGAGCTACAGCGAATAGACTCGGACTTCAACCTCGGCGTCTTCCAGGAAGGGCGTATTGAGTTGATCGAGGACTTTCCGTCCTTCGATCACAATGGCGACGGTAAGGTTGACGACAACGATCTGTTGTTTGCGGTCACACTTCGAAGCGCGACGCCTGATAAACCGCTGATCATTCCCGACTCCGACAACAATCACTTTGCCTTCTTTATTCAGGACGATTGGCGCGTGCACCCGCGGCTCACGCTGAATCTCGGATTGCGTTACGAGCTGGACACCGACGTTAAGAACGTCAGCCGGACCGGCGAGTTGAATCCCCTCATACTGCCCTTTCTGTCAGGCGAGCGGAAGAGAGATAAGAACAACTTCGGGCCGCGCGTTGGTTTTAACTGGGCCACGCGAGATGCGCGAACCAGCGTACACGGTGGCTATGGAATCTATTACGACCGTGTGACGCTGGAGATTCAGTCGCTCGAACGCGGGCTGGATGGTCGCACCCTTGCGATTGAAGTGCGCGCCGGCAATGTTTTCTTCCTCGATCCGAACACCGGTATGTTTCCTCCGTTCGCTCCAACCATCGCGAATCCATTTACCGGGTTTCCCCTGCCCGGCGCGGGTGCAGGGGGCATCAACATCATCGATAACAAGCTGCAGAACCCGATGGTGCAACAAACGAATCTTGGGATCGAGCAACAGTTTGGCTCGAACTTTGTTTTACGCGCCGACTTCCTGCACAATTTTGGCACTCATTTCATCATCGGCCGCACGATCGGGAGCGTCTTCAACCCGGTTGTGGGTGGCCCCGACCGGGTCGTGAATCTCGAGTCGAGCGTCAAGACCAAATACGACGGTTTGCTCGTGAGTCTGGAGAAACGATTCTCCAATCATTATCAGTTCCGCGCTTCTTACACCTTGTCGCGCGCTTTCAACTATGCGAACGACGACCAGATCCCGTTTGCCGCGGGCCCGCTCGATTCGAACAATCTCGAACTAGAGTACGGCCCGCCGCCAAACGACCAGCGCCATCGCTTTACGTTTTCCGGCCTGTTCGAACTGCCTGGCGACTTCAGGCTTGCCCCAATCTGGACGGTCGCGTCAGGTGTGCCGATGGATATCCTGCTTCCCGACGCGAGCACGCGGATCCCGTTGCTGCAACGCAACGCCGGCGGCCGTCTGTTTCACAACGCCGCGGAGTTGAATGCGTTCATTCAGGAGGTGAACAGCGGCGGCGGCATAAACGGGCAGCCCCTCCCGTTGGTCAGCAGCGACGCGAGATTCAATGACAGGTTCAATTCATTCGATCTCCGCGTGTCCAGGGTATTTAGTCTTGGAGAACGAACAAAACTGGAGCCTGCCGTCGAAGTATTCAACGTGTTCAATGTCACCAACGTGCTTGGCGTCTCTAACGTAAATTACTCCGGTTTTGCGAATGCGCTGGTGCGCGACAGTAGTGACCCTGGCTCTCCAGGCTTTTTGAAGTCTTCCAGCTTCGGACGTGCCGTAACAACAGCCGGTGGTGTGTTTGGTTCAGGCGGTCCGCGTGCTTTCCAACTTGCCTTTAGATTCTCGTTCTAACGGTTGGTGGTGCTGCGTTGATTGTAACCGCGTGGCGGTGTCCTCTCGGTAGCTTAAGTGGATTGGCGATACGCCCGGGCCGCGTAGCGGTTTACCTGTATTCGTAAAAATCGATTTACGGTGAAATAGGTAACCGCTACGCGGCCCAGGGGTATCGCACAACCCACTTAAGCTACCGAGAGGACACCGCTACGCGGTTACCCTTGTGGCGTATTGCGGCTATCCTTCACCGATAACTTATACATGGAGATTGTGAGAATCGAGACCACCCAGCAGGTTGAGGCCCAAAAGGGGCTCAAGCGCGAGCTGACGTTAGGCTCAGCGACTGCATTGGTAGTAGGCGAAGTAATCGCCGTCGGCATTTTTTTGACACCCGCGCAAATGGCTAAGTCACTGGGCTCGCCTTTGCTGGTGATACTGGTCTGGCTTGCGATGGGTTTGATGGCTTTGAGCGGCGCGTTCTGTTACGGAGAGCTAGCGGCGAGATACCCGCGGACCGGTGGGGGCTATGTGTATCTACGTGAGGCTTACGGTCCACGAGTTGGTTTTCTGTACGGTTGGAAGTGCTTTCTGGTGATGGACCCTGGGCTGACCGCGGCGCTGGCAGTCGGGATGGCGAGCTACGTCGGTTACATCGTTCAACTATCCGCGGTAGGAACTAAGGCTGTTGCGATCGGCGCGGTTGTTGCGCTGGCCGTCGCCAACATTCTTGGTGTGCGGCTTGGCGCGCGGTTGTTGCGATCCCTGGCGGTGCTGAAGATCGTTTCGCTCTGCTTCATAATCCTGTGGGGGGTTCTAGGTGGATTTGGCGAGTGGGGAAATCTCTCGCCGTTCGCTCACCAGCGACCCGGTTCAGCCCCGCTGTTGACCGGCGTTGCAGGCGCTATGCTCGCGGGCTTCTTTTCGTTTGGCGGATGGTGGGACCTGAGCAAGATGGGCGGCGAAGTTCGTGACCCGCAACGCAGTTTGCCCCGCGCCATCGCGTTTGGTGTTTGCATCGTGACGCTGCTTTACGTTGCCACCAGCGTTGCGTTCATGTACCTGGTTCCACTTGAACTCGTGAGCTCCGGCGAGACCTTTGCGGCGCAGGCCGGGCAGGTGCTATTCGGCGCAGCCGGAGCGCAAGTGTTCACGAGTATCGTGGTGATATCAGTGCTCGGAAGCCTGACGGCGGTCATCATGACGGCGCCGCGTGTGTATTATGCGATGGCCGCTGACGGCCTATTCTTTAAGAGGGCGGCATCAATCCACCCTCGTTTTGGCACCCCGGCTGCTGCGATTGCCTTGCAGGCAACTCTCGCATCGGTGTTGATTGCGATTGGGACGTTTCAACAAATTATTGCGTACTTCATTTTCGTCACTGTGATTTTTATCGGATTGACCGTCGCCGCCGTCATCGTGTTTCGTCTGCGTGGGGCAGAATCTTCCTACCGCGCGCCGGGTTATCCGGCTACGCCAATCTTATTCTTGAGTCTTGTGGTTGTAATGCTGGTCTTGATAGCGGGGAACGATCCGAAGCAAGCGCTGCTGGGTGTAGGTGTAGTAGCGCTGGGCCTGCCCGTT
>DASRIZ010000017.1:0-4072 GCA_035649735.1 Blastocatellia bacterium | reverse complement strand
GTGAAAAAGATTTTAAAAACCTCGTCCTTTTTTCAATTATTGGGGTTCTGTGCTACTACACTTTCAACATTGGCGTGCACGAAAACCATTTGTTCCTCGTTACGGTCCTGGCGGTTATCCTTCTTTGGTTGGACGCGTCGTTCTGCAGCATGGCGGTGCTGCTTATTTTGATGAGCAACATTAACCTGTTCCTGTTTTACGGCACGGACGGCATCTTGCACTTTGAGCGCCTATTCCTCGGTATTGATACATCGCTGCCGTTGGCGTTCTTTAACGTATTGTATTTTCTCTTCCTGTTTGCGTGGGTGCTGTTTGCCCAAGCCCAAGCGGTTAAAATGCCTGCGCTCGGCGCTCGTCATGTTTTAAAACATGCGGCTAAAGCACCCGGGACAAATCCGGACACTGCGCCCGGCACCGATCATTCCAATTCACAGTAACCCTCTTTGGACAGTCGGCGGTTCGGCGCTTTTCTTTTGGGATCGAGCTTGCCGATGAGATAACCGAATATGATCGCGCCGTCGCGGGGCATTCTGTCTGCTTCCTGTGTGCCACCCTGACAGCCCAGCCAACGCACCAGCGGACACGGCTGCGAGGATACGGGCGACCGGACCATTGCGGAGTGTTACCCCGCTGATTACCCCGAGCGGTATTTCATTCGCTAAGTTATTGATTTCGCTGGTGCGGTCCGCTTTACCCCCGACAGCGGACATTTGCGCAATGCGCTTGAAATGTCCGTTGAAGGCCAGAAGCGGACATTAATCGCGGCGCGCTTACTCTAACGCGTCGACTGCGCCGCTACCCAGGCGACTATTTTTGATGCTCGGCCTTTAGCTGTGTTTTATTTTGCAACAATGAACGCTCAGAATCTCGTCTGACATGTCCAGCTTCAGCTCACGGGAAAACGGCCCATTCCGTAAACCAGGACTCCTGCTTTGTCGCTGACTTTCAGGCAAAGGCCGGAGGTTGCCTCTTTGCGGGCGAGGAGGCGACACAGACTTTTCAACAAATCGTTACAGAAGTTTTCGATTGCAAGCTGCGTCAGTTTTCCCCGCTTGACCTGACGAATGCGTGGCACGATATGCAGATTGATGTGCTGTCATTTTTGCCGCAGCGTGGAAGGCTCGACTGGGCCATCGGCGTTCGTTGCATTCGCTTCAATAGGCCTATACCAGTTTTTGGTTGCCTCGCTGATGGTCGGGCTTTTGCTGGGCGAGATGTGCAGTCCTTTGCGGGACCCTGACAGTGGCGTATTAATCTTCGCTCTCTTTCTTGAGGTCGCACTGTTTGGCGCAGCGTTCGCCACCGACAGTTCCGTGTCACGGAGGCTTCGCTTGCGGGCGCCATTCGATCACTCCGTCGGCGCTAGCAGGGAGGTTGGAACAGAAAGTGAACAGTTAATAAAACTGCGTTATCAACATACGACTTTTTGTGATATCTATCACAGACTGGGCAGGGCCCTTTTGATAAGCGCCCGAGTTTTTTGAGGGAGCACGCGACATGCAAAGCCACAATTTGATTCCGCTATTCATGCTGGGAGGGTTGTTGGCCCTGCAAGCAACAGCCGCGAGCGCCCAGGAACAGATCGGCAAAGCAACTTCGGTCAGGCCGCAGGCTGAAGGAAGTCACGGCGGTACGCGAACGCTTTCAGGTGGTGCCAGCGTTTATTCGCAGGAGACGGTACGAACCGGGGATAGTGGTCAAGCGGATCTGCAATTTCGCGATAACAGCAGTCTCAGTGTTGGATCAAAATCGAGCGTCCGTCTCGATAAGTTCGTGTACGATCCGAATAAATCTGCCGGCGCCGTCACTATACAGGCGACACGCGGTACGTTTCGATTTGTAACAGGATCGCAGGGCGGGTCTTACCAGATCAAGTCTCCCTATGGCACTCTTGGGATACGTGGTTGAGGTATCGGTGTTACCGACAACTCCGTGTGCGTTATAGAAAAGGCGTTGGCCTTGCGGGATTGTTGACTCCCAACGTGTGGTTGGGTTGCTACTTTGCTAGGCTGGGCTTATGGCTGCCGGTGGGCTCTTAACTTCGGGGCTGTGGCACTCGGCAATTAACCGTTCTCCAATTATATTCCCTCACATCCATGGTTGATGGTGCGCACGACAGACCTCTTTTGTTAGCGCTGAGCCGAAAGGGATGAGAGACGCAATGTTACGAGGGGTATTGGTCTGTAGCGCTCTACTCGCTGTGGCCATTCTCGCTTCTGGTTGTTCTGTCGGCACTCTTAGTGAGGCCGAGCAACAATCATTAGCGGCGGCCGCGACCGGGCCTGCAAAGCTTCAGCCAGGCGATAAGATCACGGTGTACGTATACGGGGAAGACAAGCTCAGCGGTGAATACCAGCTCAATCAAAGCGGCCAAATCTCCTTGCCGCTTGCCGGAACCATTGAGGCGAAAGGTTTGACACAGTCCGAGCTTGAGCAAGCACTGGCCAAAAAATTCCGCAGCGAATATCTCAAACATCCCAAAGTGACCGTGACCATCGCCACGCTTCAACCCTATTACGTAATGGGCGAAGTGGAAAAACCTGGCGAATTTGCCTACAAGAGTGGGCTTAATGTGCTCACCGCACTCGCTATTGCAGGTGGCCCTACTTATCGCGCAAGCCGCTCGACCGTTCAGATCCAGCGACGCGGCGAGAGCAGCATGCGCGAGTACCCCATATCGGCATCGGTTCCAATCTTACCCGGCGACGTGATTAAAGTTCCGGAACGATATTTTTGATTAGCCCCTTGCCAACATCAAACCAGCCGTAAAAATATTTACTTCGTCTCCGCGACGAAAATCCCTGTCCAATCCGCAGGCGGTGCGCTTTCCCGGAAAGCCTGAATGCGAGTCTTGTACAAATTAAACAAAGTCGTAAGACCAAAAGTGTTCTTGGCCGACTGACACAACTCGATTGCCTCTAATGCGCCTTCCCAATCGCGGCTTCGATAACAGTACAACATCGTTGACCAGAGCTTGCGCAAGTCTTGGAAGTCGCTGCCGGTGGCAATTTCCTCGCGGCCGAGCAGGGCGTAAATGGTTTGCGGCTCGGTTTTTCCCTTCACCGTAATGAGGTCGAGTTCGAGGATCGCAAATTTTTCCTTAGCCTTGTGCCCGGTTCTCGCTCCGATGATGATCGGAACGCCATAAAATTTTGTCTGGCCCTCCAGACGTGCTGCAACGTTGACCGGGTCCCCGAGAACCGAATAGTTAAAGCGCAGGTCAGACCCAATATTGCCGACAACGCATCGACCCGTGTTGATGCCTATGCCGATGCGAAACGGCAGAAATGGTTGGCCAGCCCGGGCTTCCCGTTCACGCTCGAGATTGAGCGCCTCAAGGCGGTCAATCATGTCAAGTGCTCCCGCGCACGCCTTAAGTTCATGGTCCGGAACATTCAACGGTGCGTTCCAGAAGCCCATGATGGCATCGCCGATGTACTTGTCGATGGTTCCTTCATGACTAACGATCGTATTCGTGAGGGGTGTGAGCAGCCGGTTCATAAGCGACGTCAGGCCTTGCGGGTCATCTTTGTACGACTCGGAAATTGAGGTAAAGCCTCGCACATCGCTCATCAGGATGGTCATCTCGCGTTCTTCCCCACCGAGCACAAGTTTCTCCGGCGACTGCGCCAACTGCTCGACGAGCGCGGGGGCGAGATATTGGCCGAAGGCGTGGCGGATCTGGCTCCGCTGTGCTTCCACGCTGTGATAAGTGTAGAAGGTGATCACTGTCGTCATGCCCCCCAAAATCAGGGCTGGATAGGACGGATCGATAAAGACGCGCCAATAATGGAATAAGACCCACCCACCCAGCAGGACGAGGGCGATTGTCAAAAAACCTATCGCTGCGGACGTCTTGGCTGAAACCCGCGGCAAAGTGAAAGCGAGCATGATCCCCAACGCCAAGATCAAAAATTCCTCAAGCGCCACGGCGTAGTCTGGACGTTCCAGGAATTTGCCGGTCAATAGATGCTCGAGCACCTGCGCGTGAATATCAATTCCAGGAATGGCAGCATCGACTGGAGTTGCCCGTAGATCGAGCAAGCCAGGAGCGCTGGTCCCAACAAGAATG
>DASRIZ010000016.1:0-7417 GCA_035649735.1 Blastocatellia bacterium | reverse complement strand
AGACTCGGCCTAAAGGATTATCAACTTGAGGTCTACCTGGTGAAACTATCACTTCTCGACTGGTCGGTCATCGCCGCTTACTTCTTATTCAATCTCGGAATTGGAATCTACTACGCGCGCAGAGCCCGCGGCAGCACCACTGATTTCTTTCTGTCAGGCCGCGACGTGCCCTGGTGGTTGGCAGGCACTTCGATGGTCGCGACCACCTTCGCAGCCGACACGCCTCTTGTGGTTACTGGTCTTGTCGCCAAGAACGGAATCGCAGGTAACTGGCTGTGGTGGAACTTCGTTATGAGCGGGATGCTCACGGTCTTCCTCTATGCTCGATTGTGGCGGCGCGCAGGTGTGATGACCGATGTGGAGTTCGCCGAGCTGCGTTATTCGGGCAAGCCTGCCGCGTTCCTGCGCGGGTTTCGAGCGCTCTATCTTGGGTTGCCGATCAACTGCATCATCATGGGCTGGGTAAACCTGGCTATGGTCAAGATACTCGAGATAACCCTCGGGCTCGACAAGGCTGGCGCTCTCAAGGTCGTCATTGGTCTGCTCCTCTTTACTGCGTTCTACACAACGATCTCGGGGCTGTGGGGCGTGCTTGTAACCGATTTGTTTCAATTCGTACTCAAGATGGGAATGGTGATTGTGCTCGCCGTGCTTGCGGTCAACGCGGTTGGCGGAATGGATGCCCTAAAAATGAAGATCGCGGCGATTGACGCGGCAAGCGGTCAGGAGGGTTCACGGCTGGCATTCTTCCCGGAGCTGGACTCGGTATGGATGCCTGCAATCACGTTGTTCACCTATCTCGCCGTAAACTGGTGGGCGAGTTGGTATCCGGGCGCCGAGCCCGGCGGCGGCGGTTACGTCGCGCAACGGATATTCTCAGCCAGGGACGAACGGCACGGGCTGCTGGCAACGCTGTGGTTCAATGTCGCTCATTATGCGTTGAGGCCGTGGCCGTGGATACTCACAGCGCTGGCATCGCTGGTCCTCTATCCCGATCTTGCGGACAAAGAGGCTGGTTATGTCAGAACCTTGATGGATCCGAATGTCTTCCCGGTGTACCTGCGCGGTTTTATGTTGGCCGCGTTTGCCGCTGCTTACATGTCCACGATCGGCACTCAGCTAAACTGGGGAGCGTCTTACGTGATCAACGATTTCTACCGGCGGTTCGTCAAACGCGACGGAGGCGAACGCCACTACGTGATCGCTTCACAACTGGTCACGCTATTTCTGATGATAATTTCTCTGATTGTAACTTTTTACCTGGATTCAATCGGCGCCGCCTGGAAGCTACTCCTGGTGACCGGCGCCGGCACCGGTACGGTGCTCTTGTTGCGCTGGTTTTGGTGGCGAATAAACGCGTGGTCCGAAGTATCAGCAATGATCAGCGCCGCGGTCTGCTCGCTCTTCTTACAGTTGTACCTGAAGTGGGACAGCGATAATCCAAGGGACTTCGCTTACTTGATGCTTGTTACTGTCGCGGTAACGACCGTCGTTTGGGTCGCGGTTACGATGCTTACCCGGGCGGAGCCATTGGAAACGCTGGCGACTTTCTATCGCAAAGTGCAGCCCGATGGACCGGGTTGGAATCGAGTTGCCTCGGAGGCGGGCCTTTCGGCTTCATCCGCGAGCGGCGGGCTTGCAATCCAGTTTGTGAATTGGTTTCTCGGATGCGTGTTGATCTACGCTTATCTGTTCGGCATCGGCTATCTCATTTTCGGGGAGATGCTGAAGGGTGCCGGATTCCTACTCGGCGGGGTGATTGCGACCGCTGCCATCTTGCGAAACTTGAATCGCACGGGTTGGCAGCCCTCTCCGAAGGAACCGGCGCAGGCCAAAGACGTCGCCTCGGCTGCTTGATTCTGGAAAGCAGGTTCACGCTTCGCCCGATGATAAAACCTGGGGGTATCAATTTGTCGGTTATCAAAAGAATCGCTTTGACATTCGTACTTTTGAGCACGTCCAACGTGTTCGCTTCGCTGCCGGCGGACCGGGCTCAAAAGCAAAAACCGACCGCCGTAGAGAAGTCATGGGTAGAAAAAACCCTCGCCTCGATGTCGCTCAATGAGAAGATAGGTCAACTGATCATCCCCGCGACCGTGGGCATGTTCCTCAGTCAGGACAGCGAAGCTTTTAAGCAAGCCCGCCGGGACATCACCGAATTCCATGTCGGCGGATATCATATGCTTGGAGAGGTCAACATCCTTCACGAACCTGCCGGCGTCGCTTTGTTCATAAATCACCTGCAGGAGCTGGCCAAGGTTCCACTGTGGATTACTGCCGACTTTGAAGGCGGCGCAGGGTTGCGTTACATCGGCGCAACACGTCTGCCGCGAGCGATGGCGATGGGCGCGACAGCAAACCCGGATATGGCCTATCAAGCAGGTCGCATCACCGCTGAAGAGGCCCGAGCTATCGGCGTTCAAGTCAACTTCTACCCGGTTGTCGATGTTAACAACAACGCGCGTAACCCGATCATCAACATTCGCTCGTTCGGTGGAGATCCGCTCCTTGTCGCTCGGATGGCTCGCGCTTACATACGAGGTTCGCAAGAGCACGGTGTCATGGCCACTGCAAAACACTTTCCAGGCCACGGGGACACGTCAACCGATTCGCATTTGGAGCTTCCGATTATCGACGTTGACCGCGCGCGCTTGAACACAATCGAACTGCCGCCGTTTCAGGCGGCGATCGACGAAGGCGTCGGCGGCGTTATGAGCGCGCACATTGCTTTGCCGCGAATTGAGAACAGCAATCTTCCAGCCACGCTTTCTCCAATGATGCTCGACGGAGTTCTCCGCGGCGAGCTTAAATTCGGCGGTGTAATCTTCACAGATGCGATGAACATGGGCGGCGTCGTCAAACACTATCCCGAAGGAGAGGCCGCGGTTCGCGCCGTCAAGGCAGGCGCCGACATCGTGTTGTACCCGCCGAGCGTCGAGCAGGCCTTTGTCGCGCTGAAACGCGCGGTCGACTCCGGTGAAATCAAGGAATCGCGCATCGACGAATCAGTCAAGCGAATCCTAACCGCTAAGGCGAAGGTCGGGCTCGATCGACAGCGATTGGTGGACATCGGCAAACTCGATAAGGTGCTTGGCAATGATGAGCACCAACGAACGGCAAAGCAGATCATCGAGAGCGCGATCACTCTTGTGCGAGACAAGCGAAGTGTCTTGCCGTTGAAACTCGCGTCCGAACAGAAGGTGTTGTTTATTACGATGGTCGATAACAGCGAAGGCTGGCGCGATGGAGTCCCCGGTCGGGCTTTCTTCCAGGAATTGGTCAAACGACACCCGAACTCGATGACGGTCTACGTGACCGACAAGACTTCCCCGGCAGAGCTTGATCTAATCCGCAAGCTTGCGGCGTTTTCGGATACGGTAATAGTGAACGCATTTATTCGGGTCTCTTCGTTCAAGGGCTCGATTGACATGAGCGAGGGCGAGATCAGTCTGTTGAGGCATTTATCCGGGATCCAAAAGCCATTTGCGTTTGTGCTCTACGGAAGCCCTTATTTGATATCTTTCGTGCCGGAGCTTCCGAGTTACATTTTGGCATACGAGTATTACCCCGCCGCGGAAGAAGCCGCGCTTAAAGCGGTTCTCGGCGAAATCGAATTCAAGGGCAAGCTGCCGGTGGAACTCCCGGGCTTCTATCCGATCGGACACTCTGCATCGAAGAAGTAGTACGCCGGCGCGTAGCATAGACTTTAGTTTGTACGCACACAGACTAAAGTCTATGCTACTTTCCCGTTCCTTGATTCTCACAGCGGGTTAGTGCAGCATTCATACAATCTTATGGAAAGTTCTTCAATGTACGACGACGATACTGAGTCGGTTAGAACCTTCACTCTGCAGGAGGCCCGCAGCTTGATGCCGCGGCTTAGGAAGTTGCTGGCGCGCGTCTCAAAGGAGCGCGAGGCGCTGCTCGATATGCGAGTCGAAATTGATCTCGCGAGAGAAAAGGCTTCCGAAGGCGGTGGAGGCAGTCCGTTCGGTCCCACCTACATCACTCACCTCATTGCATTTAGCGAGGCAATTCAGGAGATTGAATACGTCGGAGTTCACGTAAAGGATCTCAGGACAGGACTCGTCGACTTCCCCTATGACCGCGACGGCCGCATAGTTTATCTCTGCTGGAAACCGGACGAGGATGAAATAGGCTGGTGGCACGAGACAGACGCCGGATTCGCCGGACGCCAGATGCTCACCGATGAGTTCGAATAAACCCGCACATCTGCGATTCTTAAACTAATTCCGAAAGTCTAAACAGCACCTACGACAGACTGGCACCAGTGCAGTGCTGTTTGCATGAGATGAATAAACGGAGCCGAAAGGTGCGGTGGGAGTGGTGCCTCTATTCTGCTTACGTTGACGCGTTTCGCTCTTCTTTGCGCGCGGGCTCGTCGCGATACTTACGATCATCGTCGCGGTATCTCTTCTCTTCAATCTCGCGAGCCTCATCGCCACGCATTCCAGTCTTGAAGTGTCGGATTCCTTCTCCAAGTCCCTTAGCGACCTCCGGTATTCGACGCGCTCCAAACAGAATGATTATTATCAGCGCTATAATCAGCAGCTCCGGCATTCCAAGTGGACCCATTTTGTGCTCCTTAACAATTGAACTCAGCTGGTGCGATTCTATGCCTCGTCTTACAGAGTGTCAAACAGGCTTATTCGGGTTACTGGCGCGGATGGTAAGCCAAATCATTATTATCAGCGCCACGATCAGCAACTCCGGCATTCCAAGCGGACCCATGTTGTGCTCCCAAACGGTGGTTTCTGATGGAGCGATTCTAAGTTTGGTAATGGACGGAGTCAAATACGGGTCAGCCGTTGGATTACAAAGTATGTGGATCAACCTTTGTGAAGCTGACGCTGGTGAGTCGGGGTTCGCTACTCCTGGTGCCGGATTACACCGAAGCTTATCGACGACCGATCAAGCTGCTGAACCTTCAAAACTCGCTGTGTTCTGGATTTGGGATTGTCATACCGGTGAGAGTCGCGCGTTCACACTCGCGGCTGCGGGCAGAAGCGATAGCCGAGAAACCCTTGCGCTCGGCCGCCTTTGGCGACGCGCCCGCCACGGCTCTTTTATGCCGAAACAGGACTCGCATGTTCTTTGAAGTTCGAGAACGCTGGGCTTCAACGATCTGCTCAACCGAGAGATTGATCAATTGTTTGTCTAAACCTTTGAGCAGCTCTTCACGGTTCCACGAAGCTGCCTTGAATGTTCCAAAAGCGCTCATCTTGGGCACCTGTTTCTCAAAGCTCGCCTTGATTGCTTCCGCTGCGGCGACCATTGCTGCGTGAGCCGATGAAACCGAGCGGCGCGACGCTGCTTTGAACCCGGCGCGTGGCGCTGAGACAGATTTGATGGAACGAACGCCGATTGTTCGGACCTCGGCAGCGGGATCTCCCTCAGCCTGTCGAGAGCACGCAAAGTGAGTACCGGGTGCACTCTCAGAGCTCCCGGTCGGGTTATTCAAGTCGGTATCCAGGTCTTTGACGACCGCCAATTCGGAGGCTGGCACCCCCTGATAGTCGGCTCCAAAAACAGCGGCAACCTCGTGCCACGCATCCATCGCCGCTGCGAATCTTGGACTGAAACTGACTTCAACTCCCGTGACTCGTAACGACACCGGGAGGATGGCCACGCCCAGAAACAAAAAGAGAGCTGCTCCAACCGGTGCGTGCGTTGATCTGTTCATTCGTTGCATCGCTAATCTCTCTAAACTAAGCCAATTACTCCCGCCTGAGCTGCCTTTTGAAACGGCGAGAACAGATGAAAGTTCAACTTTTTCTGCTGCTCGATCTGCCTCGTTCACGGCGTAAGTGGCTTCGGAACATGGAAGGTTGCAAATAATTTCAGAAAGTGTCCGACAAAGAAGGTGGTGGGTTCAATAATTTGGATTGCGCCGCGCTTTTTTGCATTTGACGACTAATTTGGAGTGCGCCGCCCTCTCCCACTTCGACGGGTGTGGCATGAGTGGCGGCGCTTTCGCAGTGTGGTGCTAAGGCCATCAAGGGCGTGAAATGGCTTTGTGTATATGCGCTTTCAACCGACTTAGCACCACCTACGAAAGCGCCGCCACGCATGCCGTAGCCGTCGAGGTGGGAGAGGGCGGCGCACTCCAAATGAGGCGTAGAATGCTTAAAACAAGGTTGCTTGATCGGAGTGGCTGCCCGCCCTTCTGAAATCCAACCCCAGGTGATCGTGGGCCAGCCGCGTCGCAATCCGACCGCGCGGCGTGCGGTTTAGAAACCCAATCTGTAACAGGTAGGGTTCGTAGATCTCTTCAATAGCGTCCTTCTCTTCGCTGATGGCGGCCGAAAGTGTCCCGAGCCCAACCGGCCCACCGTCAAACTTCTCAATGATCGTCAACAAGAGCTTACGGTCAACCTCGTCGAGCCCGTAAGTATCCACCTCCATGCGATCGAGAGCGAGTCCGGCCACCTCACCGGTCACATCGCCATCGTGCAACACCTCCGCAATGTCGCGCACGCGTCGCAACAGACGGTTGGCGATTCGCGGTGTGCCGCGCGATCGCTTCGCTATTTCGTGAGCTCCGGCAGACTCAACCTTTACCCCAAGAATGTCGGCGGACCGGTTTACTATCACGTCCAGGTCGGCGATCGGGTAGAAGTCCAGGTGAAGCGGTATCCCAAACCGCCCTCGCAGCGGAGCGCTGATGAGGCCGGCTCGCGTGGTTGCCCCTACCAGCGTGAACTTCGGCAATTCCAGCTTTATCGAGCGAGCCGAAGGCCCCTGCCCGATGATGATGTCTAATTGATAGTCTTCCATCGCCGGATACAAGACTTCTTCGATCGTGGGATTGAGCCGATGAATCTCGTCGATGAACAAAACATCGCCTTCTGCCAGATTCGTCAGCAGCGCCGCAAGATCTCCGGCCTTTTCGATAACCGGTCCGGCGGTGGACTTGATGTCACTGCCCATCTCATTTGCAATGATGTGCGCCAATGTCGTTTTGCCGAGCCCCGGAGGACCGTACAACAAAACGTGATCAAGAGCTTGTCCGCGTTTGCGAGCCGCTTGAATAAAGATCGACAGATTTTCTTTAGCTTTTTGCTGACCGATGTACTCGCGCAGCCACTTAGGCCTGAGGCTCAACTCAAACTGCTTCTCGTCGTCGCCTTCGGTACCCGCGGAAATGATTCTATTTTCCACCATCGAACAAACCCCTGAGCGCCAGCGCCTTTATGATCGCGCAGTTTACCATAAGTTGTGGTGCTCTTCGAATAACGTTACAAGAGGGAAGAAGTCTGAGGTCAGCATCTCAAGTACTGCCTTCTGCCTTCTGCTTTCTGCCTTCTGCTTTTCTGCCTTCTGCTTTCTGCCTTCTGCCTTCTGCCTTCTGTTCTGCCTTCTGCTTTCTGCTTTCTGGTGCCACCGCTATAATTTT
>DASRIZ010000015.1:0-2976 GCA_035649735.1 Blastocatellia bacterium | reverse complement strand
ACCCGCGCCACCAAGCTCCACGTCGGTTGGCCCTACGCGCCCAAGAGCATGACGACGGCGCAGATGAATCTGCCGTTCTGCGTCGCCGTTCTGCTGCACGACCGCGACTTTTTCGTCGATCAGATTACCGAGAAGTCCATTCGCAGCGAAGCGGTGGTAAAAATAACAAAAAAAATCGAAGTCCTCGAGGACTCTGAGCTCGAAGCGCTGGGGGATGAAGGGCGTCACGGAGTCAATCTCGAGGTCCAGCTCCAAGACGGCCGAAGCTACAGCGAGAAAGTGCTCCATGCGAAGGGCAGCGACAAGCATCCCATGACGCGGGAGGAGGCGCTGCAAAAATTCCGCCTGCTGGCTTCCCGCGTCCTGTCGCGTACGCGTGTCGAGCAGTTGGAAGACACTCTGCTCAACCTGGAGAAGCTCCAGGACGCAAGAAAAATCGCCAAGCTCCTCACGCCGTAAAAGACCCAGGCAAAAAGAGACCGAACCGAAAAATCGATCTCGAATAAAAAGCCCCGACTATAAAGTCGGGCCTTCGTTTTACGCGACAATCAATCTCGCGATTTGCTTAGGAAATCTCTTCTCTCTGTTGCAAACTGGTCTAGGACTGGGGGGTCTAGGACTGGGGTCAGACATAACATTCATATCAATTATATTGACAATGGAGTCTGTGGTTTGATAGTTTGCGCGACATGTCACGACGTCCCAGAGTGTTTGCACCGGGCTTGCTTTACCATGTGATCGTGCGCGGCAATCAACGACGAAAGACTTTTCGGCGCGATGAGGACTACAAAGCGTATCTCGACCGGTTACAGAAATATCGGGGTCGGTGCCGCATCAGAATTTATGCCTACTGCTTGATGCCCAATCACGTGCATCTACTGCTAGAGAGCGGCACCACTCCGCTGGCCAAATTCATGCAGGGACTCCAGCAATCCTACACTCAGTATTTCAACCGCGGTTATCGAAAAGTCGGGCATCTTTTTCAAGGAAGATACAAAGCCATTATCTGCGACAAGGACAAGTACCTGTTGAGCCTGATCCGCTACATCCATCTCAATCCGGTAAGGGCCGGGTTAAGCAAGCGGCCGGAACGTTATGCCTATAGCGGGCACGCCAGCTACTTAATGAACGGCACGCCTAAGGTCATCGAGACCGGGCCGATATTGAGATTATTAGGCGGAAAGAGGGCCTACGAGCGATTTGTTTTGGAAGGGATAAGCGAAAGCCACAATGAAGAATACTACGCCGTGGAAGACCAGCGATTTTTAGGAGATGAAGGCTTTGGCGAGGAACTCAGTCGCGAGGCTGGGGAGAAAGAAGAGCGCAAAACCAAGAAGCCGATCGAGACGACGGTCAAAGAAATTGTCAAGCGGCTAGGCACGACAGGAGAGGAACTGAGAGGGCCAGACCGCCGGTGGGTAGTGGCCAAGAAGCGGGCAGAAGCGGTAACTCTACTGGTTCGACACTATAATTATAGAGTCACCGAAGTTGCCCGATACCTGGGACGGAAGCAAGCCAACGTGAGCCTGATGTTATCGCGGTATGCAGAGCGGATGGCGCGCGGACATCACTAGATTGATATGAGTGTTATGCCTGACCCCATGATGATCCCCATGAATCTGATGTTGACCGCTCGCACGAATCTGCGTTAGGATACAGGTTCACACAATCGTATGGACCTGATCTTCTCCACGCCTCTAGGTGTTTATACATTCTTCTGCGAATCGGGAGTGCTCCGGCGCCTGCGCATCGATACACCTGAGTTCTACGGAATCTCAGCCACCCGGAACGGCTTGGTCTTGTCCCATAGCGGAATTGATAATGCCCGGCTCACATCTCATGCGTCGTACCTAGTCTCGGAGCGGGGGCGGGTGCGGGAGTACGGTGAGCTTAGTACCACGGAATCCGCCGCGGAACTCCTCCAGCCTCATCAGGTTGAGAGCTATGGCGATTTCATCCTGGTGGCGAACTCAGGCCGAAACTGCATAACCGCGTTTAATGAAGAGCGGAGCGCCGTACACTACTTTCCGACAACCGCACGATGGGACATCGGGCCGGCCGAACGGAAAGCGAACCACTTCAATTCGGTCCACGTGGAAGCCGGCTTGGTCTACGTGGTGGCGCACAACTATCAGCGGCTGTCGACGGTCTGGGTATTCACGTGGCCGGGATTTGAGCTGGTGGATGTGATTGGAACGAACACCGTTTGGGCCCACAACGTAATGGTTAGGGGCCAAGATCTGGTGGTCTGCAATTCCGCTTCGGGCAGTCTTTATTCGATCGAGGAAAAGCGCGACATCTGGTCCGTGGACGGCGGCGGGTTCATTACTCGTGGACTTGCCTCCGCAAGCGGGCTGTTATTCGCCGGTCTAAGTGCGGTCGCCAGCCGGGGCGATCGCAAGGATTGCGACGCCGCCATTTGCGTGGTGGATCTGGACACCATGCGTACGATCGAGCGCTTCGATTTTCCGGGGCTTGGCGGCATACACGAGATTCGTCTCCTGGACATCGCCGACACATGCCACGGCGGGCCCGTCATCCGGGTGCCCCACCGCCTCCTGGAGCAGGGAAGCGCTGCCTCGGCAGCGTCCAACTCCCAGTGTTACGCGTGACCAGATTCTGTATGCTCAACAGGTTGGTAGTTCTTTGCCGGACGATCTGGCCGCGCTTGCGCAAAAGATCCCGTACCGCCCGCTTTTCTTTCGGATAGATGTAGCCCTCAGGCAAAACTCCCAGCCGCAGAATGTGGGCAAGCCAGCGGGCGTCGGAATGATCGTCAGTGTATTTGAGCCCCTCGTAGTGTTGGATCGCAGCCGTGTTTGCCAGATGAACACGATGCCCCTGATCCATCAGGCCATCAACTAGCCAGTACCAGTTGGAAGGTCGACTCGACGACAATGCCTTGAAGCGCATCCCGATAGCCCGACAGCTGCTGTGCGATCAAGGGCAGATCGTTGGGCAGCCGCTTTTGATAAA
>DASRIZ010000014.1:0-13105 GCA_035649735.1 Blastocatellia bacterium | reverse complement strand
AGAAGGCAGAAGGCAGAAAGCAGAAGGCAGAAAGCAGAAGGCAGAAAGCAGAAGGCAAGGCCTGCCGCCTACTGCCTACTGCCTTCTGCTTTCTGCCTTCTGCTTTCTGCTTTCTGCCTTCTGCCTTCTGCTTTCTGCCTTCTGCCTTCTGGTTTCAACGCTCGGTTTGATATATTCTCCCGCCAGCGAGGCGAATCCGAATCATGGCCCTCAAGACCATCTTTGTTGTAATCGCGTATCTGCTTGGGTCTATCCCGTTTGGCTATCTGTTTGTCAAATACGTATTCACCAGCGGCGAGGACGTGCGTGAGATTGGGTCCGGTGGGATTGGTGCAACCAACGTAACGCGCCGCGCGGGTGTAAAGGGTGGGCTGCTTACCTATGTATTTGATGTTGCAAAGGGTGTTGCCGCGGTGATGTTGATGCGCATGGTAGCCAACGATGACTACTTTTGGATTGGCGCCGCTGCAATCGCCGCCATCGTCGGGCACATCTTCCCAATCTTTCTTGGTTTTCGAGGCGGCAAGGGCGTTGCCACCGGCGTCGGCGTTTATCTTGCGCTCGCCCCGTATTCGGTGCTCACAACCCTTGTTCTTTGGCTGGCAATTGTGTACTTCACGCGTTATGTATCGCTTGGATCGATAGTCGCTACTGCCGCGGTGCCGCTATGGACTCTTCTCTTTTACGGGTGGCTCCAACCCAGCCCGCATTTGAAAGCATTGTTGATAGTCGCTATCGCAGGGTGCGCGCTGATCGTGGCCACACACCACGAGAACATCAATCGGCTGATGAACGGAAACGAAAACAAGCTGGGCGTGCGAGTCAAAGGCTCTGAGGGCGGCTCAAGGGAAAGTGCGGTCAGCCGAGGGCAAAGCTAATGACTGCGGGTACCGGGTCGGCGAATCGCGTCGCCGTTATCGGAGCGGGAAGCTGGGGCACCGCGTTGGCGATGGTCGCGGCGCGGAACCAGCTTGATGTGACGCTTTGGGCGCGCGAACCGGAAGTCGCTCTTGAGATCAATCGAACCCACAGAAACCCGTTTTATCTTTCCGACTTCGAACTCCCGAAGAATCTCCGGGCGACGACTACGTTAGAAGACGCGATCGACGGCGCTGACTTCGCGCTGCTGGTGGTCCCGTCGCACGCAATGCGCGAGATTGCCACGCAGCTCGGCCCGGGACTGAAAAACGAAACCGTGCTCGTCAACGCGGCAAAGGGCGTTGAGAACAGCACGCTGATGCGAATGGAAGAAGTGGTCGCCGACGTTTTGCGCGAGCGCTTTGTTCCTCGCTACGCCACACTCTCAGGGCCGAGCTTTGCACTCGAAGTAGCAAAAGGCGATCCGACTGCAATCGTCGCCGCCAGCAGCGATCGAGCGGCGAGCGAGCTCATCCAGCGCTCCTTGAGCTCCCCTTCATTTCGGGTTTACACAAACACCGACGTAGTAGGCGTCGAGCTTGGGGGTGCGGTCAAGAACGTCGTTGCTATTGCGGCCGGTGTTGTCCGCGGGCTGGGCTTTGGCACCAACGCAGTTGCGGCTATCATAACGCGGGGCCTGGCGGAGATGACCCGGCTCGCTCTGACCCAGGGCGCTCGCGCAGAGACGATGGCCGGTCTGGCGGGCCTTGGCGATTTAGTGCTGACCTGCACCGGCGAGCTCTCGCGCAATCGATATGTAGGGATCGAGATGGGCCGCGGTCGAAAGCTTGCCGAGATACTGGGAGAGATGCGGGAAGTCGCGGAGGGGGTAAAGACGACAAGGTCGGTTTACGAACTTGGCAAGAGGCTCGGAATTGAAATGCCAATCACCGCAAACATCTACGCTCTGCTTTATCAGGACAAGCCGGCGATCGAGGCCGCAAGCGAGCTAATGGGCCGGCCGCTTAAACGAGAGTGAATTAGTCCGGAGTTTTCCGAGACAAGGAGACTAACATGTCAAACTATGCACCTCCTACTGCGCCGATGGGCGGCCCTGCGGGTCAGCCGTTTCCGCCTCAGCAATCGTTTCCTCCACCGCCTGAGAAGAAGTCAAAGGTGCTGGTATGGGTGCTGGCGGGCTGCGGCACCTTCGTCGTTCTCGGAGTGATCGCGGTGATGGCGCTCAGTTATTTCGTGTGGAACAAAGCTAGGGAGATCGAAAAGAACCCTGCGTTCGCGATAGCGAAGATGGCGGTTTCAGTGAACCCGGACGTCGAGCTTGTTTCGGCCGATGAAGAAAAGGGTCTTCTCACAATAAAGGATAAGAAGACCGGCGAAGTCATTACTGTAAACTTCGAGGATGTAAAAGACGGCAAGGTCACCTTGAAGAAGGACGGCGAGGACGAGGTGACGTTCGAGGCAAAGGGCGATGAATCGAAAGGTTCCCTTGTGGTTAAGAGCGCGGAAGGAACAGCGAAGTTTGGCAGCGGTTCGGTCGAACGGCTCCCCGACTGGCTTCCTGCTTATCCCGACGCAAAGACTGAAGGCAGCTACTCGGCGCAAAACAACGAGGGTGAAAGCGGCGGTTTCCATTTCCTGACAAAGGACCCACCAAACAAGGTGATCGAATTTTATCGGGAGAGCCTGGAGAGGGCCGGTCTAACCGTAACCACAAACCTTGTGCAGCAGAGCGGCAGGGCAACCGGCGGGATGGCTGCGGGCGAGGACTCGAACAAGAAACGTAGCGCTTACGTCAATGCGGTGGTTGGCGATGACGGCACTCGGGTAAACGTCGCGTTCACTACGAAACGGTAGACTTCAGTCTGCGCTTGCTCGGACAGGGCAACCTGAATGACAACCCACCGAAAGCGCGATCAACAACTGCGCGGCAAAGTAAGTCGTCATGATGAGCGCGCCTGCTAAGCGGAATCGGCCGTTGAAGCGATCAATCGCAATCATTGAATCGGAGGCGACGAACAGGATCGCACCAATCGCAGCCAGCGCCGCCCCCCGACTTCTCTCCTCCGCCCATCTGCACAGTGCCTGCCAGGCCATCAGAAGAACAACTGCAACATAAATTAATACAGGCAGTTTCATATCTCCCAGGTTTGGAAACAGGAACCAGAGCATCACAAAGCCGTAGGCAACACACGCCAGTCCGAACAAGATGGATAACAAACTTGTTGGCCGAGTTCTGAAGGCCCCGATGTAGAAGATGTGCGCTACCAAAAAACTCACCAGGCCAAAAACAAACCGGTCCGAAGGAAGCATCAGGAATATGTCACCGGCCAGCGAAAAACAAAGCCCCGCGACAATCAGGTAGCGATAACTGTCGCGCTTACTGGCTCGGATCAGCGCGATCCCTATTATGAAGACCATCGTCAGCGGCTTAAAGATGTAGACGATTGTCCGAGGGCCTAGGTATTGCGATGCGATCTCAATTGCGCCCGAAGCGGCTGCAAGGACGCTCAACACGAGTATCATTCGCGAGCTCGGTTGGTGTGGTCTGGCGTTATCGAATGCGTTTACCTTTCGATCAGTCGATCAGCCTCTCCGCCTATGCTCATCCAGCGCGGCCCCCAGACGTTCGAGACCGCCCGCCAGCATCTCAGATTCACAGGCGATGCCTATTCGAATATGATCGGGCATCTCGAAAAACTCTCCCGGTACTACTGACGTCTCATATTTCTCGCGAAGCAGCGAACACAGCTCACCAACTCGTCCTTGTCTGACCTTTGGCGCGACGACGGTTCCGAATCCCGGCCGGATCGTTTCGAGATCGTCACGCGAATCAAGAAATTGATCGAGCAGCGGACGGTTCTTTTTAAGCAACTCCGACGCACGCGCGGCGATCACGTCTAGCTTGTTTAGGGCAATCACACTCAAGCGCTCGGGGGCATGCGCCGGGACGTTTCCAAAGAGATCATTCAACCGCCAGATCTTATGAGCCAGCTCGGGATCCGTAAGTATCCAACCACATCGCAAACCGCTCAACCCGTAAGCTTTTGTGAGACTACCGGTCGCTACGAATTCGGGTCCCAGGTGAAAGGAAGATCCAGGGAAATCATCGAAAAGAGCTTCGAGATAGACCTCGTCAACCAACACTCGCGCCCCAACTCGCCGGGCGACTTCTCCAATCTGACGCAGCGTATCATTGTCGATGAGAACGCTGCTGGGGTTGTGCATATTGGTGATGACAATAAGTCTGGTGCGATCGGTTACTACGCGTTCAATCTCTGCCGGGTCGACGCGAAATCCTTCTTCGAATCGGCGCTCGAATCGCTTGACGCTGGCGCCAAGGAAGGCTGCCGCTGCCGGGAGAGGATCATAAGCGGGGCGCTCGACGACCACCTCATCTCCAGGCTCGAGGATCGTTGCCATCGCCAGGAAATTCGCCATCGAGGTTCCCGTAGCGGCAACGACGTTTTCGGTTGTCACCCCACACTTGGACGCAAGCGCCTGTTGAAGCGGCTCGTAACCATACCAGCTCGGTCCGCTCAACTCGATGTCTTCCGTCGTCGCTCCCAGTTCGGCAAACGGATAATGAATAACCCCGCTCGCCGCAAGGTTGAATTTGGCTTGAGAGCGAGTCTTAGCCCACTCGATATAGTCCGATCGTTTTCCACGAGTCATTTCAACCACGGCTGTTTCTCCATCGCCAAAAGAAATACACCGGTATCCCGGCGATGAGTATCGCCACACCGATCAGGCTGTTTTTGGGCGACTTGTAAATCGCGCTCGCAGCAACCATCCACTCCGCGGCGATGAACAAGATTATCACGAGCGTGCTGACCTGCAGCCGATAACCCGACGAGACCGCCGGCTCGTTGTTCTGCCCACGCTTGCGCAGCGCAAACAGACAAGCCGCGGTCAAACCGAAGAAAATTGAATCAATCGAAACAACATAGTCGAGTATTTGCTCGTACTTGCCGGAGGTCGCGATTACGATCGCCAGCGCGCCCTGCAGCGCTATCGCCACCACCGGCACTCTTGCGCGTGGATGCAGCCACGCAACTCGCTTGAAGAAGAGCCCGTCATCAGCCATCGCAAAATATACTCGTGGCGCTGTGAGCATCCCCTGGCTCAAGAAGCCGAGCGTCGAGATCGCGATCCCGACAGCAATTATTTTCCGGCCTTTTTCCCCAAGCGCCAACCACATCACCTCGGAAGCAGGGGTCGTCGCGTTGGCAAGACCGTCGACTCCAAGCGCATTCAGGCACACAAGATTCACCAACAGATAGAGGACGATTACTCCCGACACTCCAATCAATAACCCGCGCGGCAAGTTCTTTCGCGGTTCGCGCATTTCACCGGCAACAAAGCTCGAGGTCTGCCAACCACCATAGGCAAAGAGCACCGGTACCATCGCAGCGCCAAACGCGGTGATCAGTGAAAGGTTTCCGGATGAGTGCGCCATCGGCTCGCTTCCACTCAGCGCCGCCGCCTCCCGATCCACGGTCAGTCCAAACACAATCAATGCGACTATTGCCAGGATCTTAAGCACCATCAGCGCATTCTGAACACTGCTTCCGGCTCGTACGCCAACGCAGTTAATCAGCGTCAATGCGCCAAGGGCGATAGCAGCAACGATCCAATCCGAGATCTGCAGACGGGTGAGGTCGAGGAAGTATCTGGCAAACGTTATCGCGACCGCGGCCATCCCTCCACTCTGCACGACCAACAACAGAGTCCAGCCATAAATGAACGCGGCGGCAGGATGAAAGGCTTCGCGGATATAGGCGTACTGGCCGCCAACCTGCGGCCTCAACGCCGCCAGCTCCGCATAAATAAAGGCCCCGCCAAGTGCGATCAGGCCCCCGACGGCCCAGGCTCCAAGGATCAACAATGGTGTGTGGACCTGCCGGGCTACGACGTAGGGATTCATGAAGATGCCGGAACCGATGATCCCACCCATCACGATCATCGTCGCATCGAACAACCCGAGCCGCCGCGCAAGATTAGGGGCTGCATCCGATGTTGGATTCAGTTTGTCTCCCTTTGTTGGGTTGAGACAGATTTCAAACCAGTTAAGATTTGCTTGTGGTCTGCAATCGTTCCCGCATACGCATCTGCCATTTCGTGCGAGGCGTATCTTCCTCTTCAAACTGGCTGAGCACCTCGCGAAGCGTTTCCCCGCCGATCTGCCGGGCCTTTAGATAGAGCAATGCAGTAAGCGTTGCGATAAACGGCACAATTAACACATTGAGCATAACGACAATTGTCGACGTCACACGCCCGGCGATTTCGGGTGCGTTTGGAGTCTTTGACATCTTTAAAGCGAAGGCGACCGGAAGAGCTACGATCGAAGTGGCGATAAAGGGGATAGCCCACTGGCACAGGAGAATCACAATAACGGACCACCTGCATCGTTTCACAAGCGCCTTCGATCGCTTTAAGGCTGCCCGCCCTTTTAGTCCTTCCATCATTACCACCGGGGCCGCGAGCGAGTAGTTTATGAACATGATGACTGCCGGGATCACCAACAGTATTAATCCGAGAATCAATCGTATCGATGAGATCACAAGTGTGACCAGTAGGGCCTTCAATCTTTTCTTTACCGCCGCGTAGGCGGTTCGCACTTGCAGCGGTCTCAGCGGAGACAAGAACAACTGAGTCACCAGGCGTATAGTGGCTCCGACAATTACAGCGTTTATGAAAAAGTTGGCGAAGAACATCACGATCGACAGAATGACCTCGAGCGGTCCGCTGGCCGACGCACCGACTTCAAACTTCACCCCGCCAGTGGATTCGTCTCTGCCCGAGGTTGCCGACATCGTGCCGCTTATCAAAAGCGCGATGTGCAGTAAGATCAGCGGAAGGTACATCAAAAACGTAACACGGAAGAACTTTGGGAAGTGCTCGACGTACAGCGCGAACGACCGCCTCAACAGCGCGCCTGTTCCGTCGGCAGTGGCTCGAATTGCGGAGGCAAAACCGTCGGCGCTTGCGGGCCTATCCGCGGGACTCTTGGCCAGCGACGACATCACCGCAGCTGCCATTCGTTTCGGAACCTTTCGACGCTTTTCTCGGAGAGGCGGAGGCGGCGCCTCGATATGGAGCTTC
The DNA here is from genome assembly GCA_035649735.1 of Blastocatellia bacterium. GTDB lineage: Bacteria > Acidobacteriota > Blastocatellia > UBA7656 > UBA7656 > Onstottus_A. Next base: position 6,124 of record DASRIZ010000014.1, on the reverse strand, counting down.
ATCAGCTCGAAGGCCGGGCCCTTGAAAGGCGGCTCACCGGCAAGCATTTGATATGCGATGACCCCAAGACTATAGATATCGCTTCGCGCGTCGAGCGGTTCGCTTCGGCATTGCTCGGGTGACATGTATATGGGCGTTCCAAGAATCGAACCGACTCGCGTCAAACCTTCCGCCGGCACGGTATGCCGCGCCTGGTTATCAGCGGTGGTCTGCTCGAACATCAGCGTTTGCTGATTCTCAGACTCGCGCACAGGTTGTACCTGGGTTGCCGCTTGCGCTGCCCTCACAGGTAGGATTTGGGTAACCGCCTCCTCCGCGCCGTTGTTGTTGCTGTGCACAGGCTCGACTATCAGAGTTGAATCGTCCTCGCGCGCCGGCGATTGTACTTGAGTCGCCGCTTCGGACAACTCTGTAGTTTGCGCATAGGTATCTTGTTGGATGATTCCGGTGGTACGTGGCTGGTCGCTCATGGTAGCCGAGCTTCCGGCCGGGCGCTTGCCCTCTGACAAGGACGATGTTTCCAGCCCCGCATAATCGTCGGCTGCCTGGATGTCACCCAGTTTAGCGAGACCGAAGTCAAGAACTTTTACTGTGTATCCGCCTCGCCGATTCGGCTCGAGCCAGATGTTGTCGGGTTTGAGATCACGATGAATGATGCCTTGCTGATGCGCTTCAGCGACCGCGGACGAGGTCTGTTCGATTATATCGACCACCCAGTCGATGGGAAGCTGAGACTCCTCGGCCAATACCTCGGCGAGCGTGCAGCCGTCGAGATACTCCATCACCAGGTAGGCAATTCGCTCGCCTTCGACGTGGGCAAATCCAAAATCGGTCACATTCACTACGTTTGGGTGATGAAGGCGCCCGGCGGCTTTTGCCTCACGTTTAAAGCGTTCGACGAACTCGTCGTTCATCATGAACTGCGGCGTGATGACTTTTACTGCGACAGGCCTTCCGGTACCCAGGTGAGTCGCGAGATAGACCGAACCCATGCCGCCTTTGCCGAGTTCCCTCTCGATGCGGTATTTCTCGTCGAGCACTTCCCCGGTTAGCTGTGTTAATCCCATCAAGCCTCGAGACTGGGCGGATCAACTGCGGTTTCTCTTGTGAGAACGAGTTTTAGTGGCCCTCGCTGAACCCCTCAAGCAGGCGAATGATATTAACCGCGCATGACAACCGTCAAGCACCCCGACACATTTGACTGTTTGGATTAAAAGCTTTCGCGCTATTGCTGGCCGGTCACTGCAGCCGGCTCGCTCTTATTCACAATCCGATTCCAGTCCGGTGGCTCCAACCCAAGCAGGTGATGAACAAAGAAGTCATACAACAGCCGATTTCCGTACGCGCCTCCCGCGCCGTGCCCGCCGCCCGGAACAAACAACAGATCGTGTTTCTTGTTCGCTTTGATCAGCGCGTTCACGACTTGAAGCGTCGACGCCGGATCGACGTTTGTGTCCATCTCAGGAACAACAAGCAGGAGTTTGCCTTCGAGCTTATGCGCGTTGTCCACGTTTGATGAGGCGGCATAGTGTGGCCCGAGAGGCCAGCCCATCCATTGTTCGTTCCACCATATCTTGTCCATCCGGTTATCGTGACACCCACTGTTGGAGACCGCCGCTTTGTAGAATTCCGGGTGAAACAGAAGCCCGCCAGTCGAGCTCTGCCCACCTGCGGATGTACCGTAGATTCCGACGCGGCTGATGTCATAGTAGGGATACTTTGCAGCCACTGCCTTGTGCCAGAGGATTCGATCAGCGAAACCTGCGTCGCCAAGATTTCTCCACGCGACATCGTGAAATGCCTTGGATCGGTTTGCTGTTCCCATGCCGTCCATCTGAACGACTATGAATCCCAGCTCGGCCAGCGACTGCATCGGAGAATACGCGCTGAAAGTCTTCGGCGTGAACGAACCCTGAGGTCCAGCATAAATGTTTTCGACGACCGGGTACTTCTTCGCCGGATCGAAGTTCATTGGGCGAATGATGATTCCCCAAATATCGGTCTTACCATCACGGCCGATTGCGGTGAAGACCTCTGGTGCTCGCCAGCCAGCCTGAGTCAGCTCGGACAGGTCGCCTCTCTCAAGCTCCAAAAGCAACTTCTTGTCTTCGGTTCGCCGCAGCTCGGCAATCGGAGCAAGATCGACTCGCGACCATGTGTCCACGTAGTACTTCATGTCTGACGAGTAAGCGATCGCGTGGGTCCCATCGGCTTCGGTAAACGCGGTCAGCCCGCTGCCGTCAAAGTTAATTCGGTAGTAGTGGGTGAAGTAAGGGTCTTTACCGGGGTACATACCGCTGGCTTCGAACCAAATCTGGCGTTTCTCTTCGTCGACCTTGTTGACCGCACGAACCACCCAACTGCCTTTTGTTATCTGATTCTTAACTTTGCCCGTCGCCGCATCATACAAATATAAGTGGCGCCAGCCGTCTCTTTCAGAAGACCAAATTATCTCTTTGCCGTCGCCGAGATCGGTGCGGTATCTGGTTCCTGCTTCGCGGAGATTGCCCAAAAGCGGGCGATAAGAGAAAAAGGTTTGCGGCTCTTCGCTGATGATTGCGCGGGCTTTGCCGGTGAGCGCATCCACCTCGATCACTCGATAGACCTGATGACCTCGTTGATTGTATTCAAAGGTAAATGCTCGGCTGTCCTTCCACCAGGTGGAATTGGTCAGGCCATAAGGATTCGGAAACAGGCTGTTGTCGATGAAGATCTGTTTCTTTGTCTCGACCTCGAAGAGCACCGGTTGGGCAATATCGATCGCGTCGCCGGGCTTGGCGTAGTCGCGCGTAGAGTGCTTAGGCTGAAGCTGGTCGGATGGCGATGACTCGACATAGTGGACCTGTCGGCGATATCCAGGTCGAACTCGAAACGCTACGAGACGTTTCGAATCGGGAGACCATGCAATTGAAGCAAACGTGTAGTAGTTTCCTTCAGAACCGTCGACGCTCAGCGAGGCGGCATCGGCCTTTCCTTTGAGCCGCACAAAAACATTGAAGTTCTGAATCAGCGCTTCCCATTTTCCATCCGGCGACGCCTTGGTGGTCTCGGAGCTCCCCGAGCCCGCTCGAGTCGGTTGCTGGCCTTGCTGGCCTTGCTGGCCCTGCTGGGGCGACAGATCGATCATCCCTTCCGAAACGTCATTGCCGAACTCGGTTGGCGGATCATCGCTTGGCGGGCGGCCCTGGAACCCCTGAGGAGCCGGGCCCGTCTTCTTGCACGAGTAATCCGAAAGTTCGCACTTCCAGGACGAACCTGCTGTAACAAACTGAATCGCTCGCTCGGCGTCGACAAAGGTGATCGCAGAAAACGGAAGGGTCAACGCGGTAAGTTTCTGGCTGCTGGCAGAGGAAAGCGACGCGGCGAGTCTCTCGTGATCAAAGGCGGGCTTCCTTGCGAGCGTCTCAGCATCGACCAGAACAAATCCGTTTCCGCCTTTGACCGACTTCCGATACCAGAACCGGCTGGTCTTTTCGATCCAGTTAGCGCGCTCAGGCACGTTTATCGCGAGGGCCTGGAATCTGTTGCGTAAGGACTGGGCGCGTTCGTAATCGGCGACGGTGCCCTGCGCAAGGATCATCGTGGGAGCGAGAAGCGACGTGAACAACAAGATCGCTTTCCAGGATCGGCAGCATCGGTTCATGGCGGATCTCCTCGGTTTAAGTTCTGACAGTTATGGCTCGAAAAGGTATGAACCTGCTTATATCCGCGGAGCGAGGAACGGTCAAGTGATTTGGGTTGTGAGGCTAGGAAAGGGAGTATTTTCTATTTTCTATTTTGGTGCTTTCTATTTCTCTAGTTAATTGCGATCTTCGATAACCCCTTTCGATAAACCTCGCTTTGAAGTTATGAACATGAAATGACAAGTAGTCACTCAAAGGACAAATAACAAATAGAAAATCGCAAATAGAAAATAGCAAATAACTAGTTCCAGTTGACTAGATATTTGCAGCAATCGCCGCCTCTTGCGCGACAGGTTTCTTCAACCATCTCGACGTTTTTCGCGCCGCACATCTTTAGAGCTTGTTTGTACCAGCCCATCACCGTGCTGCAATCAGCCGCCGAGTAGGTCTCCGCTTCATATGTCGTCATCACTCCCGAAGTCGGTCCGGTAGGTTTGTAGTCGCGCCAACCCTTGTCGTAATAAACGTGATAGATCAGCGGCGCACGCAGCATGAAGCCCTGAGGATCGCCCGGCGCAAGATAGAACTTTTGAATGCCGGTGAGATTCTGCTGGGCGGACGCAGCTCCCATCTCTTCAAACAGCCGGGCATCGCCTTTGCCGATCACCCGAACGATCGCGTCGTCAAGATGCTGCCCGGTTTGAAAGTGATACCAGCCCGCCGGGTTAAGCGGCTTTCGAAGCGTCGATTGATCTGACACGGGCAACGAAGACAGAACCTCGTCAACCGCCTTTGCTCCAAACCGCTCCTTCACGAATTGCAGGCGAGATTCGAGAATAGCGCCTTTGATTTCCATGGTTTTCTCACGGACAAACTGTCTGGGGTTAAAACAGCGTCGTTGGATTTGTCCAGCCGGGGCGTTGAGAAGCTTCCGACTGCTGCATCTTAAGTGGGTGATAAAGCGAGGTCAATAATAATTAGGTCAGAAGTCAGAAGGGGTACCATAGACTGTCCAGTCTGTGGCCACTCAAATGTTACGCCGATGGAAGCCACCACAGACTGTCCAGTCTGTGGTCACTCAAATCTTACGCCGATTGGAAGCCACCACAGACTGGACAGTCTATGGTACCCCTTCTGACTTCGCTATCGCTGTGGTGGCGCGGGGCGTTGCGACAACATCATTCGCTCGATCTCAGCTGCCTCGGACGGCATCTTCGCGCTCATCTTCACCAAACCCTTATCGGTGACCAGATAGTCATCTTCAATTCTCACACCAAAGCCTTCATCGGGGAGATAAATCCCAGGCTCTATTGTGAACACCGAGCCTACCGGCAACGACATGTAACTCCCAACATCGTGCACGTCCATACCGATCCAATGGCCCAGCCCGTGTATGAAAGACTTATCGAGCGTGTTCCCTTTCTTGTCACGCAGCGGGCTGTTCTCCATGACTTTCTTCGCCGCTCGTTGAAGATCCAACAGGCTTGATTTGCCTGGCACGAAGGCTTTTTCCGCGGCGCGCTGAGCCTCGAGCACCAGTTGATAGACCTCCCGCTGGCGCGGAGTGAACTTGCCCGACGCCGGATAAGTGCGGGTGATGTCCGCAGTATAGTAACTGTACTCGGCAGCCGCATCGACAACGACCAGTTCGCCGGCTTCGATTCGCTTCCGGTTTTCGTTGTAGTGAAGGATCGTGCCGTTGATGCCCGAACCGACGATCGAGGGATACCCGGGCCGTTCGGAGCCGAGACGCGTCCAGGGCGCTTCGAGCGCCGCCTGAGCTTCGTATTCGTAAGCCCCCGGTTTGATGGCGGCCATTATCTCGCGATGGCCTTCGATCGAAACGTCAACGGCTTTTTGAAGCATCTCGATTTCGGACTGAGATTTTATTAGCCGCAGCGGAGCGATGATCCCTGAGACATCGACGATCGGGTTTTTCGGATGGCTCTGCTGAAGCATCTCGACAAAACGGCTCTCACGACTGATTTCTCCGCCCTTCCAGCTTGGCATCACTGTGTAGATCTTTGTCGGAGGCTTGCCTTCGGCTGCCGGCCGAGCCAGCAACTCACTCAGCCGCTCTTTGAAGGCGGTAGATGGCGCAACTTCCTGCAAACCGAAAAACTGTTCGCCTTCCGCACCCGGACCAATCTGAAACCCAGTCCATTGTTCGTGACCTGGATTGCGCGGCGGTATAAAAACGGTTTCGTGCTGTGGCTTGCCGGGGATTACGCCCGCAGGAACGAATATCAAGTAAGCTGCCGGCGTCTGAACGCCTGTGAGATACATGAAATCGTTGCGCTGCCGAAACCGGCCAACTTCTCCGAAGTCTTCTTCGCGGGCGCCCACCATCACGACTATGCCGTCTTTGATTTGAGCGAGAAGTTTCTGCCGGCGAGCGCTGTATTCGGACCTTGGTATGTTTGCAAGTTTGTCGTTACCGCCTGCCCACGCGGGTAACGCCGGCGTAACGATCAACACAATCGTCGCCAGGAGAAGAAATC
>DASRIZ010000013.1:0-4236 GCA_035649735.1 Blastocatellia bacterium | reverse complement strand
AAATCGCCTGTATTGTTAGGCTCAGGTCGCGGATCATACAGCGATTAACTCATCACGTTGTTTGCCCAGGATGTATCAACAAATGAAACACACCCCGATTTCCTTTGGTCAACTCGTTTACCGCACACGGATGCTTGAGTTTGAGAATCAACCCCGCCAGGATTCTTGCTATCTCCTCGCTGATAGTCCCGGTTTGTGAGGAAAGAGCATAATGATAAATGCAATTCCCCCCTTGCTTGATTGCGCTGGCCGAGATTTGAATGCCGAGGGAAGTCGTCCCGATCTTAATAACCGGGGGAACCGAACCCTCCTCCGAAATGGCAGTCTCCTCGGCGCCTGGATTGGCTATCCACTCAACAGCTTGAGCGACTTCATCAACATGACGAGGATGAAGAAGCAAATGTTTTGCTGCTTTTCGCAAGCGCCGCGCCAAGGTGACTACGACCATTGCCAACATTAAGCAGGCAGTCGCCAGGGCGTGCCACGGATGAAAGGTCAGGGGGCCTGACAGTTCTACCCAAACAATCACGCACATCAGGACGAGAGAAGTCCACTGCGCCTCGGAGAACCCTCCGAGATACGGGCGCGCCGGATCTCCACGCATAAACTCGAAGCAGAAACGTCCGGTGGCGTAGGCGATGAGATACCATGAGAAAGCGTCGCCCGGCGGACGGCCCGCAAGAACGAAAGCGGCGCCCACCAGCGCCAATCCGAGCGCCCAGAGCGACTCAACACATTGAACAGGAAAGAGCCGCACTCCGACGAAATAAGGCCTGATGCCGGCGACGGCATGCTCTTCTCGATAGCAGACGCCCCAGTTATGGGGTCTGCCGTGACAACAGCCGACCATCAGACAACCTAAACGTCCACAGAAGAGGATTATGCCCAGGCCGATAATCGTCACGTCGAGGTAAGGCAAAACCGGCTGTCGCAGAAGCCACGACACCACGGTTGCCGTCAGAATCACCGCGATCACGTGATGATAATGGATTAGGGCATCCCGGCCGATAATCGCCTCCGTGACCATTCTCAGTATGGAGTAGGCTGCTACCGAAGATAACACGAGGACAGCAACCACCCAGTATGACAAGCCCAGATATGACACAAGTATCATGGCCATAACGATCGCGAGGGCCAGACCCGTACAAGCGCACAGTTTGAAGACCGACCATCTTCTATGTAAGAAGCCGACTTCGGTGCGAACCAGCTTGTCCAGATAGTTATTGATCATATCTGAGGTTTTGAGCTCGTTCGGTCAATTCTTTAAGCTCTGATTTCAGCGAGTCGATGAGCCCTTTGCGGTTGTACTGTTTCCCATAGTTTTCCAGGCAAAATAGTCTGACCCACAAAGAGGACGACTCACAAAGACGCGAAATTTCCTCCTCAGTCAATCGTATCTGTTTCTCTTGCCACAACCTGAAGAACTCGGCGTCGTATCTGCCGCCGTGATTTGCGAGGTGCGCAATCAGAGAATCTCTCTTCCCATACTTCTCGGCCAGATCCACCAGACGCCTCCTTGCCGTCAGGTGAAAGACGAGCATGTGTGGATCTAACAGCGATTCCAGAAATATCGGGATCAGATCGGCATGAGACAAACTCGCCAGACTCTTATATAACTCCAGCCGCTTCTCAGCCGACTTTTCTGACAAAATCTGCTGATGGATTCGCCTGATTCGATCCTTAAACCCCTCCGGATCAGGCCCCATGACTTTGAACGAACAAAACTCTCTCAGTACGAAAGGTTCGACCTTGCCCTCCGATTTGGGCCAAACCTTCACCACTACGGTTAACTTGGTGTCGCCAGGCGTTATCGATGAAAAGTAGTCGTGTAAATAAATCTGGCGTGACAACGATTGTCCGTTGGATAGCGTCGTTGTCGGCAATATTCCCGTCAGGTTGCGCAGTTTCGGACGTTCCTTCAGCGTCCAACCTTGAGGCGGTTCAAATTCGATGTCAATAAATTCATCGCTCATAATCTCGATAGGATCCTTCCCGTGGTATGTCATGGTCAGTGTGACGGGAATCGGACCCTCAAATGAAACATTTACCAATCCTAGATAAATACCTAATGAAAAGATGTTCATGCCTGTGCCTCCTTCGCGTATAAATAAGAGTCGATTCGGAACTCCTACTATACCTCAGCGTCTTGCACAGAAGTGTCGTCAACCGTGCCGGCCGCCACGCCGTTGTTCGCAAAACCTTCTTTCTTGCAGTGAAGGAAATGCTTTGAGCTTCCACATGATGATGGGGCCGACACGTGACGACTAATCTTAAAGCCAGAGGTCGGAACCTTTGGACCAGCGGCCTTGTCCTCGGCAATGCCGGTTCGCTCGCAAGAAAACCGGAAGAATTGGTGCTGAATAGATACAGATCCCGGATCGGCGTCAATCATACGTCTCATACCAGCGGCGTCAGCGGCGCCCTTTGCATGATGATCGGTCTGAGAGTCCGTGGTTCTAAGGAAGTCCGATGTAGTCGGGGTAACTCCAGCCCACAAACCTGTTCCAGTGTCTACTAATACATTTTCAGAAATCTTTGTTTTATCGCAATCAGCTTTTACTCCTGAATCAGAAACGAACGTCAGATCGTAGGCCGCGCCCCAAAACCTGCCAGGCACGCCTGGGAAGGGCTCATCACGCATTACCCTATTAAATTTAAACCCTATTTCCTTTGGGTAGGCGGCCACGGAGAAGGCGTTGCTTTCAGCCAACCTGGTCGTCCCCTGGCTCGCCACCAATTTCAACTTCCCCGCATTTCCAGGCGTCGTCTGTGTGTCCCCTTTGAGTTTCACCGTCGCACTGCTCGTGAGGTTGTGTGTCGCCGAGCCGTTGATTGTTGCGGTACCGTTGGCGGCTCCCGCGCCTTCGATGGAGAGCGTGACAGTCGGCGCCGGGCTCCCACCACCAGTGACCGTGACCGCGACATCCGTATCCACTCTGGGTGGGATGCGCTTGATGGCCGGCGGCGTGTTCGGAGCGTTCACCGGGCCGATGTTCACTGTTGCATTTGCCACCGGGGCAGGCGCTGATCCGGCGTCTTTCGGCCCGGGCTTTTTCGGCCCGGGGCCGTCGAGTGATACTCGCGGTCCGGATTTGAGCTGCGGCCTGACTGTCTGGGCGATGTTGGCTAATGGTCTCTCAACTTTCTTCCCCGCTGATCCGGCGGCTTCCCTGGCAGTTTCGTCCGCTCCCGCCTCCCTGGTCTTCTGCCCTCTCTCGCGCTCTGCCACTGCAGGGGAAGCCGATTGACTCGCTCTCCGCTGCGTTTCATGGGCCGACTCGTGGGCGCGCATGGTGTCGCCAATCGGTGTCCCAGGTTGATATTTTCCAGACGCGGAGGCCATCTGCTCTCGCCCCGGCGCGGTCTGCCGTTCTTGCTCCATCACCGCTCGCGCCATCCGGTCCGCTTCCTGCTCGTAGACATCCCCGGGCTGGCTGATGGCCAGCTTGCCCTGCATCACGCTTCCTCTTTGCTGCTGCACATGGGTCAGTTCGTGCGCCAGCAACTCCCGGCCGCTCGCGCTGCCGGGGTCGTACTCTCCCTTGCCGAAGAAAATGTCCTGCCCGGTGGTGAACGCGCGGGCGTTCAACGCCTCGTTGAGCGCTTCAGCGTTGGCTCCTGTATGCACGCGGACGCCGCCGAAGTCTGCGCCGAAGGCAGACTCCATCTGAGCGCGAACCCTGCTTTCCAGTGGCCGCCCGTCGGGCGCTTGCCGGATCGCCTCTTCTATCTCGGGAGCGGCTTCCGCCTCGCTCTCTGCTTTTCTGGCGAGGTTCAATGCCCGCTGCAAGAAACGATTCCCATGCGTGCGCTGGAGCTTGAGCATTGTCGAGGCGGTGGTGATCGGCGCGGGCGGATGCTGAGCAAACGAGGTTTGTTGTGGGGCGCGCAACTCCACAGCGTTCTCTTTGCTTTCTTGTTGAGAAGTCTTCAACGGCATAACCGTTTCTCCACTAAGAAAATCTCCGCGCCAATAACTCCTTCGCGCTTAACGAAGGTCGATTCGAGGTTCCTACGATACCTCAGCGTCTTGCACTGAAGTGTCATCAACCGTGCCTGCCGCTACGCCGTTGTTCGCAAAACCTTCTTTCTTGACGTGAACGATATACTTTGAGCCACCGCAGGTTGATGGAACTGTGAACCAGCTAGAAATCTTAAAGCCTGAGGTCGGAACTTTTGGGCCAGCAGCTTTGTCCTCGGCGATGCCGGAACGTTCATCAGCAAAGCGAAAGAATT
>DASRIZ010000012.1:0-19017 GCA_035649735.1 Blastocatellia bacterium | reverse complement strand
GATGTGGCGGTTGGCGGATGGGGCACCGCAGCTCCTCCGGGCACTCGGCAGGCAGCTAGTCCGGCCGTACCAATCGAGTAGTAACCAGCACGAGATTGGAGAATCTAAAAACGGGTGAGTCCTTCCAGGGCTCACCCGTTTGTGTTATAGTCCCACCGTAAAAATAATAAAATGAACCAGGCGGCTTAGACCGCGTTCGATTTCGCAAGAACAAAAAGACCCTTCCTTACGGGAGGCAATATTCAGAGGTGGGGGAATGCCATGGATAGAAGCACGCAACGCGGTTTCTCGCTGATTGAGTTGCTGATCGTAGTCGCGATCATCGGAATAATCGCAGCAATCGCAATCCCGAATCTAATCAAGTCTCAACAAGCCGCCCATGAAACCGCTGCGCTTACTGAAGTGCAGACAATCGGCAAACAACAGGTCCTTTTTTCGGTCACCAAAGGCAAAGGCAAATTCGCCGATTTGGCCACGCTTGGTTCCCTGGCTTATGTCGACTCGAATATGGCGGCCGGAAATAAGGGCGGCTATGTATTTGTCTCGACGCCGATAAACGCTGAAGGCATGCCGGCAATGTTTGATACGACCGCGCATCCCAGTGCCGTGGGGAACTTCGGCACCGGCAATCGATCCTATTACTCGAATGAGACGATGGTGGTATTTGAGTCCGAGGGCATCGCTCCGCCAACCGCGACGCCGCAGGACCGCGTGCCTAAAGACGGCACACCCATTCAGTAGACGGCATTTGAGGCCGGTCGCCTGTGCGACCGGCCTGACTTTGCAACGCAAGGCTGGTATCTTCCGCTAGACGTGATCGCCCCCCGGTGGTTGCCCTCCCGACATCAGCGAGTGAGTCTTAATTTGCAAAGCTGGTGCGGAGCACATCTCAGCCCCTCTAATTAATATCAGGCGTCTCTGCTCCAACGCAGAACCGCACAATTCTGAGGACAGCGCGCGGTGGCTACCGGAAAACGGAAAAACATCGGCAGAACGAAATCGGAAGCCGGGCAACCCGCTTCGCCCGAAGAACAGGCTGGATTACTCTCCTCCTTGCAGCGCATCGCTCCCGCACGAGCAATAATACTGATCTGTTTGTTCTCCTTTTTGGCCTATGCCAATTCGCTGGGGGGCGATTTTGTTTTCGACGATACCGATCAAATCGTCGAGAATCAAAACGTTCGTTCGTGGGACAATCTCGCCAAGGCATTTACTACGCACGTCTGGGCGTTTCGCGAACGCTCAACGACGCTCAATGAGCCGCCGCCACTCCCGTACTATCGGCCGCTCTTCACGGTGATGCTCACAGTTGAGTATCACCTCTTCGGGCTGTGGCCGCAGGGCTGGCATCTGATCAGCCTGCTTCTTCATTTGCTGTGCGCGGCCGGCGTTTTCTATGTGATTCTTCAAATGTCCGGCAGGAATCTCGTCGCGCTGTTCACAGCCCTTATTTTTGCGGTACATCCGGTTCACGCCGAATCTGTCAGCTGGATAAGCGGGATGACTGATCCGCTCTTTGGGGTTTTTTTTCTCGCGTCTTTTTATTTCTATCTGAAGACCAGGCAACAGCGTCAGACCAATCAACGAGCGTTGGTGTTGTCGCTGGCGATGTTCGTGCTGGCCTCGTTTGCGAAAGAGACAGCCTTAAGTCTGGTGATCCTCGTTTTTGGTTACGAGCTGATCGAAACGTCCAGCCAGGGAATCACGCGGTGGCTCGCAGCGATCAAGCGAGCTCTCCCGTACGCAGCCGCCGCGCTGGTCTATCTGGTGCCCAGATATCTGGTGCTGGGTGAGATGATGTGGAAGAACCCCCAGGCGCCCGATAGACCTTTCGTGTACACGCTGCTGACCTTGCCGTTTGTGCTTTGCAGTTACATTGCGCACCTTCTCTGGCCGGTCGGACTAAGTGTTACTTACAACACTCATTTTGTGACCGGTTTAACGTCACCGCGGTTCTTGTTTCCAGTAGCCGGTCTTGCCATCGCGATCGCGGCGCTTTTGATCTTTCGCAAGCGGGTTGGCAAACAAGTGTGGCAAGGACTGTTGCTGATATTCGTTCCGCTCTTGCCGGTGCTAAACCTGGGGCAGGTTTCGCAGGAAGAATATCTGGTCTTCGATCACTATCTGTACTTATCCGTTGCGGGATTCGGTTACCTGGTGGTGCTCGGTTTACTCAAGGCAGGAGCGTTTGAATCGAAAGTGAATCAGCCTGCAATAGCCGGGCTGAGCCGTCCCGCGTTTGCGGTCGCGACGGGTTTCTTGTTAACGGCGGCGTTGACTGCGGTGGCCGCGCTCGAGAATCGGCCCTGGGCTGATTCGTACGCACTTTGGTCCAATGTTGCGCGAGTCAGACCGGCCTATTGGGCGGCCCACTACAACGCCGGACTTGCGTTGTTGGACACCAGGCGTTTCGATGAAGGGCACGCGTCACTGGAGCAGGCAATCGCGCTAAAGCCTGACGAACCGAGTGTGCTCGCAGCGTTGGGCCGAAGCTATGACGGCAAGGGCGATACAGCGAGCTCGGTCAACAGCTTTAAGCGCGCAATCGAAATCAATCCCGAGATGTTCGAGTCGCACAATGATCTTGGCGCAGTGTACTTCAAAAACCGGAACTACTCTCTGGCTGAATTAAACTTTGCAACGGCGCTTCGGTTAAAACCGGAGGCTTTGACATCGCGGTTCAATCTTGGATTGTGCTACGCGCGACAGGGGCGTTACATTGACGCGACGCGAGAGCTTGAACGGGTAGTTCAGGCCACGCCCGATGACGCATTGGCGCTTTACGAGCTTGGCTTATGCTACGAGCGTGTGGGTAGACAGAACGATGCGGTGGGCGTTTTGCGAAACGCCGGAAAGCTGGCCAAATCCCAGGAGTTGGCCGACAAGGTTGCGGAAAGCCTGGGCCGGGTTGGTGGCGACAAGCGTCAACAATGAAACTCGGTCGAAATGCTAAACTTCGGAATCCAGGTATGGCTACGACTCAAGTTAAAGTAATGGAAGCTGCGGCTGCGGCACCCTCGAGCTTCAAATCAAGCACCACGAGGCGGATTCGCGCAATCGCGCTCAACACATTTCGCGAATCAATCCGCGACCGAGTGCTGTACAACCTGATCTTGTTTGTAACGATACTCGTCGGGGCGTCGGTATTCGTAAGCGACCTGTCACTGGACATGGAGAGCCAGTTCACCGCGGCGCTCGGGTTGAGCGCAATGGTCGTATTCGGCGCCTTGATTGCGATTTTTATCGGCGTGGGGCTCGTCTATAAAGAAATCGACAAGCGCACGATTTACAGTTTGCTGTCGAAACCTGTGCATCGTTACGAGTTCATCGTCGGCAAATACGCCGGATTGTGCCTGACGCTCCTGATTAACACGGGGGTGATGGTACTGGCCATTGAGCTTGCGTTGTTGTATGTCAATCGGAGATTCGTGCCGCTTCAAGGCGCTGTGCTTGCGGCGTCTTATCTCATTTACCTGGAGCTGGTGTTGCTGGTTGCTGTTGCGCTGATGTTCTCCAGTTTTTCGACACCGATGCTCGCAGCGTTGTTTTCGTTTGCGGTATACGTGATTGGACACTTCAGCAAAGACTTGTTGGTGATGGCGTCGATATCGAACTCGACAATGACGCGAGTGGTGCTTACGACTTTGTATTATTTGCTTCCGAACCTTTCAAACTTCGGATTCATAACCGAGGCATCGCACGGGCGAATAGTGCCGATTGGCTTCGCCGTCTCTGCCACTGTGTATGCGGTTGTGTATATCGGCATTCTGCTGTCCGCGGCTGTGCTGATTTTCCAAAAAAGGAATTTCAAGTGAGTCTCGCTGGTCGTGTTCTTCCCGCTTTATTTCTTGTCGCTGGCCTTGCCGCGCTCTATCCGATGCAGCGATGGATAGATGAGATTGCGCCTCGACCTGTTATCAGCGAGGAGGCGCTGTATCTTTCTTCGGGCAAAACAATAAAGAAGATGAGTTTGGGCCTGGAAGCGCTCGCGGCTGATGTTTATTGGATCCGCACGGTGCAGTACTTCGGTCGCAAGGTTATAGACAGCGGCAGACCGCTTTCATCCGCCGTGTCAAAGGACCTTAGCATGGATTTGCTCGCGCCCATGCTGGACATCGTGGTAACCCTCGATCCGAAGCACATTCCAGCTTATCGCTTCGGGGCAATGTTTCTTCCCGAACGCGACATGCCGGCCGCGATAGCACTGCTCGAGAAAGGCATCGGAGAGAACCCAAACGAATGGCGGCTGTATCAGGACATCGGATACATCTACTGGCAGGAGGGCAAAGCGACTTCCGGTCAAACCCAGACCGACAGTTACGCCAAATCGGCCGACTGGTTTGAAAAGGGGGGAAAGGTACCGGGAGCGCCGTGGTGGATGAGCGATCTGGGCGGGCTAATGAAGATCAAGGGCGGAACCCGCGAAGCGGCGCGCGCTATTTACTCGACCTATTTGACAAGCGATGATCAGAATGTTCGAGCCCAGGCAATCGAGCGGTTAAAGCAACTCCGGTCGCTTGATGAAATGGAGGCTATTAACGCTGTGCTCATTCGCTATAAGGAACAGACAGGCACTTGTCCTTCAGATCTTCGAGCGCTTGCATCGCGGTTTCGCTCGATGAATCTCGTCGTTAATAATGAGCTGATGCCGGTCGATCCCGATGGCTTTGGTTACGTTTATGACGCCGCAAGGTGTTCAGTCGAACTAGCCTTTGAGTCTTCCGTGCCGCGGTAGCATTGACTTTAGTCTGTGTAAAAACGGAGGGC
Source organism: Blastocatellia bacterium (assembly GCA_035649735.1). Lineage (GTDB taxonomy): Bacteria > Acidobacteriota > Blastocatellia > UBA7656 > UBA7656 > Onstottus_A. The sequence continues at coordinate 14,250 of DASRIZ010000012.1, read as the reverse complement.
GAAGACACGGACTAAAGTCTATGCTGCCTTTCCGGGCATCCGCTTTAAATCGACTGTGATTGTCGCGCCTGAGGTTTTGATCCTCGCCCGCAACGGGACTCGCGTTTGATCATCCGCCACCCATACGAGCATTTCGCCGCTGCGTTTTAAGTAACGACCATCGAAGACCTTTGCGTTTAATTGAATTGCTTTGAATCTTGCGCCGCCGGCCTTGATTTCTTCGCGTTTGCCGGCGACTACTTCAATGTTGTAGATCTCACCGCCGTCGCTGATCGGAACTGGAATTACATCGCCTTCCTTCAGCGGCTGCGCGCGCACGAAGTAGACGGTTGATAACAGATCTTGAATCCACGTCGGCGAAGTCCTCTCTTTAACCTTAAGAGGATTCTTCGAATTCGAAAGGTCGCGGTCGGTGTATGTAACCAGCCCCGACTGGCGATTAACCACCGACTTTTGCTCGCGTCGGACTTTTCCCTCTTCAATCAGTTTTGTCGAAGCCATTACTCCGAAGTCAGTCAGGTTTACGAGCGAGGTGTAATGATCTTTGACCTTAACCCCGAAAAGCGTTGGGAAAAACCCCTTTGAAACGGCCTCTGCTTTGAGCTCGATCATTTCAGATGCAGTCGGATCGAGAGGCTTGGAAACCATCAACTTCAATTCGCCGATAGTGCCCGAGAAGATGAGCTTTGAGAAATTCACGTTGTAATAAAGCGTCTCCCCGATCTTAAACGGAAGCGGGTCGGCAACCGGGGGAGGAGTGAAAGCCAGCTTTTCAGGCGATGTCTGGGCGGCGGTGAGATTCAACGCCAATAGGATCAAAGCAGCCGAATGCATCACACTTCTGAACATACAAGTCATTATACGAATGACGCAGATTGCCCTGCCAGGTTCTTAGCTGACTGCAATCGCAAGCTTTGCCGCAAGCAATGCATAAGCGACGACGAACCCAAGAGCGGCCCGGTACTCTCGATGCCGAAGATACAACGACAGGTCAAAACTGCGCTGACTCGCCAATTGCGAACGATGGGAAATTGCGCCTTCCGAATTCATCGAAGCGGCCCGGTAAGGCGTGAAACGCGGCACAAACAGCGGCACGTGGCGGCTGAATTGTTCATACTCCTCGGCGAATAGGTCACGCATCGTCTCCGCTTCAGCAAACATCACCGGCACATAGATCAACAGATACAGTGCTGCGAACAGGGCTACGAACCACGGCGCTCCACCGCCGACCGCTACGCCGGTCCCTAAAAGAAAAGTTCCCAGATACAGCGGGTTGCGAGTATGCGCGTAAGGTCCCGAGGTCGTCAGTTCCTGATTCTTTTTCAAGTGGCCGGAGGCCCACGCGCGAATCGCAAGACCGATGATCGCAACAAACGCACCCGCGGCAAGAGACGACGCGGTTGGTCGCGCAGAAATGAACAAAAGAGGCGCGAGCACAAAGCCTGCCGGCACTCTGATGCGCTGGGCTAGTTGTTTGAAAGTCAAACCGCTACTTCTTCTTTCTTGTTTGCGAGACGCTTCAGTACCGCGCTCTTAACATCGCTTAAGGGAATATCCATACATTCCCAATGCCAGCAACTTCGGCGATGACAGCCCGCACGGCACCACAGGTCTCGACCGACGGTGATATCTCGCGGATCAAACGGGCCGTTGCGTTTAGGAGAAGTCGGTCCGTAGAGACCAACGATCGGAGTTCCGCTTGCAGCCGCGAGGTGAAGCGGACCCGTGTCGCCGCCGACGAACAAGGCGGCACGCCGAGTGAGTGCTGCGAACTGTTTTAGGGTTAACGCTAGAGGCTTAACCGCGCTCGATCTAGCGTTGGAAGCCACCGCTCGCGCGAGTTCTTCTTCGCCCGGACCAAACGTGACGATCGACGAAAGCCCACAGTCGCTCGCCAGCCAATCCGCGAGTTGCGCATAACGCTCCGCCGGCCAGAGCTTGGTCGGCCAACCGCCGCCGGGATTGATGATTGCGAACGGCTGCCGGTTCTCGATCGCAGCATCGACAGCACGTTCATCATCTGCCGAGACGGCTATTGGAAACTCATAGCGGTAGTTTGGTAGATTGGGCGCGCGCGCCGGTTCAGTTACCACACAGTCAATTGCGGCTCGAGCGAGCGCAAGATTCTTTTCTATGACGTGAGTGAACGTTGACGTTTCCACTTGTTCGGTCAGCAACAACTTGCTTGCCTTCTCTCTCAGCTCTCCGGTTTCGAATCCTATGCGTCGGGTAGCTCGTGTCGCGTAGGCAACAAGACCGGACTTTATCAATCCCTGAAAGTCGATCGCGATGTCGGCGATTCCTCCGTTGTTGGATTGCGGGGATCGGCGGAGCTGATTGAGACGGAGGCGAACGCCGCTCATTGTTGAACCGCGCAGCAAGCTCTTCCTCCACGCTCGGGTGTCGAACTCGATCAACTCGTCAATTGCGGGGGAGTCCTTTAATATCGCCCCGGCGCGACGCTCGACAACCCAGGTAAGTGTCGCCCGGGGCAAGGTTCGTTTAAGGAGAGCTGCCGCGGGCAGCGTATGAATAATGTCCCCGATTGAGCTAAGTTTGACGATGACAATTCGCATCTGATGGTCACGCCCGCTGCCGGCTTTGGTCCCACGGTCTCGCAAGCCGGCAGCTTGCGTTACGCGTGCTGGATTGGCACGCCGCATTATAGCATTCGACTCGTCGACTAAGGGCGCTGTGGCAGAGCGCTGTGAATAGCCCCGGACGGAATCAGTTTGAATCAGAGCCCTATTTGGAGTGCGCCGCCGCGTTCCGCATTCGGTGACCTTTGCATGCGTGGCGGCGCTTTTGCAGTCTGGCGGGAAACGACTGAAGCACGTGCGCAAGGTGAAAGCGCCGCCACGCATGCGAAAATCGTGAAATGCAGAACGCGGCGGCGCACTCCAAATAAGTGGCGCTCGGCATAAGTGGCGCGCGGCCCAAGCAGCCGAACCTCGAACTGCCCCATTACGCGGAACGCCGGTTTCTCACTACGCGAAATGGGGTTTCTTTGATCGATGTACCAGGCGTGCTAGAATGCGGCGGAAGTAGCATAGACTCTATTCTGTTTTGGTACATTCACCGAGCCACAGACTGAAGTCTATGCTAGGTCCGATATCAAATGAAAAGCGTCAGCATACTTGGATCCACCGGCTCGATCGGTCTGAGCACACTTTCGGTAATTGACTCACATCCAGGCAAGTTTGTGATTGCCGGACTCGCTGCGGGACGAGACATCGAAGGACTCGCGCAACAGGTTGCAAAGTACCGGCCGCGACTCGTCTCGATTGCTCGTGAGCAGGACATTCAAGAGCTAAGAGACAAGCTGGGAGGCTTGGGAGTCGAGCGGGCCCCGGAGATTGCTTTCGGGGAGGAAGGCCTGAGCGCAGTTGCCTGCCTCGATGGTGTTGAAACCGTCGTCTCTGCAACAGTTGGCGCGGTTGGGTTCTTACCCACCTACCGAGCTCTGACGATGGGCCGCCGAGTCTGTCTCGCCAACAAGGAAACTCTGGTTATGGCAGGCGAGCTGATGACCAGAGCGGCCGCCGAGTCAGGCGCCGAGTTGCTGCCGGTGGACAGCGAGCACAACGCTCTGCATCAATGTTTGCGGGGCGAGCAGGTGCGCGAGGTCAAGCGGCTGATATTGACAGCCTCGGGCGGCCCGTTTCGCAATGCTCCGATAGAGCAAATGCGCAGGGCGACCGTCGAAGAGGCGCTGGCCCATCCAACCTGGCAGATGGGCTCGAAGATCACCATCGATTCGGCGACGCTGATGAACAAAGGGCTTGAGGTGATCGAAGCGGGATGGTTGTTCGGATTTACCGCCGATCGAATTTCGGTAGCGGTGCATCCGCAGTCAATAGTGCACTCGATGATTGAGATGGTTGACGGTTCGATCATCGCTCAGCTGGGGATAACCGATATGCGGCTGATGATTCAGTACGCGTTGACGTATCCTGACCGGCTTGCGACAGATTTGCCGCCGTTGAGTTTTGACAAGCTGGCTCGTCTCGAGTTCTTCGAGCCTGATTTGGAACGATTCCCATGTTTGCGGCTCGCATACGACGCGATGAGAGAAGGTGGGACAATGCCGGCGGCCCTGAGCGCAGCTAACGAGGTTGCTGTCGCATCGTTTCTGAGGCGACAAACCGACTTTATGGATATCCCGCGGGTGATTGAATCGACGATGGAAGCGCACAAGACTCAACCGTGCACTAGCATCGAAGCTGTGCTGGAAGCAGATAGGTGGGCGAGATCCCACGCCGAAGGTCTCACCGCGGATGGCAGAAGGCAGTAGGCAGTAGTCAGTAGTCCGTAGTCCGGACTACGGACCACGGACTACTGACTACGGACCACTTACTAAATGCTGCCTTCTGCCTTCTGCCTTCTGCTATCTGCATCCTCTGTAGACACTCTAGGTCGGCTGCGTTAGGATACTTGCATTGCATTCGGGAGTATCCGCCGGCCGGGAGCTGGTAGAAGGAGATTGTTTTGGGAAGCTTTATTCAAATGATAGTCGTATTCGTGCTCGTGCTGGGCGCGATGGTGGTCATTCACGAGTTTGGGCATTTTATAGTCGCGAAGTATTTCGGTATCAGAGTCGATGTATTCAGCGTTGGATTCGGCAAACGTCTGTGGGGCTTTAAGAAGGGAGATACCGATTATCGCCTGAGTCTCGTACCGTTGGGCGGGTACGTCAAGATGGCCGGTGAGAACCTTGACGAACAGCGAACGGGCGAGCCCTACGAGTTCATGTCGAAACCAAAGTGGCAGCGGTTTTGCGTTGCGATCGCCGGCCCGGCGATGAACATTTTGACCGCGCTTGCAATTCCAGCCGGGATGGCTATGGTTCACCACGAGGTGCCTGCGCACCTCGACAAACCGGCTTTGGTCAGAGCCGTTGAGAGAGACTCCCCTGCCGAAAAGGCAGGGATCCAACCGGGCGACTTGATCGTTAAGGCCGATGGACGAACCGACCCGAAATGGCGCGATCTTGAAGACACCATAGCCGTAAACCCGGATCAAGACCTGCAGCTCACAATCAAACGTGACGGTGAAACGAAGCAAGTCACGTTACGAGTCGGTTCTCGCGCTCTCGATCAAGAGAAGATCGGGTTTTCCGGTCTCAAGGCAAATGACGAGCGGATCACGGTGGTAGATGTGTCACCGGGCGAGCCCGCAGAAATTGCAGGTCTGAAGCCCAGCGACAACATAATCGCGGTCAACGGGACTCCTGTTGAGCAGAGCGAGTACGGCCAGATTGCAATCATCAGCGCGATTCGCAAGAGCGCCGACACGCCTCTGACACTCACGGTCAAGCGCGGGGACGCCACCGTCGACATCCAGGCGACTCCCCGAATAAATGAAGGCGACTTACGACTGGGCTTTAAACAAACGATAACCGGTAGAGAGATGGTGAATCAGCGTCTGTCACCGCTTGCCGCCTTGAGATATTCGGTCGATGAGAACATTCGAATTATCCAACTGACAAAGACCGCTCTGGCTCAGGTGTTTGTTGGCAAGCGCTCGGCACGCGATACATTGACCGGACCAGTAGGAATTGCGCAGATTGTTGGACAGGCGGCGCAGGAAGGATCCGGTCAGGTGCTCCGCCTGACGGCGCTGCTGTCGCTGAACCTCGGAATATTCAACTTGCTGCCGATCCCAGTTCTCGATGGGGGACTGATTTTCATGCTGCTGCTCGAGGCGGTGCTGGGCTTCTTTGGATTACCGCTGAGCTTGCGGATCAAAGAACGAATGATGCAAGTCGGTCTGGTGATGTTGATGTTGCTGATGGGTTTTGTGATCTTCAACGACATCTCGAAGCGGTGGCTTCGCAGTTCGCCTACTGAAATCGAGCAACCCGCAAATAGATAGCTGCTGCGGGTGTTTCAGATTTTCGGTTTAGAACCCCCGACATGCGGTTGATGAGCAGGTTATGGCGTGCTCCGACCCTGATTGCGTGGATACGCCGCATTGACATGTCCCATCCCACCTAATATAGTGGGGCGCATTCAACGAATAGGTGCTTGCCAACCGGTACTTGAGCTTTAGTATTCAAGGCACGCGTAAGCCGTCAACAATCAGCCAAATATCCCTGTCGCGGATACTCTTTCCATTATGCGAAAGCTTCGTATCGGAATCATCGATCTTGTCTCAAAGGGACCCACGCGGGCAATGTTCGCCCGGGTGATGAACGCAAATTTCGCCGCGATCATGCCCCAGGTCATAGCGGTATGGTGTGAGGAACAAGGACACGACGTCACGCTCATATGCTACACCGGTTTCGAAGACCTGGTTGATGAATTGCCCGACGACGTCGACCTTGTCTTTATTGGTGCGTTCACCGAGGCAGCGCAGCTCGCGTACGCTTTGAGCAGCCTCTTTCGATCCAAAGGCGCGGTAACCGCGATCGGCGGACCGCACGCTCGTTGTTATCCTCAGGATGCAGTGAAGTACTTTGACTACGTGCTGGGATTCACTGATAAACAAACCATCAGCGACTTGTTGGCTGACTGTTCGCGGCACCGCCCAATCGGCATTCGAATGGCGGCGCAACAGCAGCCGGCAGCGTTGCCGGGCGTGCGTGAGCGTTGGAAGTTCATCGAACCCACTCTCAAGAAGGCGCCGTTCATCAAGATGGTTCCGATGATCGGCAGCCTTGGATGTCCGTACACCTGCAGCTTCTGTATCGATTCCGTTATCCCTTATCAGCCGCTGGATACCGAGGTGATCAAAGAGGATTTACGGTTTCTCCTGACGAAGTTCAAACGGCCGCTGGTGGGATGGCACGATCCAAATTTCGGCGTCCGGTTTAACGACATAATGAACGCGATCGAAGAAACGGCGCCGCCCGACAGTATCGACTTTATCGCCGAGAGTAGTCTGTCGCTGCTATCCGAGTCCCACCTCAAGCGTCTCAAAGCGAATGGATTCAAAGCGCTTCTGCCCGGTATCGAATCCTGGTACGACCTGGGCGACAAATCGAAGACCGGTAAGAACAAGGGGATGGAAAAAGTCAGACAAGTCGCCGATCACGTGAATATGATCTTGAGATACATGCCTTATATCCAAACCAACTTTGTTTTGGGGATGGACGTGGACGAAGGGCCGGAACCGTTTGAATTGACAAAGCGATTTGTGGATCTTGCGCCGGGGGCATTCCCCGGCTATTCGCTGTTGTCGGCGTTTGGACAAGCTGCGCCGCTTAATCTGGAGTACCAGCGCGCTAATCGCGTCCTGCCATTTCCTTTTCAGTTTCTGAACAACAACCAGGCGATGAATGTGAAACCGAAAAACTATTCGTGGCCTGAGTTCTACGGTCACGTGATTGATCTGGTCAAATACACGTATTCCTGGCCGGCTATTTTCAAGCGAGTTCGATCGAACAAAACCATGATTCCACGATGGATGAACGTTGTCCGGGCGGTGTCTTCGGAAGGATTCGGCAGGATCAAGTATCACGGCGAGGTGCGGAGGCGTCTCGATAGCGATCGTCCGTTCCGGCGTTACTTCGAGCAGGAGACTACGGAGCTGCCGCAGTTCTATGTGGATCTTGCGCGAAGAGATCTCGGCCCGTTGTGGAAATGGCTTCCCGACGGCGCGATGGATCACGACCCAAACGCATATCTCAAGTCACAAATCGTTCAGAGCGCAGATTAACTTTTGTGACCCGGGATAACAGTAGCGATCGCGTTAGTGGTACTTAGGCGACGAACGCTTACTGTCAGCTTAGTCGCCGCTGCGGTAGGCCGCCTCATCGAATCTTGTTGTCTGACTCGCCGTTTCGGGCATCTCTCGCGAACTGCTCATCCCGCCCATCCCCTCACGGACGAGCTTTAGGATCGTGCGACGATTCTGAAATATGATTTTCAACCATGCCCGTTTGCCCAACTGGGGGAAATAAATCCCGCGAAAGCATAGCCGCGCAATCAGGATGTTGATGCGATACCCGAGTCCCTTGTCGCGAATCGACTCGACCGCGTGCGCGATTGCTTCGGGGCTGTAGGAGCTGCTCCAGGCGTGATTAACCTCGGCGTGAGTTTCGTCGATGCTCATCTTGAGCGGCGTATGAGCCATCTTATACGGTTGGAAATCGAGCCAGTGCTGCGGCCGGGTCAGCCGCCCGGCAACTTCCAGTCTTTTGTAGAGCGGGGTTGACGGGAACGGTATCAGCGTTCCAAACACGGGAAGCCCTGGAGGCCAACTGCGAATCTGCTCGAGCGTGCGGTCCGCGGCGCCAGTCGTGTCATTATCCAATCCAAAAATAAATGAGGTAATGGCATGAATGTTGCGCTGCGAAAGCCTCTCCAGTACCCCTTTGTATTCGTCCGGTTTGTTAAAGCTCTTGTTAGCAATGGCGAGATTGGTCGTATCGACCGACTCCATTCCGATGAATATCCATTTGCCTCCTGACGCCGCGATGAGGTCGACGAGTTCTTCGTCGCGCAACAGGTTGGCGCTGATTTGGGCGATCCAATTCATCTGAGCGCCGGCGGCAATGATATCCCTCAACAGCGACTTGGTGCGTTTCGGGTTGATCGCGAAATTGTCGTCGATAAAGAAAACCGCAATCTGACCGCCCTCTTTCCGAGCCCGCGCCTTGAGCCGAAGAAGTTCGTTGACCACGCTTTCGTTTGTTCGAAACCTGATTGAATCGCCGAAGAAGCCGGTTACCGTACAGAACTCACATCCATAAGGACAGCCTCGCCCGGATTCAACAGGTATAAGTCTAAAGGTTCCCCACCCGCCCAAAAACCGGCTGAGCATTGGCGCAGCAAATTTCGGAACTAGATTAAACTGATCGAGGTTCATCGACTCCCACGGAATTGTTGGATAAGGATGAAGACTGGGCTTGCGTTCCTTGCCGGTCTCGTCAAGCGGTGCATATATCTCCTTGAGCTGCCCGCGCGCGGCGTCTTCTATTATCTTGGGCCACGTCTCATCGGCTTCACCCAGAGCAATTGCATCAGCGTGACGCGGTCCGCCGTTTCGCCCCAGGGCTTCGTCCGGGACCTCAGTTACGTGAGGGCCGCCCATCACGACCGGAACTCCTATCGCGCGGATCGCGTCGGCCATCCTGTAGGCTTTTTGGATCATTCGGGTCATCGCACCGATGCCGACCAGATCGATCTTGTTCTCTCGGACATAACGCGCAATTCCGTCCTCATCCATTCGCTTAGCGTTACCGTCGATCAGGAATACCTGATGTTCGGGCGGAGTCAACGCTTCGAGGAGGAACATCCAAAGATGCGGCATGAAATTACGGGTTACACCATTGTCGGGATTAAAAAGCAGGATTCTCATAGCTTCCTTTCGCTTCGGAGGTTCGGAATGATGGCCGTGTGTCCGCGAAACACATTTTCAGGGACAAGAATTCTTTGTTGAAAGGCTCGGCGTTCAATCCCGAGCAGAAAATTGTACCCGGCTTAAATAAAGCCTGATTTGTATCGCCGGATACGCGAAGGAGAGCCTGAGAAGGAAGGCAAGTGAGAAATCGTAGCCGGAATCCGGGCCTCACGGGCCTTTGCTCAAACTCAAGTGTTCCTTTCGAGCACTCGGATACTACCACAGTTCGGAGGGTTGTACATATGACAATCTCAATGTGAGTGCTAGCAGGACACGATGCACGCTAGCAGGACATTGCCAGCGGCAAGTGGCAGATACACTCAATTTCCGGCGTGTGGCAAACAAGGTGCGCCCTGATTGCTTACCCGCGCAAATTTGGCTGATTCCAAGCTATCTTTGAAACCAACCTTCGCTGGTTTTCTGACGCTCAACCACTGGCCCATTTCTTGCTCTACCTTAAATTGACTAGTGCGCTGTCCAATCGATTACGCGGAATGATTTAAAGCAAGGAGATGTTTTATGGATCAAATGAATCGCACCGATAGCCTGACCGAAGGTGAATCAATCGCCAATCTCGGATCGGAAGAAAAAAGCGGGAGTACAGCACTTGAGACTTTCAAAGACGACGTAGCCGGCAAGCTGCACGCCGCTGCGGACGTCATTCAGCAGAAAGCCAGCCAGAATCAGAACTCGCCCGCGGCCGCATACGCCGGTCAAGCTGCCCGTTGGCTTGATGGCGCCGCTGAATACGTTCAGAAAGCGGATCCGCAAAAGTTCAAGACGGAGATTCAGAGTCAGGTGCGACGAAATCCTGGCCGCAGTCTGTTGATTGCAGGTGCTGCCGGACTCTTGCTCGGATTTCTAGTCAGGAGGTAACTGGCATGCAGATGCGAAGGGAACTTGATCGGCAACCGGAAGCAGGCCTGCCACGTGAGTCATTCGGTGAGTTGTTATCGCAATTGGCCAACAATTCGGCGGGTTTGGTCCGCGACGAAATTCAACTCGCCAGGCAGGAGATGAAGGAAAAACTTTCGACGCTTCGCGGCGGGATCATAATTGCCGCAAGCGGTCTGGTCCTGGTCCTGTTGGCCTTGTTCACGTTAACAGCGGCGGCAGTTATTGGGCTGGCGAATTATCTCGGCGCCGGCAAGTCGGCGCTAATCATCGGGGGCGCGCTCGCGATCATCGGCGGTTTAACTGCTTTCGTTGGAATCGGGCGTATCAAACAGACCAGCCTGAAGCCAGAAGAGACCATCGAAACACTTGAGGAGGATAGAGAATGGCTGAAAGAACTAACGTAGCAATTCAACAGCGCTCTTACGAAGAGGCTCCCGATAGAAGCACGGATGCAATTCGTCAGGATATCGCCGCCAAGCGCGAATCAATCTCCGAGACCGTAGACAAGCTCGGCGACCGCATCCAGGAAACACTCGATTGGCGTGAGTACATAGCTGAATATCCGGCTGTGGCTATTGGCTTGGCAGCAGGAGCGGGTTTTCTGGTCGCCGGTATATTCAAGCGACGTCCAACGCCGCGAGACCGAATTATGGAAGCGGTTGCGGAGCTCACCGAAGACATGACTGACCGCGTCGGAGGTGTCATGGCTGGAGTGATACAAAAGAAACTAGTTTCCGGCCGCACGGTGAAGGCAGCTGCCGGCGCAATGATCGCAAAGGCAGTTGTGGATATCGTGAAGCGGAAGATAAGCAGCGCAATTACCACCGACAGCCCCCGGGGCCCCCATTCGAACGCCAGCGAAGAGCTGCGTGGTTCGCAGTCCCCATACGAACAGTCAGCCGCTGGTGTGCGGCCAGGATCGATAACCTACTAATAATCCAAGGGAGGAAAGCAAATGGAATCTATCAAGAACACGCAGCAGAGTAAGCCCACAACCACCTCAGGACACACGTCCACAACCGGGAGTCCAGGTGGCGCCGGACAAGCCAGCAGTGCTCCGCAACGCGCGCGCGAACTGGCGTCGGAGGTCGGCTCCGGCGTTCAAAATGCTTACGACCAGACCGTTAAGGCCGTCAGCGACGCCTACCAAAAAAGCAGCGAGGTTTTGACCAACACCTACGACCAGACGTTGACTTATGGTCGGGAGAACCCCGGCAAGCTCACGCTGATCGCGTTTGGCGCGGGCATTGGCATAGGAGTGCTTCTCGCCTCCGGTTTCGGCGGTCGTCGAAGCAGCAGCCGATATACCGAGCCCATCGTCAACGCACTGTCGCAAGTGGCTATGGAGTTCTTTAGATAAACAGCGCACGGCGATTTGATCCGCGTCGCTGATAGTCAGCCACTCGACCCCACAGGCACCGAGACACCGGCGTTTCGGGCCTGTGGGTAAATCGAGGCAGTCTTGCCGAGATTACGTCGGTTGCGACCGCGGTTTCATCCGCTCTCTGCGCGGGAAGATTGACTGAAATCGAAATCCTTTTGGAGGACAAGAGATGGCAAGCGATGGTTCAAATGCAGGTCTGTATGTCCTGGTAATATTCCTGATAGTTCTTGTCGTCGGAGCCCTGCTCTACTTCGGCGGCGTTTTCAAAAAGAAGACCGAAGTTGACATTAACATCAATAAGCCTGGAGTGGTTTTGCTGGTTACGCGCTGAGAACTAAAGGTTCATTCAAAGCAGCACAGTCGTGGCAGTGGTTCAATCGACGGCTTTTTAAGCTGCGCCAAATAAACGAACCGAGGGGGAGACAATGAGCGAATATAGAGAAACACGAACGGTAGTTGAAGAAGTACCAATCCAACGTGCTCGACCTGTTGTTGAAACGCAACACGAATCGGTAGTTCACGAATCGCGTGGAATGTCCGGCGGGGAGGTCGTAGCGCTGGTTCTTGCGGGCATCGCCGCCGCAGTTGTAATTACAATATTGATCCTAAATAGTCAGCAGCGGGAAACTGAAGACCAACTTGCCATCGAAAGAGCGAGGGCGGCAGCGGCTCAGGAACAACAGCCTGCTCAGACGTCGCCGCAACAGCCAATCGTAGTTGTGCCACCGTCTCAGCCGCCGGTGGTCCAGGTTCCAGTTCCTGTTCCCGCCCCTTCGCAACCGGCGCCCAGTACTACTGCTCCCACAAACATCGAGGTTGAAGTAGACATAAACTCTAAGCTTCTTGACGACCAGGATCTGCGGTCTCAATCAATTGATGTTAAGTTCAACGCCGGAATCGCGGTGCTTAGCGGGCGGGTGTCGAGCGAGGAACTGAAGACTCGCGCTGAAAGGGTCGCCAAGACGGTCAAGGGAGTACGAAGCGTCATCAACAACATCACCGTCCAGGCGAACTGAAGTTACTTAGGAGCTTCCGGGGCGATATAGTGTGTCAAAACCAGATCGGAATAAGACTGGTATCGGCCCTCGTCGAAGTCTTTGAGGAAGATGGTTAGTTGTTGGAGCAATGTTGTTATCCGATGTCCCGCGAGTTGTGCCGGATGCGTGAACCGCGTGTTCGGCACAGCTCGTATGAACACGCTTTTCTCGTTGATCGGCAGCTTGCGTACATTCTCAGCAAACCCTGTGAACACGCCGTTTTGAAAGAGATATTGCTCGACGTTTGACGTGTAGAAAGCCGATACGTTAATTCCGGCCTTGCGCAAATAGTCGCCAATCGACGCCAACGCTTTCTTGCCGGCGAAATCGCCGACCACCGGAATTACCAGGTTCTTGCGGTGCAAATCGCGCACGAATTCATAGTCTTCTTTAGACGCCAGGAAATTACCCAGCTTCCCGTGTTGATCGGGTTGCTCGATAAGCTCCTTCAAACTAGGGAACCATCCGCCCCGCGATCCTTCCATCCGATAGGAGATCTCCAGACCATCGTCGCGAAAGTTTTTGTAGACATAATCCAGGCTTGACTGATCGGTATCTGAAAGCGGGACCTGAAAATCATCCTTAATTGCCTTGCGAATCGCAGCGATATTCGACGTGTATGCTCGTTCATCCGCTGGGGTCTTGGTGAAAAAGCTTATCATGTCGGCTACGGAAGCATCGGATGAAAGCGGTTTGTCTTTCGGCAGAGGTCTGCTCAATAACAGGGACAGATACTCCGCCCGGCTCGGGGCGAGATGGAAGATTGCCTTGAACATCAGGTGTTGAATGATCGCCTGGCGGCGGATGTCTATGATAAATGCGATTCTCGGGCGGACTTTCGCAATGTAAGTAAAATTCTGCTCAGGCCCTACGCCAATGTAAGCGCCGCCCGTCGCGCCCAATTCACGCAGCTTGCCGACAATGTGCAAGTAAGAAGTCTCGTTCGAAGTAAAGTTATCGGATCGGAAGAAACCGCCGTCTTCCGAAATTTCGCGTACCAGCCTGGAAAACTCCGCAGCCGACAATGCCTCGGGAGGCTGCGACCGGAGCCGCCAGAGGGACTGTCCTGCCGACACCGAGTTGACTGCAAACACAACGGCTAGAATCGTTGCAGCGATCCCCGCGCGCCAGCGCCCTCGCTCGTTTGCCCCGAACCCTGTAAATGCGCCACGACGTGCCCCAACGGCAGTCTCACGTTGCGGATCAGAACTACGGGCGGTCACTTTGTACATTCTATTCTTCTCCAATTCCTTTTCCTTGGCTTTATCTCAACGGAACGAAACCTGTCTGGCTTCCTCTCCTGCTTTCTGCCTTCTGCTTTCTGCATTCTGCTTTCTGCCTTCGAACCCGCTATCTCCCATGGGAGCGCATTAATGATCTAAACCAAACTCGATCTCTTCCCCGGCGATCGGTTGTGCTCGCGAAGTCGTCGTGATCAGGCCTCCGCCGCACACGGCTAGCTGCGCGATCACTGAGGCTTCTTCGCCCGGCAGTTGACGCGCGAGGGCCAGCGCACCGTCGAAGTCCGCCGTCGCCAATGCGGCAAGTGTGCTATCGAACCTCGTTGCAAAGAGCTCATCAAGTGAG
>DASRIZ010000011.1:0-5358 GCA_035649735.1 Blastocatellia bacterium | reverse complement strand
ATAGCTACCGATAGGTGGGAGAACGAAGGCGGCCGTACACCCACGAAGTGAACGATAGTTCACTAAACAGCCAGCACAACCCAAGCGCCTTTCTTTCTGAAATTGTCCAATATTGGACGGCAATTTATCCCAAGCGAACCGATCATCATTTTTGCGGTCCTCCAGGTTGCGGGCCATCCCGCCAAAAAACCATCGGTTTGGATCAAACGCGTGGAATTTGTGCGGCGCTACCAGAAGATCAAAGAATTCTGGTTACCGCTCAAAACCGAATCCATAACGCAAGTGCGAATCTTTGGAAAAAACATTTTGACCATTGACTATGACCAGTATGAGATCACTCAAGCTGGCGGCGCAATGCCCTAGCTGGAACTGAGCTACCGCGCGCGGAAGAGCTACAGGCGACGCCAGACATCAGCGAGATGCACAGCCCGCCTGCCGACTTTCGCTGCCGTGGTAATGATAGCGGGCCTCGATAGGAGTCACGGTCTTGATTCAAGAGAATCATCAAATTGACCGGTTCAAACAACAGTTGCGTGATTCATTGCAGCGCGAGACCCTCAATGCTCGCGCGATCACGATTGCGAAACATGCTCACGTCTACACGTGCGGCGATCCCGGGGAGACGGTCTACTTCATTGAAAGCGGGCAGGTCAAACTGCTCACGCTCTCGCCAGAAGGGAGAGAGCGCCTCCTGGCCATCCACACAGCAGGAGATATTTTCATCGAGTTGTGCCTCTCCGGGTTAGGCGCGCGGCTGGAAACAGCAATCGCCGTGGAAGAAACGGTCTTAAAAAAAATCCCTTGTCCTAGGTTCTTCGCACAGTTAAGCCGCGACGGGTTATTTGAGGGCTTCGTGCAGTACCTGGCGGTGCGGATTGCCGACCAACAGCAAGTGATCGCCAATATGGCGCCAGTGGACAGCGAACAGCGCCTCGGCAAGGCGCTGTTGCAACTGGCCTACAAACATGGAAAGCCCGCGAGGGTCATAGACCGTGATTTGGGTCTTCAACACTTCGCTCGGTTCGGAGATAGCTCCGAGAGCCTCGGCCAGGCAGTGGAACAGACCGCCGATAGCGTGATCATTACGGACAAGGAGGGTTTTATTGAGTACGTGAATCCAGCCTTTGAAACTACGACGGGCTACAGTCGGGAAGATGCCTTGGGCAAGACGCCGCGAATTCTTAAATCCGGCGAACACGATGAGGAATTCTACCAGAAGCTCTGGAGCCAGATTCTGAGCGGGCAACCTTACCGGGGAACGATCATCAACCGGAAAAAGACGGGCGAAACCTACTGGTCCGAACAGACAATCACTCCGATGAAAGACGATGATGGGGACATCGCCCACTTCGTTTCCGTGCTGAAAGACGTGACTGAACTGATTCAGAACCATAAGCACGAGACCGAAATGAGGCTGGCGCGCGCAGTCCAGCAGCGATTCTACCGTAGAACCGTCACTCTGCCCGGCTTTGACCTCTGCGCGGGCGCATACCCCGCCGACGAGACGGGCGGCGATTATGTAGACTTCATTCCCATGCCGGAGGACTGTCTTGGCATCGCCATCGGCGACATCAGCGGTCATGGTTTCGATTCGGCTCTGGTCATGGCTGAGACGAGAGCTTATTTGCGCGCGTTTGCGAAAACGAGCCGGGACCTTGGCGAGATCTTGACTCAAGTTAACCGAGCCATCTTGGAAGACTTCGAGGAGACCAAGTACGTGACTCTGCTACTGGCCTGCATCGATCCCCGAAATCGGTCGCTGGTGTATGCGAATGCCGGACATGTCTCGGGTTATTTACTGCGTAGTTCTGGAGAAGTCGGCTGCGTGATGGAGAGCCTCAGTCTCCCACTGGGTTTCTTTCCCAATGCTCAGTATTCTGCCAGCAATGTCCTCCCGCTTGGGTCAGGGGAAATTGTAGCGTTACTGACTGATGGAATCACGGAGATGGCGGCTCCTGAAGAGGTCGAATTTTTTGAGGCCAAACGAGCCATCAGGTACATCGGTGATCACCGACAGGAATCGGCCGAGCAAATTATCGAAGGCCTCTACCAAACTGCTCGAGCCTTTGCGCAGGACCAACCTCAGAAAGACGATATTTCACTGGTTGTCTTCAAGGTGATCTGAACGGATGCAATTCTAATCGCGGAGGGAACCTCTCTACCGGAATCCGCGCTGTCCGAAAGCGCGCCTTATGTCTATGAATGGAGATTGGTCAAAAACATCGAGGGTAAATGATGAAGAGCCAATTCGTGAAGAGTTATTCAGCATCGAGCGGCTGGAACAGTGCGCGCCAATGTTGGCGGATGAACATCAGGTAAGTGAAAGACCACGGCGCGGACGAGAGTTGCTGCCGCGTTTTGAAGAGAACGGCCGCTACCTTATTGCAGCTTATCGTAAGCTGACGGAAGCGGTTTTCGAGGGGCAGGGCGTTTCGCCCGCCGCCGAGTGGCTGATCGATAATTTTCATGTCGTCGAAGAGCAATTACGCGAGATTCGTGTAGACCTGCCGAAGAGCTACTATTACGAACTGCCCAAGCTCGTTACGGGCGATATGAGCGGCTACCCGCGTATCTATTCAATCGCAACCACCTTCATCGCGCACACCGACAGCCGTCTCGACGAGGATGCGCTTCGGCGGTTCATCCGGGCATATCAACAGGTAACACCTCTGACTATCGGCGAAATGTGGGCCACGGCGATCACGCTGCGGCTTGCGCTGATTGAAAATCTGAGGCGTTTGACCGTGCGCGTTGTGGCGGCCCGTGAAGAGCGTGAAGAAGCCGACCGGCTTGCTGATAACCTGCTCGTGGCGACGGACGAAGAGCAGAGATCCGTTGTCGTCGACATCATTCAACAACTCGAAAAAAGGAAACGGACGGGCCGCGCCTTCGTTGTTCAGTTGACGCGGCGTTTGCGCGACCAGGACCCGGACGTGACGCCGCTCGTCGAATGGATCGATCGCGAGGCGCAAAGCCATGGTCAGAGCGTCGAGCAGATTGTTCAGCTTGAGCATCAGCGCCAGGCCGCCTCGCAAGTGACGGTCGGAAACATCATCACGAGTATGAGGCTACTTTCGACGATCGACTGGCGCAGCTTCGTCGAAAGCGCCAGTCTCACCGAACCGATTCTTGGCGCCGATCCGGCGGGCGCATACGCGGAGATGGACTTTGCGACGCGCGACCGTTATCGCCATGTGATCGAACGCATCGCCAGGCGCACGGGCGCACGTGAACTTGATGTCGCCCGCCGCGCCGTCGAACTGGCAAAGCAATCTCACGAGCGCGACCCGCGGACAGTAGCGTCCGCGCACGTTGGGTACTATCTAATTGATGACGGACTCGCCCAGTTGGAGCGTGAGTTCAGGTATCGCCCTTCGATCATCGAACGCGCGAAACGCATGGCTCTCGGGCGCCCTTCGCTCTTCTATTTCGGCGTCTTCTTCCTGCTCAGCGGGTTTATTCTGACGCTACTCGTTCTCGCCGCTTACCAATCTGGCGCAACGCCATTCGGTCTTATGGCCATCGCCCTGTTCGCATTGATTCCCGCTACCGAGCTGGGACTTAGCATACTCAACTGGGACGTGACCCACACGTTCAATCCACACGTCCTGCCGAAGATGAACGCGGAGGTGGAAACGCCGATTGACGCGCGTACGATGATCGTCATGCCGACGATGTTGACCAGTGAGGCAGTCGCGGATGAGTTGGTTGAAAAACTCGAAATACACTACCTTGCCAATCAGGGCTCGCAGTTCTATTTCGCGCTGCTCACCGACTTTGCCGACGCACGGGCGGGAGAGATGCCGAACGACAGCGCGTTGCTCGCCGCCGCGCTTGAAGGCATTGAAAGACTGAACGCCCGGTATGGGCCAGACCGCCTAAAAGACGCTTCGGCGGCGCCCCGTTTCTACCTGTTTCATCGTCGTCGCCAGTGGAACGACTCGGAAAACAAGTGGATCGGTTGGGAACGCAAGCGTGGAAAGCTGGAAGAGTTCAATCGCCTGTTGCGGGGCGCGCAAGACACCAGTTTCGTCGTTGCCGACGCTGACGCCGCGCTGCTCGCCAGTATTCGTTATGTCATCACGCTCGACTTCGACACGCGATTGCCTCGCGGCGCCGCGCGCAAGCTGGTGGCGACAATCAGGCACCCTCTCAACCGCGCGCAGAGCGATCCGCAAACGCGGCGCGGCATGCGCGGTTACGGCATTTTGCAGCCGCGCGTCAGCGTCACGCTTGAAAGCAGCGCGCGTTCGCGTTTCGCACGCATCTTCTCCGGCAACAAAGGCGTTGATCCGTACAGCGCCGCCGCGTCCGACGTTTACCAGGACCTTTTCGCTGAGGGAAGTTTTACGGGAAAAGGGTTGTATGACGTAGACGCCTTTCAGGCGGCGCTCGATGCGCGTGTGCCGGACAACTCGCTACTCAGCCATGACCTTTTTGAAGGCTTATACGCCCGGGCCGCGCTCGTGACGGACATCGAACTGCTCGACGATCATCCCGCGCATTACGACACTTACGCGAAACGTCAGCATCGATGGACGCGCGGCGACTGGCAGATTGCGCGCTGGCTTTTGCCGCGCGTCCCGAACGCCGAGCGACAGTCGGCGCCAAACACGCTGCCGCTGATTTCACGATGGAAGATTTTCGATAACCTGCGTCGCAGCCTCGTGGCGCCCTCTCTGCTGTTGTGGCTCGTCGGGGCATGGACTTTCCTGCCGGGCTCGGCTTTGTGGTGGACGCTGTTCGCCCTCCTGACGGTCAGCTTTCCGGTCTACGCGCATGTCACGACGAGCCTTTTTTCTCATCCGCGCGGCGTGACGTGGACGAGTTACTTCTGGCGCGTCTGGGGCGATTTCGGCATAAACACGAAACAAGTCGCGTTGACGCTCGTATTTCTGCCGCACCAAGCCTGGTTGATGGGGGACGCCATCGCGCGCGTCGCTTACCGCAAGCTGATTTCAGGAAAGCGTCTGCTCGAATGGATGACGGCGGATCAAACGGAAAACGGCAGCCTCCACGATCTTGCGTCGTTTTCGCGGTTGATGTATCCCGTGACGTTGTTCGCAATCATCTCCGCGGTTCTTATCATCGCGCTTCGACCGCAAGCGTTGTCGGTCGCATCTCCATTTTTGATCGCATGGGCGACGTCTCCGCTGCTCGCATACTTGATCAGTTGCGCCGGAGGCTCGACCAGGGAATCGAGCCATGGTCTGAATAGTTCAGAGCGGCAGACGATTCGATTAGTTGCGCGGCGCACATGGCGTTTCTTTGAGGTCTTCGTCAGCGACGCCGACCATTGGTTGCCGCCTGATAATTTTCAGGAAGACCCGCGTCCGGTTCTCGCCAACCGTACGTCGC
>DASRIZ010000010.1:0-16016 GCA_035649735.1 Blastocatellia bacterium | reverse complement strand
TAGCGCTGTGGCACGAGCGGGATATTTCGCACTCATCGGTGGAGCGAGTGATCCTGGCGGACTCGTGCATTCTAACCGACTATCTGATCAACAAGACCGAATGGTTAATCGATGGTCTTGCTGTTTATCCGACCCGCATGCGCACGAATCTGGATTCGCTTGGCGGCGTGACTGCAAGCGGCCAGTTGCTGCTGGAGTTGACGCGCAAGGGAGTCTCTCGAGAAGACGCGTATGCGATTGTTCAGCCTCTTGCGATGCGAGTGTGGGATGAAAGCGCAAACTTCCGCGATCTGGTAATGAATGACAAGCGGATCACCGAAAAACTCTCCCGCGAGGAACTGGACGAGCTGTTTGACGTGAGCAAACAACTACGGAATGTCGATAAGATATTCAAGCGGGTGTTTGCGGATTAGTCCGTAGTCCGTAGTCCGTAGCAGAAGGTACGACCAAAAGACTACAAACCAGAAACTACGAACTACGAACAAGGACCACGAACCACGGACTACGGACTACGGACCACGGACTACGGACTGTCTTTTATGAAAGCTAAAATCTTCGTAACATTAAAACCCTCGGTGCTCGACCCTCAGGGCAAAGCAATTCATCACGCCGTAGAAACAATCGGCTACCGCGGAATCGATGATGTACGCCAAGGCAAGTACTTCGTGGTAACCGTCGACGGCTCGCTTTCGCCTGAGGAAGCACGCGCCGAAATCGAGCGCATGGCCCGAGACGTTCTCGCCAACCCGATCATCGAAGATTTTCACGTCGAACTAGATTCCGATTCTTGATCGTGCGATAATGCCGCTTACGAACCCCGAGGCGGCATTCCCAGACCGCTGACCAAGAATCGGAGGATTGAATGAAATTCGGCGTAGTGATGTTTCCGGGTTCAAACTGCGATCACGACACCTACCACGTTATCAGCAAAGTAATCGGACAGCCTGTTGATTTTATCTGGCATCGCCAGAACACCGTCGCCGACTGCGATGCGGTCATTCTGCCGGGTGGCTTTTCATACGGCGATTATCTCAGGACTGGCGCCATAGCCCGCTTTAGCCCGGTGATGGGCGCGGTAAAGGAATTCGCATCGCGCGGCGGGCTGGTGATGGGAATCTGCAACGGGTTTCAGATTCTGTGTGAAGCCGGGTTACTGCCAGGCGCGCTGCTTAGAAACCAAAACCTTCGATTTATTTGCGATCACGTAAACATTCGCATCGAAGCGACAGATACACCCTTCACCAATCGCTGCCAGCGAGGACAGGTGCTCTCGGTTCCGATAGCCCACGGAGACGGCAACTATTTCTGCGACGTCGAGACACTGGCCGAGCTTCAGCGCGAGAACCGGATCATCTTTCGATATTCGGATGCGGACGGGGATTTCACGACAGATGCAAATCCCAACGGATCACTCGATAACATCGCGGGCATATGCAATCGCGAGCGGAATGTGATGGGTATGATGCCCCACCCGGAACGCGCGAGCGAACAGCTCCTCGGAAGCGCCGACGGGCGGATTATTTTCTATTCACTTGCTGATACTTTGGCAGAGCTTGCTAAGGCTTCGTAGTTCCATTCAAAGTGCGGGCATTTTATTTGGAGTGCACCCCCTATTTGAAGTGCACCCCTTATTTGAAGTGCACCCCTTATTTGGAGTCCACCCCTTATTTGGAGTGCGCCGCCCCTTGTCGCATGAGTTGACTTTCGCATGCGTGGCGGCGCTTTTGTAGCGTAGTGTGAACCGCAATAAAGCGCCCTTAGCAGAGCATCCCACCCTTCATTTGAGTGCGCAGTCCTTGCAGGTTTCTGCGTGCCTGGCACCACTACAAAAGCGCCGCCGCACATGCGAAAGTCCCCAAATTCGAAATTGGCGGCGCACTCCAAATGAGCCGTCGAATGCGAAATTGGCGGCGCACTCCAAATAATCTCGAATGCGCCCGCTTGATTAGCCTTAACTCCGTCGGTTAGCATATCGGTCAACTTAATCCACCTTTTTCTACAGATAAGAACCAAATGAGCGAACCCGTTATCACCCCCGAGCTTATTCGAAGCCACGGGATCACCGACGAAGAGTACAACCGAATAATCCAGCTTCTGGGACGCCGTCCAACCTACACCGAGCTTGGCATCTTCTCGGTTATGTGGTCCGAGCACTGCTCGTACAAATCATCGAGAGTGCACCTGAGACGCCTGCCGACCAAGGGTGAATGCGTTCTGCAAGGACCCGGAGAGAACGCTGGCGTGGTCGACATCGGCGGAGGTCTCGCGGCCGCGTTCAAGATCGAATCGCACAATCATCCTTCGTTTATTGAACCGTATCAGGGCGCGGCGACCGGCGTCGGAGGGATACTGCGCGATGTGTTCACGATGGGCGCGCGCCCGCTGGCGGCGATGAACTCGCTTCATTTTGGCCCGCTGACGGCCGGCGAAGACGCCACAGATCAAGCGAAAGCGACAGCCGCGCGCAACCGCTCGATCATGGCGGGCGTCGTTAAAGGCATCGGCGACTACGGAAACGCATTCGGAGTTCCGACCATCGCCGGCGAAGTCCGGTTTGGCGACTGTTACTCGCGCAACCCGCTGGTGAACGCCTTCACGCTTGGGCTGATGCGCAAGGAGCATATCTTCTACGGCCGGGCCGCGGGGGTCGGCAACCCGGTCATCTACGTTGGGGCAAAGACCGGACGCGACGGTATTCACGGCGCGACCATGGCCTCTGAAGAGTTCGGGGAGGAGGCGCAATCAAAGCGGCCCACGGTCCAGGTGGGCGATCCTTTTTTGGAAAAACTCTTGCTCGAAGCGTGCCTCGAAGCGATGCGCGCGGGAGCGATTGTCGGTATTCAGGACATGGGCGCCGCGGGTTTGACCAGCTCATCTTGCGAGATGGGAGCACGCGCGGGTAACGGCGTCGAGATAAACATCGAGCTTGTGCCACAACGCGAAACGGGAATGACTCCTTATGAAATCATGCTCTCCGAGTCCCAGGAGCGCATGTTGATAGTGGCGGCAAAAGGCCGTTCGCGGGAAGTAGTCGACATCTTCAAAAAGTGGGAGCTTGACGCGGTTGTCATTGGTCACGTCACCGCTGACGGTCACTTGCGGGTAAAGAATGGCGGGCAGACAGTGGCCGACATTCCCAATTCGGCACTCACGGATGAAGCTCCGGTTTATCAGCGTCCGTTGGAAAAGCCTGCGACTAGACCAGCGATCGACGTAGAGCAGGTCGAACAGTCACCCGGCGATCTCGCCGCTACTTTTCTGCGAATCATCGCCCAACCCACGATCGCCTCCAAGGAATGGGTTTATCGCCAGTACGATCACATGGTTCGGACCAATACTGTGGTTCTGCCCGGCTCTGATGCGGCGGTGATTCGAGTAAAAGAAAAGCGGCGCGGGATAGCGATGACATTGGATTCGAATGCCCGGTATTGTGAAGTCGATCCTCGAGCCGGCGCCAGCCATGTCATCGCGGAAGCCTGTAGAAACCTGATCGTCAGCGGGGCTCGTCCCCTTGCGCTGACGAACTGTCTCAACTTCGGCTCGCCGGAGCGGCCCGAAGTGATGTGGCAATTCAGCGAGGTGATAGACGGAATGGCTGAGGCATGCGAGGTGTTTGGCACACCGGTCACCGGCGGCAACGTAAGCTTCTACAATGAGACCGATGGCCGAGGTATTCACCCAACACCGGTGATAGGCATGGTCGGCATAGTCGAAGACCCGCGGCACATCACGACTCAATGGTTCAAGGCGGGTGATCGCGCAATCATTTTGATCGGCAGGACGGCTAACGATCTCGGTGCGAGCGAATACGCAGTCGCGACGCTGGGCAAGCTTGAGGGGCGTGTGCCCCAGCTTGACCTGGGCCTCGAACGTCGCGTTCAGGACGCTTGTCTAAAGATCATTCAGGCGGGACTTGTTGAATCGGCGCACGATTGTTCCGACGGAGGACTTGCGGTGGCAGTCGCCGAGAGCTGTTTTTCGAGCTATCGCCGCAACGCAATCGGTTGTCAGATAGACCTGGAAGGCGAATTGTCAGCGGCGGCATTGTTATTCGCCGAGACACCTTCTCGAATCATCCTATCGGCGGCCGCTGGCAACGTTGCTCAAATTCAGGAGATCGCTCGGGAGTCAGACGTCCCGGTAACCGTGATCGGCAAAACCGGAGGCGACCAACTAAAGATCGCGGTTAACGGAGCGCCGGTGATTCATTTGCCGGTCGCCGCTGTTGAATCGGCCTGGCGCGGCGTGCTGCCGAGCACGCTCGAGATCTCGTCGCTGGTAGCCGCCGAACAAGAATAATCTGTGATCGCCTGCAGGCCTCCGCAGCAGCTGCGTTGAGCGCTTGAATCCTTGCCTGCCCCGTTCAAAGCAAAGAAGGCGGGGATGTCGGGCCTTTCAGAATAGTTCCGTGAGCAAAGTCCCAACCAAGCTACAGATCTCCGCCGGGGGCGTCGCTTATCGTGAGCACGACGGACAAATAGACGTCGCACTTATATCCGTGGGCGCCGACAACCGCTGGCAGTTGCCAAAGGGAATCGTCGATAAGGGCGAATCAACCGAAGATGCCGCGCTTCGCGAGGTCCGTGAGGAAACGGGAATCGATGCAATCATGATCGACCGCATCGATAAGGTCGAGTACTGGTACTTCTCAAAAGAGGAAGGCGATCCGGTTCGTTATCACAAGTTTGTTTACTTTTATCTTCTTCACTACAGGTCGGGGGACGTGCGCGACCACGATCTTGAAGTAAACGAAGCGCGGTGGTTTCAGATCGATGAGGCGATTCAGAAGCTTGCGTTTAAGAGCGAGAAGAAGATTATGGAAAAGGCGAGGGACCTGATCCTCGGTCAACCCTCGATACCATCGTCAACAAACAGGCGCCGCAATCCACCACCAACAGCCTAACTGCTTTCGTTCAATTGCCGAGACGTGTCTGTTAGAATCTGGCCGTCAAACGAGGGATGATCAATGAATAAAGCGACACCCGAAGGAACCAGACGTTACGCTCAACGAATGAATTCAACTGTCTCTCGTGGTCACTTCCGCGAGCGTGACGGCCTCGCGTTATCTTCGATCGGTCTCGGAACGTATTTGGGTCACTGGGACGAACACACAGATCGGAATTATCACGAGGCAATCAAACGCGCGATCGAGTTGGGATGCAATGTAATCGACTCGGCAATTAACTATCGCTTCCAGCGTAGCGAGCGCGCGATCGGCGGCGCGCTAAAGCAGATGTTCGACGGCGGCAAAGCCGCGCGCGATGAGATAGTCGTGGCAACCAAGGGCGGATTTTTCCCCTTCGAAGACGAGCCGCCTCGAGATGCGCGAGCGTGGATAATCGAGAACGTCGTAGACAAGGGGCTGGCGCGCGCGGAGGAAATCGCGGCTGGCAGTCACTGTATGACTCCCGCCTATCTTGAAGACCAGCTCACCCGCAGCCTGAAAAATCTTGAGCTCGACACCATAGACATTTATTACGTTCACAATCCCGAGAGTCAGCTTGAAGCGGTGGATCGGGATGAATTCGACCGACGGCTTCGAGCCGCGTTTGAATTTCTGGAGCGAGCGGCTTCGGATGGGAGGATCGGTTGCTACGGCACCGCAACCTGGAACGGTTATAGGCAGCAACCGGGTTCGCGCGGGTATTTATCGCTGGAGGAAGTAACGGCGATCGCCCGCGATGTCGGCGGCGATGCGCACCGTTTCCGGGCAATCCAGTTGCCGCACAATCTAGCGATGCCCGAAGCCTTGACCAGCGACAATCAGCCCGTTGACGGCGAACCCCTCTCACTGTTGATGGCGGCGTCTCGGCTGGGGGTTACGGTTATGTGCAGCGCTTCAATGTTTCAAGCGAAGCTTAGCCAGAATCTGCCGCCGTTTGTAGGCGAGGCATTGAAAGGGCTGAGCACCGATGCTCAACGCGCAATTCAGTTCGTAAGGTCGACACCGGGAGTCACGACGGCGCTGGTCGGAATGAGCAAGCGCACCCACGTCGAGGAAAACATGGGTGTGGCGTCCGTTCCCCCAGCCTCGGTTGAGGAATTCTTCAGTATGTTCTCCAGTGAGGAGCCGTAAGGCGCTCGGATTGATAAGCCTCAACGAAAGGGATAAGCTAATACTTCTTCATGTCCTTTATATCTGCGGCTTTTGCGTTTGCACTTTTTCAGTTCGACGCTGCGTATTGTACAATTGAGGCGTCAGTACTTAGCGCGCAACAACGAATTGCGCGAGGCGCCAGGTAGAGTTTCGCAATGGAAAAAGTTGCCCTCAAATCGAAGGGTACTGAACCGAATCCGGATCGCATAATCTGGATCATTCCGTGGCCAGGTCTCGTTGCGCGTCTCGCCCGCGCGTTAGCGGAAACCGTTCACGAGGTTGCGAGCGGCCCACTCTCATATCTGCGCGCAGCGTTTCTCCCAGATCGCACAGAAGACTCGTTCTGGGTAAGACTTGCCACGCTAGTCGCGGCTTCGATCGCTCATCCACTCCAAATGATCCGCGGCGCGGTAGCCGTCGATTCGATAGACCTCAAGCGCCGGCGCCGATTCTACCCAATCCTCACTGTGTCAGTTGCCGCTCACGGAGTGTTCATCGCCTATCTGGTATACCAGGCTTTCTTTTCACAATTCGCACACCTGCGAGTCGTCAACAAAGCTTACAAGAAGTTCGACCCGGACGCTTTGATGGTAAAGCTGTTTTACCCTCCGCAGATGTTACGTCCGACGGCCAAGGGACCTGCGATGTCGCTCGAGGAAATCCGGGCGCGCGTCGAAAAACGCAAGCGAGAGCTGGAACTGGCCCGTGAGAAGGCGGAAAAAGAAAGACAAGAAAAAGAAGCGGCCGAGCGCAAAGCCGCCGAAGAGGCGGCGAAGGTAGCCGAGCAGAATAAATCTACACAAACAAAATTCGGTGAGATCAACATAGCGCCGATTAAGGACACCGTCGGCAACATAGCAAAGTTGTTCGAAGAAGGCGGGTTGGATATTCCGGAAGTGAAGTTTTCGGTTATGGCGGGCTTCAAGGTTATGCCAGACGGGTCATTCCAGGATATTAGAATAATCAAGTCGTCGGGCTCGAAGATTATTGATCGAAATGCACTGGAAATTCTTTCGAACATCGGCGAGTCGCACGCGCTTGGGCCCGTTTCCAACCTGACATCATCGACGATTAGCCTCGAGATCACGGACGAGTTGGCGCGGATCAGGATCATGGCGTTCGCTCCAACTGCGGAAATTGCCAAGGAAAAGTCAGGCCTGTTGAATGCGCTGTTCTGGGCCCTTCGCATGAAGGAAACGAGCCCGGAGCTCGGACAGTTGTTAAAGCTGATAAAGGTGAAGAGTGAAGGCAAGCGCGTTGATACCGATTTGTTGGTCCCGCGCGCAAAGGCGGCGGAGATGTTCCGCGCGTGGCTTGCGAACCCCAGCCAACCCCCACAATGAGTGGCATAGACTTTTCCGATGGTCCGGCGCTTCTGTCTAACCCCAGACATCCCAGTGAGTAGCATAGACTTTAGTCTGTGATTGGACTGCAAATGAGTTAGGGTAGACCCTGGATCATGACTGTCCAGTGCGCTCAGACTAAAGTCTATGCAACCCAAAATCATTACTGTTGCCCCGTCATTGGGTTGATCCTATAATGTTGACGCTCATCGCCAAGAGACGTAAGTGTTTGGCGGTCTGAGTCTTCCGCAATGCCCCTTCTAATCCGTCTTCGACGACCATCATAAGGCTCCGGATGGTGGGTCAGCCGTCTGCCGTCAAGGCTTTCGAGAGGCGTCCCCGCACTCTCCTGGCAAGCTAAGACGCTTTCCGAGGCAAAGACAAATGTCACCGAGTATCGATCAACTGCTGACCATCGCATGCAGCAAGGGCGCATCTGATCTCCACATAAAGGCGGGCAGCTTCCCATTCATGCGTGTCAACGGCGAACTCCAACCGATGGTGGAAGCACAGCGATTGGCGGGGGAAGACTCGCTCAATATGGCCTTCTCGATTATGAACAACCGCCAAAAACAGCGGTTTGGCGAGAATTCTGAAATTGATATCGCATACGGCGTATCCGGGCTGGGGCGCTTCCGCTGCAACATATTTCAACAACGTGGAACAGTTGGCATGGTACTGAGAGTCATTCCAACAACGGTGCGCACGACCGAAGAGCTACGCCTGCCTCCGGTGATCGAAAAGATCGCCGATGAGAATCGCGGTCTCGTTCTGGTCACCGGCTCGACCGGTTCAGGAAAGTCGACAACGCTTGCGGCGATGATCGATTATATGAACCGGACTCGCACCGGTCACATCGTAACCATCGAAGACCCGATCGAATTCCTTCATCGCGACAAGAAGTCCTATGTCAATCAGCGCGAGGTAGACGTCGATACCCGCAGCTTCTCAGAGGCGCTGCGCGGCGCGTTAAGACAGGATCCAGATGTAATTCTAGTTGGGGAAATGCGCGACTACGAAACCATTGAAACGGCGATCACTGCAGCCGAAACAGGTCACCTGGTTCTATCGACTTTGCACACGCTTGATGCAACCGAAACGCTCAATCGTATCGTATCTGTGTTTCCTCCACACCAACAGCGCGCAATTCGGCTGCAGCTTGCCAGCGTGCTGAAGGCGGTGGTCTCGATGAGGCTTGTGCGCGCGGCAGAGGCTATTCAGGGTCGCGTGCCCGCGGTCGAAGTCATGATAGTCACTCCTTACATACGCGATTGCATCATTCACCCGGAGAAGACCGCTACCATTCGCGAGGCGATCGCGCAGGGGACGTCGCAATACGGCATGCAGACCTTCGACCAGTCGTTGTTTGATCTGTATTCTCGCGGATTGATAACATACGAAGAGGCGCTGACCGGAGCGACCAACGCTGATGAGTTCCGTTTGCGAGTTTCCGGAGTCCGATCGGTTTCAGATCAAGCGCGTGAAGAGATGGAACGCTCGCGACGACGAACCGGCGCGCTCGACGCAACCAAGCCCGAGACAAAGCAATTCGTCAATTGGCTCTTAGAGGGAACAGAACAAGTGACAAGGTAGAGAGCGAAGTCGGCTCAAAGCCTGACGAGCGTCCGGCTCGGGGACGAACGGCCACGCGGTCCCCAGAGGGCGAACGCGCCAGCGCCGAACAGCCGAGCAAGAGGGTAATGAAGGCTGCTCTAACAATACTTGCAGCTCGATCTTTGAGCGAAGGCCAGTTGCGCGATCGACTGACCGCGAAAGGGTGGGCAGATGCGGGCCTGGTTGAAGACTGCATCGATCGGCTCAAAGAGCTTGGATACGTCAACGATGCCAGGTTCGCTCATAGCTACGCGAGCCATCGAGTCGGCTTGAAGCCGTTGGGCAGAGCAAGGCTGGCCCGCGAACTCGCTCACAAAAAGGTCTCACGCGCCAAGGCCGATGAAGCTCTGGACCTGGTGTTCGGCGAAGCGCCCGAGGAATCACTGATTGATCGCGCCATTGCTCGCCGGATCAGAACCCACGGCCGGCCCGCAGACCGCGCCGCGGCGAAACGACTGTACGATCATCTTGCGCGGCTCGGGTTCGAATACGATTTGATCGCCAGAAAGCTCAGCGGATTAAAATGATCTAAATAAACTTCAGCCTGCCCCCATCTAACTCCCGAAAAGCTTAATGGGTTGATCCCGCATCCTGCCCTTGAGCTCTGATGAAAGCTGCTCAGACAGAATGAAACAGCACGAAAAACGCGGAGCGCCGCGCGTACCTTATTCATCCGAGATGGTATGCGAGAACGGCGGTAACCGTCTGATCGCGCGGATCAGCGATATCAGCGCGAGCGGCGCTTTTATCCACTCAAAGCTTTGGTGCGAAGCGGGAACACTTCTCACTCTCAGCTTCTCTGTTTCTACGACTCGAATTGAAGGCTCCGGAGAGGTTTGTTACAGTATCCCGTTCATAGGAATGGGTGTGCGGTTTGTGGATCTTAAGCCGCAAGATCGAGCAGTCATCGAAAGGCTGATTGAAAGTAAGCTGGACGCAGTAGTAAACGAAAAGGTCAAAACAAAAGCTGGACGCACCATAAACTGCGGCGTTGAGCCGGTTGACAAACTGCTTGGCGGACTCGAGCGGGGTCGTTTGTATCTGGCTCACGGAGACGCCTCAGGCAAGTCACTGGTTGGAATCGAGTTTCTCATAGAAGGGTTGAAGCACGGACGGCACGGGGTGCTTATTACGACTCAGAGGAGAGACGACATAGTCAGGCGATTCGGCCACCTCGGCTATGACTGCGAGAAAGACACTCGCAGCGGCGCGCTCACCCTATTCAAATACTCCGCTGACTTAAGCGAGCGAATACAAGACAATCTGGGCTTCGAAGCCCTGTTGAGCGAACTCGGACCAATACTCGATAAATCTTCACCCGAACGCATCGTGGTTGATCCCGTTGACCACCTGTTGGTTGGCGCTAAATCAGACGAAGTGAGAGAACGCGCAAATCAACTTGCGCTTTGGTTCAAATCTTTGGGCGCAACAGTCGTACTTGTTGCAAGCGAGGAGCACCAAAGGATCATAGAAAGCCTGGCGCCGGCAGTAAGAAACTCATTTCGGTTTGAAGTGAGAGAGAGATCGGATCGAGTAGTTCGGTTCATGGTTTTTGAGAAATCTCCGACTATTCCGGACCAGGCTGTTCGTGTCGATCCGTCGCGAGGAATCTCCCTGTTTGAAGGGCCGGTCGACGAGATGTTTACCGAAGAGATCGGACCCGTAACCGCTGCTAACTGTGGCGAGCTCGAGTCCGCACAGACAGCCGACCTTGAAGTGTTAAGTCCCGAGTTCAAGGCGAACGCGTCTTTAAGACGAACCCGCGCCAATCCAGTAGCTTCGGGACCACAAGGTCAAGCTCTGGATGACGATACGGAAAAGAGACCGCTTATTACTCCGTCGGGCCATCTGGACATCGCGGTCGCTAAAGCGGCGGCGACCGACGCGTTTTTTGCGATGCTTGATGAGTTGGAGAGTTTTGTTTCAGCAGTGGATCCAGACGCGGCCGAGGAGCGAGAAGTAGCGGGCCGGCATAAGACGCTGAATCAGCGATTACCGGAACCGGAACCCGAGTATGCAGCCCCAACCGATTGATTGAGTTGAATACAAACTGGATGAAAGAACGATTGTTATGATTACAAACGACGATCGAAGAGAGTCAAAGCGAATCAGTTATATCTGCGAGGTGGAGTGTGAAGGATCGGGCCTCAACTATCTGGCCACTCGCATTCAAGATTTGAGCACGACCGGCGCGTTTATCGACTCACTCACTTGTCACCCACCGGGATCGCATTTGAGACTTCGGTTTCGCATTCATGACACATTGATAGAGACAGCGGCAGAAGTGCGATACGCTATGCCGCAGATGGGTATGGGTGTACGATTCCTCGATTTGACGCCCGGTTACGCGGCCCTGCTCGAGAGTCTGATCGAAGGGAAGCCGTTGATCCCGACGGCAGTAACCGCGGGGCCGCCCGATGCAGTCGCTGACCAGCTTAGGTGGAAGACACCGGACATGTTACTCGGGAATTTCGCCATCGTGAGCATGTTTGATGTCATACAGTTAATCGAAAACAACAAGCTAACCGGAGTTTTGACGGTTGTGTCACCAGCCGCAAAAGGCGAGATTCAATTCAACGACGGCCATATCGTTGGGGCACAAAACGGGGAAACAGGTATCGAGGCGCTCAAGACATTTTTGGATGTCACCGAAGGCTCCTTCGAATTCAAGAGGTCTGATACGCCGTACCCGCGTACGATAGAGTCGTCGGGCAACATGTCACTGATGCTCGATCTCCTTCAGGTTGTCGACGGAGAATTGCGCGACGCCGGCCCCTAGCTCTGTCCGGCGGAACCTCTTCACATCCGGCGAGCTGTCGGTCTCTACCTCCCGCCGAACCGTAGTTCTTGCTCCGTACTAACGGTGCTCCATATAATCCCTCAGATGAGCAGTGAATTAGCCGAACCCACTGAGTTACTTGGCCTAACGCAAGATGAGGTGACCGGGTTCTTAACTTCGTTAGATGAAAAGCCGTATCGCGCCCGGCAGCTTTACGATGCAGTCTACCGCCGCCGGATTACCAGCTTTGAAGCGATGACCGATCTGCCAAAGACGCTGCGGCGAATCCTCTTCGATAACGCCGTGGTCACCCGGACGAAAATCGAAAGCGAGTTTTTGTCATCAGACGGAACGCGGCGGTTTTTGTTGAAGCTTCCGGACGCGTCGGAGGCCGAATCGGTGTTCATGCCAGAAGAGCGTCGCGACACGATTTGTATATCGAGTCAGGTCGGATGCCCGCTTGCGTGCACCTTTTGCATGACCGGAGTGCTGGGATTGAAACGCAATATGACCGCGGGCGAGATAGTTTCTCAAGTAATACTGGTATTGAATCGAGTCTATGGTGAGGGGGTCGAGGTTCCGCACCGCACGAACATCGTAATGATGGGGATGGGCGAGCCGTTATTGAATTACGATCAGGTGATCCAGGCCGTGCGTTTGTTTGTCGATCAGAAGGGTCTGGCAATTGCGCCGCGGGGCGTGACTCTTTCAACCGCCGGGATAGTCCCGCGAATCTACGATCTCGGGAGAGAGGAAATCCGACCGCGTCTGGCAATCTCGCTCACCGCGTCAACTGACGAGCTTCGCAACAACTTGTTTCCGATCAATCGAAAGTATCCGCTCGCGGAATTGATGGAAGCCTGCAGGCAATATCCGTTGGGCGAACGCGAACGGCTCACGTTCGAGTACGTGATGCTCGACGGAGTAAATGATAGCGATCAACAGGCTCGCGAGCTTGTTCGCTTGCTATCTGGCGTTCGGGCGAAGGTGAACCTGATCCCTCACAATCCGGCGCCCGAGCTTCCGTACGCGGCATCTCCGATCGAACGAATACTTGCGTTTCAGAAGATCCTGACCGAAAGAGGATTGCCTTCATTTATTCGCCGCCCCCGAGGTCAGGACATCTCGGCGGCTTGCGGGCAGCTGGCGGCCCGACATCAAGCGAATGCGTAACTCGGTCCGACAACTAAAGAGTCGTCGGGCTAGTGGAGTTTGGACACTCTCTCTTGCAAATCCCACCAACGCAGTGTTGGTGGAATTTCGGCAAGTGCGAACCTGAGTCGGCGCTGATCCCGAGAAGCCAGGAACCGGATTGATCGGCAAGAAGGTGGGCAAGAAGATCAAGCCTGGAGACAAGCTGCAGGTTCGAAATCCTAACGGTTCGGTCTCTGCCGAGTTCAACTTCACCGGGTTATAACGCGGTTCGGCTCTTCCTTGGCGATTTCAGACCTCAAGCCTGAACCGCGGTTGCCGACAAGGGGCACGAGCATAGGGACGGATCTGCGGTACGCTTCGTACGCTTCGCCGTGCTCACGCACCAGGTCTCGTTCCTCGAATTGGATCGCAAGCAGGATGTAGGCGGTCGTCGCGATCGAGAAGAGCAGGTGAGCCAACGTCATCACCGGCGTCATCCAGAAGGCAAAGAGCCAGCCGACGTAGAGCGGATGCCGCACCAGCCTGTAAGGCCCCGGGGTGGCGAAACGCACAGTCTTATCAGATCGGCCAACCAGATAAAGCCATACCTGACGCAGTCCAAACAGGTCGAAGTGGTTGATCAGGAATGTAGAAACCAGCACCAGCCCCCAGCCGAATGCGAACAAGGCGCGCAGCACAAACGTCACGGCGGGATCCTCGACTGACCAGATCACCGCGCCCAACGGCCGCCACTGCCAAAACAGCAGGATGAGCGCGAGGCTCGAGAACAGTACGTAAGTTGACCGCTCGATTGTCTTCGGAACCATACGCGTCCACCAATCCTTGAACCACTTGCGCGCCATCACGCTGTGCTGAACCGCAAACAGTGCCAGCAACCCGGCGTCAATGGCAAAACTGGCTCCCAGAGGTCCTCTTGGGGCGCCATCCAGCGTCCTTGAGACTCCAAAGTTGCCGATGAAACAGATCGCGTACAGAAACGTTCCAAGGAAGATTAAGTAGCTGATACTTCCATAGGCGAAGAATAGAACTCGTTTGAACATTTCGTTTCCTCCCCTTCTGCAGATTCGTATTTGTGATTTCGGGAAAGCAGACGCCCCCATCGGGCGATTGACTCGAAGACGACTTCTACGTCTTCCTCTGATATCTCGCTAGAAAAAATCGGCATCCGGATAGCGATACGGTCGCGGATGCTGGTCGTCATCACCCGCGCACAGTCGAGGTGCTGGATTGCCGCGACAATCTCCTGGTTCAGATGATCGAGTTTGCATTGAATCTCGGGCTCCTCCCGACGATCCGACAGAGCATTCGGTACATAGCGGAAGCAATAGAGGTATTTGGTTGGCTCAAGTAGCACTTCGAAGTCGGGATGTTCGCGCACTAGATCATGTAGGTGCTGAACCAACCGAAGGTTTTTCGACTCAACAAAGGTCAACATTGTAATCCTCGTTGTTGACGGCCTCGCGCTCCTCCGCCGGAACTCGCTGAGGTCAATGGGTCACGCATCTCGCGTTTGCGTCTGAGGGCCGCGAGGTCTTTCCCTTTCCTCCTTCATGATGGGTGTTTACTGATTTCCACGCTATGGGCGTTTCGTCCCGGTTTGGATATACTGCGGGTCACAGACCCGGGACATTCGTCCCGATCGGGCGATTGAGTGACCTCCGCCATTAGAAGAGGCCATCACCGGGACACAGAATGACTAAAAGGGTCACCCAGCGAATCCGGTATGTTCGTACCGCGGACGGAGTCCAACTCGCCTGGGCCGATGCGGGTGCGGGCGCTGTGATGGTCAAGGCCGCGAACTGGCTGACCCACCTCGATTACGAATGGGAGAGCCCGGTCTGGCGGCACTGGATCCGCTTCTTCAGTGAGCACTTCCGCTACATTCGTTATGACGAACGAGGCTGCGGGATGACCGACCTTAACGTCGGTGACCTCTCCCTCGAGCGCTGGGTCGAGGATGTGGAGGACGTGATCGCGGCGGCCGACTTGCGGGAGCCCTTCTCTATGTTGGGCATCTCTCAGGGAGGAGCGATCTGCGTGGCCTACGCCGTGAAACACCCTGAGCGCGTCTCGCGCCTCGTGCTTTACGGCGGCTACGCCCGAGGCCCGTATCGCCGCGGGGACCCCGACCGGGCGAGCTTTTACAAGGCGATGATTGATCTCGTTCGTCTTGAATGGGGTAGCGATAACCCCACCTTCCGCCAGGTCTTCACTTCGAGGTTCATCCCCGGGGGGACGGAGGAACAGCTAGGCTGGTACAACGACCTTTGCCGGAAGACCCTGACGGCGGAGATCGCCGCCCAACTCCTCGAGTCGCGGGCTACGATTGACGTCACCGCGCTACTAGGGGAGGTGCGGACGCCGACCCTTGTGCTGCACGCGCGTGGCGACAGCGTCGTCCCGATTGCAGAAGGGCACATCCTGGCGGCCGGAATCCCGGGCGCCCAGTTCGTCGAGCTTGATTCGATGAACCACATCCTGCTGGAGAATGAACCGGCCTGGGAGCGTTTCTGCGATGAGGTGCTGGAGTTCATGGGGCTCAAGGGTTCGGCTCGGGGCGAGGACCCCGCGTTCGCCTCGCTCTCCCCTCGCGAGCGAGAGGTGCTGACGCTGATTACCGAAGGCCTCGGCAACGCGCAGATTGCGGAGCGTCTTTCCATCAGTGAAAAGACAGTGCGCAATCACGTGTCGAATCTGTTCGACAAGCTCGGCGTGTGGACGCGTGCGCAGGCAATAGTTTTCGCCCACGAGCGGGGCTTCCGGACGCCATAGAACTCAGATGTTGTGAGCCAGTTTGACCTCTTCGACAGCTCATTCTTGTTCATCAATCGACCGCCAGCATCAGCCACGTTTCGAAAAACTGTGGTGTAGCCGATTGGCTAGCCGTTCCTGATCAACACCCATCTCGCGGATTCAGCTCGAACCCGTCAAACAGCTAACTCGATTCGTTTTGGGAGCTTACAAGCTGCTTTGACATCCTTTAAAGAATGTAAAAGAAAATTCAAGCCACCGTAAAAGACACAGCCAC
>DASRIZ010000009.1:0-4143 GCA_035649735.1 Blastocatellia bacterium | reverse complement strand
TCGAGACGGCTGCGGAGTGATTCCTTCAAGCGGCCACGGCCATATCCCACGCCCAGCACAGGATTTTCCACGCCCAGCTGTAACGAGCTTTTCAATAGTTGGACCCGCTCTCTAATGGATTGATCGCTCAGCGGCTGACCAATCGTGACAAGGCGACTTCGTAACGACGGCGCAACCAGCACGCATGTCGTTGTTAGCGAGACAAGAACGACTATATATTTCCATTTTTCAGTCGTAACCGCCAGATAAACCATCGATGCCGCCCAACCCAGCCAAGCGCCGCGAGAAAAGGTTAAAATGAGCGCCAGCATCTGACCGGCGCATGAGAGTAAACCCAGAGCACGCCACCAACCCCCGTTGACGATCGTAACCAATAGGCACAACGGAATACTCAGCGCCAAGACATAACCCGCGGTATTCCAGGAATCCAGGGGGAACGTAAAACGGTGTGAAAGGTCGAAATCGAGAACTGACGGATCGTGAACGAAACCGCGTGCAACCAGGACCAGCGGCATTAACCCCAGCAGCAAAGGTAGCCATCGTCTGTGTGGACCGGATGAAAAAAGATCGACCAGCATCACGGCGTGTGCACAGCCAAAGAAAAAATATCGATAATCTCCCGCCTGATGAAAATCCGGCAGCAGGGACAAGGTGACAAGCGTGAAGAATAAAAAAAGCGGCGAGAGAGAACGCAACCTGGATAACCCAGTGACGGCCCAACCACTGCGAACTAGTAACAGAAATTTCAGCACCAGCCAGAAAAAAAACGTCGTCCGGGAGACACTCCAAGCGCTTATGCTGCCGCCGGGAGCGAAGAATTCCATTCGGCCGATGCCGAGCAAGCCAACCGATAGGGCAAGCGCCGCGATTAACCCTCGCTCCCACCACAATACGAATTTTTGCATGAGGTACCGAGAATGTCCGGTTAAAATAGCAGTCGAAGACAGCAGGGTAAGCCAAGCTATAAGCGATTCTCCCTACGATGACTTGCTCGATCATTGCGAAAGCCGGCGAACAAAGTCCGCGCGAGAATTTTTATATCGCGCCACAACGACCAGTTCTCAATATAGTCGAGATCGTACTTGATGCGACTTGCTAACGAAGTATTGCCGCGCCACCCATGGATCTGCGCCCACCCCGTCATGCCGGCTTTCACCTTGTGACGCAGCATGTACTTGGGAATCGATTTGCGAAATTCATTGATCAAAGGAGGCCTTTCCGGACGCGGGCCCACGAGACTCATCTCACCCCGCAGCACATTGATCAACTGCGGCAGCTCATCCAAGTTCGTCTGCCTCAGCCACCGCCCGATAGGAGTCACCCGCGGGTCATTTTCCGCAGCCCAAACCGGGCCGGTGGATTGTTCGGCGTCCTCGACCATGCTGCGAAACTTAAGCATGACAAATCGACGACCGTCCAGGCCCATGCGCTCCTGCCGGTAAAATATCGGCCCACGGGAGGAGCACTTAATCGCAACGGTGATGAGTAACATCATCGGCGCGAAAATGACCAGAGCTAGCGCGCCTACAGACAAATCGACAACTCGTTTCAAAAACGCGTTCCAACCAGCATGCGGAGACGCCTGCAGACTAATGATTTGAAGCCCATCGAATTCCTCAACACTGCCACGTAGCGTCGCCATTTCTCCCAAGTCGGGCACGAAGTGTATGGTTACGGGCTCGTCGCCGAGCCATTCTTGAATCTGCCGCAACTTCGCCGCCTGTTCGAGCGGCAATGCGACGAAAACTTGGTCAATGGTGCCGCCACGGATGAGCGTGGCAAGTTCTTTTTCGCTAGCGATCCTAGTGACCTCATCCGTCAAGCTAGGAGGAACTGCGCCTTCGGTTAAATAAAATCCGACAATTCTGAGCCCCAGACGCTTATAGGATTTCAATCTATTTACGAGCGAGCCGGCCAAAGTTGGCGTGCCGATAATCAACACATGTCGTAAATTGTAGCCGCGGCGGCGCGCTAATCGGAGTCCTTCACGGAAGACATGATGACTGAGGCTCACCAAGAACAAACTCGAGCACCAAAACACCACGACGACGATCCGCGATAGAACTACCTCGTGAATAATAAATAGCACCGCCAAAAAAATGAGCAGCGCGATCGCGGAGCACTTGATGAGCTCTACGGTCTCACGGTGATGCGTCGAGAGGCGGCGCGGGCGATAAAATTCGGCCGATTCAAAAACGACCGCCCATACGCCAAGAATGATCAGCCAGGCAATGACGTAATGTCGAGCAATAAACAGTTCTGTCGCATCAAAAAGACCAGTATGAAATCGCGTCGTATAGGCCAGCCACCAAGCAAAGCTCACGAAGCACAGGTCGCTCGTCAGCAGTAGCCCTTTGAAAAACTCATTGTGCTTTTTAAGCATGGCTTAGCGATTCCGACGAAACTGATTCACGCAAACGTCAATATACTCGGCCATTTCCTGCTTGAATCTTTCGCGTGAAAACTTCAAAGCGTGTTGTCGAATCTGATCGGGGACAAATTCACTCTGGCTTTTCTGGTAAAGCTCAACCGCGGCAATCAGACTTTCCGCTCGCTGTTCCGAAAAGAAAAGTCCCGTCGGGTACCGCTGCGGTGAAGCACGATCGAAACCGATAACTGTTTCAAGCAATCCACCCTTTCCGTAGCCAATCACTGGCCTGCCGCTCGCCTGAGCTTCCAAAGACACGATTCCAAAATCCTCCTCTCCTGGAAATAACAGCGCCCGGCAACTGGCATAAAGTTCCGACAAACGTGCGTCATCCACCCAGCCGAGAAATTCAATATTTGACGCTGCGGTCTTCTCCAGCGCTTTTCTAAGCGGACCATCGCCGGCAATCTTAAGAGGTAGTTTTAGCGCATTGAATGCTTGTATGGCAACATCAATTCTCTTGTAAGGCACCAGAGAGGAAACCACTAAATAGTAGGAGCCTGGCCGGTCCCGAATAAAGAATCGCAGTGTATCAACAGGCGGATAGATAACAGCCGCTTCCCGACCGTACAACTGATGGATTTTGGCCTTGATATTTTGTGAATCCGCGACAAGATAGTCAATGGTTTGTGAAGAGCGAACGTCCCAGTTTTGAAGATAAGGGCGAAACGTCGCCATGCCGATTCGAGCCAAACTGGAGCTATCCGATCCGAAATAAGCCCCGTGCAGGTCCCAGACGTAACGCATGGGTGCATAAATATATGCAATGTGAAGCGCTTTATGGGCATGAACGCCCTTGGCAACGCAGTGGCTGCTAGACAGTACAAGATCATAGTCTCTTAAATCAAACCTTTGGATCGTACGAGGGAACAAAGGCAGATAATAACGATACGTCCGTCCGACCCACGGCATTCGGTTCACCCACGAAGTATAAATTTTCATCCGCCGAATGATTGAAGAGACTCTGTCGGGAGCATAAATCAAGGTGTAAAGGTCGGCGTCAGGAAAAAGTTCGCAGAAAACCTCGAGACATTTTTCTCCACCTCTCATCCCAAGCAGCCAATCATGAACGAGGGCAACCTTCATCGAGCAACATCCACGACTTAGATCCGGAGCGCATTTCACGGACGATCAAAGCTGATCCGTAACGGCCACTGGCTCGCCACGATTACCCCACTTTGTCGCCTTCCGTTTTGCTGCAACTCGGCGAGATATGCGTGCCATTCCCTGAAGGTCATCGCTCGGTGCTCCGAACCGGATTATCGAACATCGATCCTATCCTCTGCACAAAGCGGAGACTCCGCATACACTTTCGCTGTCTGTTCCATCCGACTACTACGATGACGACTGTAAATGATGCGGTCCTTTCCGTCTGTGCGAATCGAATCAAAATTCCACGCGAGCGCATCCCAGGGAATTAACGGCTGGTGACGGCGGCTCGTTCCAGCTTTTCGGCGTTTCTTAAGGTTTCTCGGAGCTTTTCGGCCTCCGCTCGCTGCGCGAAACGACCGACGCGAACTCGGTGCAATTCTTTTCCGTTAACATTAGTCACCGTCACGTAAGCGTCGTAACCTTTATCTTTTAGTTTCTTGACCAAGCTCGCGGCTACTTTTTTCTCCGCGTAAGAGCCCAATTGAACCGACCACGGACCGCTACCGCCGTCGACGGCGCCGGCGGGTTTATTCGTTTTCGCTGCTGTCTGGCCTGCTGCGTCT
>DASRIZ010000008.1:0-6926 GCA_035649735.1 Blastocatellia bacterium | reverse complement strand
TCTGCCAAGTCAGGGCCAGTACATCGCGCCAATGGCTATCCAGATGAAACAGCGTCTTGAGCAAAACGTCGTCGGGTTCCGCAAGAGCCCTTTCGAACCGCGCAAGCCAATGGTCCGTAATCGTCGCGATGGTTTCTGTTCTAGCCAGCATTCGCGCTCCCAAGCTATCGATCTGCGCGGCGTCTCCAGGCTCTAAAACCTACCTTCGCGTAGGAAGATGCGAAGACGGTTGTCGTGGTGATGTCGATCTTCATGGCCTCCTGCGCGTGCGATTCTCGTGTGCGTCCTGCTAGATTCAGCGTACCGTCTAACGCTTCCCGCTCAGGGGCACGGCCCAAAACGGAAACTCTCGCATTAACTGAAAACCCAAAGCAGGGCCGTGTCCCCTGCAGAGGGTTAGTTAGACACCTCTGCTGTCCGATCTTGCGGTCAGCACGGAGCAGGCGATCGCCGCCGCACGGCAGGCGATCAACATCAAATGGTCAGTCGGTTCCAACCCAACCCGAACCGGAGACATCAATAATCTGGTCGTCAGGGCCAACGCATTTTAGCTCGTAGTAGGATTGAGGGCTGGAAACGTCCGTGGGTGTGACGTCCACGCGGTTGCCCAGGGACGTGCCTCCATGCTGGCTAAGCTTCGCCAGGGTTCCCTCAACGTCTTCCACTTGGAAGCCGAAATGTTCGATGCCAATCTTACCGCCTCCACGCTCTCTCTCAGGGCGACACTTAAGAATGGCGAGGTTGATGTAGCCATCGGACAGAAAAATACCGTTGAGCCCCAGGCCGACCTTTTTGAGACCGAAGACCTCCTGGTAAAAGGCGGATGTCTTCTCTGGATCTGTAGTCCTGATAGCAATGTGCTTAATCCTGGCCATGATAACCTCCTTTGCGCGAGTTTTAACCGATAGATACTACCAAGTCTCGATAGCAAATTAGCAGAAATTTAGGACCAGAGGTCTTGTTTCTTGTATCAATGCCTCTTTGCCAAGCGGATGACCGTCGCGTGGTGCCCTCCTTCGTCGCACGGTCTATGGGTTGTCTAACGCTATGCCGCTGAGCCGTTAGTAGAAAGAAAATCGTTCCGCAGCAGTCTCACCATCGGCTCAAGCGGCGGTTATCTCTTGAGTGAATTTTATATCAACACGTCCAAGGCGGCCGCTGCTCTCCGGAGCGGCTTGTCGAAGGTCCAAAGTGTGCACCCTGTGAGCAGCGTCGAAGCGAGAAGATGAGCGTCCACCCAACCGATACCACGCCCGTATATACGCCGTGCCTCTAGAAAGGTCATGACTTCCTCATGTTCGAGCAAATGAGCCTCGGGCAAGGCCTTCAACATAGTGAGAATCTCCTCTCGGTTCTGCAGCGTCCCACAAGCCAACTCGCCGACAACAAATGGGTGACAAAGGACCTGCTCGTCAAACAGCAGCGTTCTTAGACGATCGTTTCGCGCTCGAAGATGTTCGATCCAAACCGAGGTGTCGACTAGAATCATGCGCTCTTGCGAGGCCGCCGTCTTCGAATCGCGCGAAGATGTTTCTCAGTCCCTCCGAGATTGGCCAAGCGACGGGCACTCTCTTTAGCGATCAGCGCCTCAAGTCCCAAGCGCACCAATGAGGTTTTCTCTTTGACTCCCGTCAGCTTGGCAGCATTGTTTAGGAGAGAATCATCAATGTTAAGTGTTGTTCTCATATGCATCAGAATGCCCTAGTCATGCATACGGGTCAAGTGTGGGAGAGATAACGTTATGCCGCTGAGCCGTTAGGGAAAATGGAATCATCTCTCCGCAATGACCGCTATCGGCTCAAGCGGCGAGTTAGCCGTCATCTCTGCTACCCATAGAGTAAAGATCAAAGTCTACGGCAAGACCGAGTGCAGCGATTCGCGCTATGGTAGGGGCGTCGAGGTGAAAGCCAGGGCTCGGTTCCCCGAAGTAACCGACGCACTGAATGACAGCTTCGTACTGGGGCGCTAAGGATCGAATCGCCTCCGCATGGTCTTCGAGAATGGGAAGCAAAACTTCCAGGTGCTCTTGTACCGGGCGGTTATGGCCGATATCCGTTTCGAGACACCATCTCATAAACGAATAAGTTCCGCCGCTCGGCTTTGGATCTCCTTCGTTCCACGCCCGTGATGGGCCGAGTCCAAGACGTTCCGAGACAATAGCGTACATTCCAGAACCAACCACTGCGAAGTATGCATAAGTCTCATCCATGATGGCTAACGACCCGCATCAGCGGGGCCGCGCACAGCACTCGGATGTATCATACGAAGCTTGACCGCGGCCCGCTGCATGCGCTGGTTAGATGGCCCGTTGCGTTCTCAGCGTACTCGCTTTTCAATCACTGTTAGTAAGCGGTCCCACGCGGGCTTATAACCATCCTTTACATTTATCTCATGAACTTCCACTCCGAGGGCTTTCAACAAGTCAAGCTTGCCAAGTTCATCCAACGATGATTTCTCTTTTGTAAATCTATAATAGAGTGTTTTACCGACGTTTTTCTTTCTCTTTTCAAGGTCGGCCTTGTAATATATTAGCCACCAAAGGTCTATTTCTATATACTCAAGCCCAAAACCAACTATATGAATATCATCTCGTAGGAACACATCAATCCAAGAGTAATTAGTGCCGTCCTTATCAAAATTGTAAGTCCCTCTTCTAAAAGGTGACCTGAGACCGTGATAACCAGCACTTGATTTTATATATTGACGCATCTTTTGTACTGTCCCTGTGTAGTTGTCATATCCGAGGATAAGGGAGCGCGGATATGCCGCCTCGCCGTGTATATGCCATACCTTTATGTCCCCTGCAGTTCTATGGCGGAAGACATTGTATTTCGGCAAAACCTTGTAACCACCTTCTGAATGAGCTCGGTCAATAGCTAATTCGAGTGCGTAGTCATAATTTGTTGTAAGAACGTGTTGAGTTCCCAGGGTCATTACTCTTTTGTGATATTCGCTCGCTTCAAGTTTTTGTATCTGTTCAGCGACTAAGCGCTCTACCTCGATTCTCCTTTTTCCTTGCCTCTCTGCTAGAAGAATAAGCTCTTCAAAAGCGAGTGTAAAAGGTTTTACGTCGAGGCGTTTTAGGACCTGAGACTGATTGACTTCCTTTGCAATCTCATCGATTATATTGCGCCAGCTTGGGCCACTAGCAGAAACACGGTTTATTCCATTACCTACAAGTAGCGCATACCCCATCCTAATTACTTCTCCTGGGACGTCTAACGTCTTGGTGAACGGCAGGCCCACACGATAGTCAATGATGGCACGGCGCTTGCGGCCCGTCCGTTCCACCTGGAGTTAGATCGGAACCCCTTGCTCACTGGCCGGGCCCTCCCGCACGACGCCGAATGAGAACGGCGTTGCGAACGACTGGTGAATAAATGGGGTCGAAGTCATTAATCTCTATTAAACGCTGCAAGTAACTCAACAATTCAGTCTGAGCCCAATTATTCTTTGCGCAACGCGCGAAAGACGAACCGGCCCTAAAACCATTCAAGCAAATCGACTCCGCCAAGACTGCTCCGCGCCTAGGGCTTTTCCACCAGCCTGAACACCGTCACCTTGTGACCGCCGCCCTCGGCGCGTTCCTTCTCCGTTGCGCGGATGATCCCGTAGATGACGCCCGGCTGCGAGCGGTCCCAGGCGATGCCCTGGCCCCGGATGTTCATCGCGATGATGTCCACGAGCTCCAGCACCGAGCCGGCTTTCGGCAGCCGCATCCGGTAGAGCTCCGCCGGATCGTGGCCGGTGAGGTAGAGGTAGCCGTCAGGGCCCCAGGAGCCGCCGGAGTTGCTCATGTCCTCAAAGCGGTCGAGGATCGCCTTGGGCAGCGTCCACGACTGCACCGGCTGGAAGTCCTTCGTGAATTTCACCATCACGGTGTTCGCCTTGTGGCCGTACGGCGTCTTGCCGGGTCCGAGCAGGCGGTCGTAGTTCGCGAAGGTCATCCACCAGTGACCGTCGTGCCAGTCCGCCCACGTGAGCGAGCCCCACTGGATGCCGAAACTGTGGGTGCCAATGTGCTCCATCGTCTCGGCGTCGAAGATCTCGATCGAGCTCGTCATCGGCCATTGTGGGTAATTGGAGTGGGCGGCGTAGAGCTTGCCGTCCATGATCATCGCGCTGTCGAGGTGCAGGATGGGGCCCTTCTTGTCGCCTTGCCACTTCTTCACAAGCTTGCCGGTCTTCTTGTCGTACTTGCCGATCACGTAGTTGTCCACGGCGTAGAAGTGGCGCGCGTCCACGCCCACGCCCTGGTTCGCCTCCGGGACCGTGAACTCCCCGATCTGATCGAGCGCCGACGCCGCGCGGGATTCGGCTGCGAGGCCGAGTGCGAGGAACGCTACCAGCAAGTATGTCGCTGTATTGCTCATGATTTGTCTCCCCGATGTCGAGCTGGAGGGACGTTAGACGAAGGTCGATTTCGGGTGTGGTTCAACAGATGACTCCGACTCCGATTATTGAAAATAAGGTCTGGAAATTGCCCTGTTCTCCCTATGCGCGTGCCGTCTAACGTTGGCGCTAACCGGCACGCCGCTTGCGGCGCGTCTGTGTTGAGCGCGGGGTTAGATCCGATCTCTTAGCACCTCCGCCACCTACGCGGTGAGCGCTGCCGGCGACGGGACCAGGTTTCGGGCGGGACATCCGAACCAGCCTGTATTCCCCGCCGCGGCGCACCCATTCGA
The DNA here is from genome assembly GCA_035649735.1 of Blastocatellia bacterium. GTDB lineage: Bacteria > Acidobacteriota > Blastocatellia > UBA7656 > UBA7656 > Onstottus_A. The sequence continues at coordinate 2,241 of DASRIZ010000008.1, read as the reverse complement.
TTAAGCACACGCGACACACCCGCGACAGTTCCGAAAGCATCTCCGTAAATGACGGATCGGCGAAATGATCGTGAATCAGTAACGGGAGGAGCTCTCCAGCCGCGAGTTCGCCGCGATGGAAGTGCTTGCTGCGGACTCGTTGTGGACGGGCAGAATGCTTCCGCAACTGCTCAGCCTCGCTTGAGCTCAACAGACTCGCCACAACATCGTAGACGTTCACATTGTCATATCGCTTACCAATCGGCTTTAAGGCTTCGCAAGCCACGACCAGAAAGGACGCATACGCAGTGCGCTGTTCTGGCCACATTGAACGTGCAATTCGATGCGCATTGCCGGCGCGCAGGAAGTGATCTCGCTTGGCGGCCGGCAGTCCAGTGAAAGTGCGCCAGAGTTCCTCGATATCCGCCGGAACCCATTGCTCATGCATATCCGGCCAAATTCCGGTTGGTCCCAGACCTGGTCGCCTCGCTTCGCGGCGTTCTATTGGCGGTGCGGTACCGATCGAAGGAAACTCAGGAGTCTTGGTAGTCTCAACGTACCCAACGTGACCAAACCTACAATCTCTAATGCGGAGCTGTTCATCCACATCAGATACCCATCCCCGTGCGAACTTGTTGCTCGTGATATTGAGACCAAGGACGACGCTCAGGAAAACGCGGAGCTCGTGAAGGCGCGTCTGAAAGTTCTCGTTGACGCCTCGCTGTCCAATGCCTTCAACCATCGCATCCACAATCAGCACCTGCGGACCGAGGAGGGCATCGGTCGGATGTTTCGATGGTGGGCCAAGGCGGAGTTCGCTCTCAAGCCACAGTTCACCGCGCCAGGGCAGTCCGTCATAAGTCAGTAACTCCCACCGATGAGCACGAAGAGTCTTACCTATCCGCTGTCGTGCGCTCGTTGCCTCGATGAAGTCGCGAGCGACCTCCAGAGAAAGGACCGGGATGCCGCTCGGGCGTGCTCGGAGCCGAAGGGCAGCGCCACGCGGCTTCTCCCAAACGATGTCTAATCCCGGAGGTGACGGACCACTCGCTGTATGTATAGAGAGCGTTCCGCTGTTCTCGGCACCATCGAGCTGAGAAAGTCCACTTGAACTCCAGCCCCGCTCTTCCATCTCGGCGCTGAGGTGTGCCATCCAAGTCTCTGCATCCTTGGCTGGAACAACAAGCTCGATCGGCCACTTACCGGCTTCAAAGCGAAGATCGGCAACCGGCCGCATACCGCCGGCACCATCGGCGACCTGAATCTGAGCGCTAGGCTTCTGCTTTGGCATTGGACCTAAAGCACAGTTACGTGAAGGTCTGGCAACATGGGATCTAACGCCTGGCGGTTGAGCGGCCGGCGCTAGCGGTGGCGACGTTCCCAACCGCACTCGTGCGGGGCCGCTCTAGCCGCTTGTTAGGCAGTTCTGTGCACATCACCGGAACTTCCGAGATGGCGAAGCCACGCTAGGACCAGGCCGCAGACGATCTTAGTCGCAACGCCGTGTAGCATCTGCTGGGCCGGCGGCTCACCTCTGTCTTTGCCATGGCGCCCATCACTGCGGAGCGTGCTGTAGCTATTGGCTGTGTGCGTGAACAGGTCGGCATCAGCACGAGAGATCCAGCCACGATCGAACATTTGGCCGCCAACATCAGCCTGAACGAGTTCGAAAAGGAGATAAAGCTCGGACCAGGTCAAAGCCGGGCGACCTACGATAGTGAGGGCGTCGCGCGCGCGAGGAGAGAGTGAAGCAGCCCGGAGGAGGGGTGAAGCGGCAGCCTCCCGAGGGTCAGGCTGGACCTTGCCTCCGACGACGGCCCGCACTGAGCCAGCCTTGACTCGCATCTCCGCCGTGCCCACGGCTAGAACGGTATGGACAACGGTTCCGGCAGCATCTATGCCAAAGAGCTTGTCCGCCAGAGACAGTGGCCGAAAGGCTTGGCCAAGGAGGCGGCCAACACCATTGATCAAATCGAGTTGTTCTTCGGCAAAAGCACGAACCGGTTCGTAGTTGTCACCAATAATCGCCACTGAAATGACCAGTTCGAACGCACCGTCGCGTTCAGCCACGTGGATGCTCTGCCCCGCGAGCCATCGCGGTAGGTCTTCAAGGTCAAAGTGGTCGCCGACCAGAGGGATGACCCAAGCTGCAGTCTCTCGTTTCTTTAGCATCGTGTTCTAGTCGATCTGGCTAACGCCCAAGGCTGAGTTGCGCGACCCCGGGAGCGTCAATCTCAAGCCGTTGGTTAGCCGTCATATCCC
>DASRIZ010000007.1:0-11424 GCA_035649735.1 Blastocatellia bacterium | reverse complement strand
CGCAGCACCTCGAGGATGATCCGGCTGTTCTGATTCGCGTCGCCGCCCTGGATCTCTCCGAGCGTTGCCCGCCGGAGACCGAGATCTTCTGGAGCAACGCTGTATGTGGTCAACTCACCTGCCTTGAGCTCTGTTATTCTGCTCTCGGCAGTTATGGTTATCTCATCCAAACCGTCGCTGCCGTGCACGACAAACGCCCGGGTGCTACCCAGCTGGGCTAGCACCCCCGCCAGCAGTTTAGTAAGATGCGCCGCATAGACTCCCAACACCTGGATGTTCGCGGCAGCCGGGTTTGTTAACGGGCCCAGCAGGTTGAAGATTGTTCGGATCCCCATCTGCTTACGAGCGGGGGCCACGTACTTCATCGCGTCGTGAAGCAGAGGCGCGTGAAGAAAGCCGATTCCAACCTCATCGATGCATCGGCCGATCCTATCCGGTTGAAGCTCGATTCTTACACCTAGCGCCTCGACCACATCTGCGCTGCCGCATTGAGAAGACACCGAGCGATTGCCGTGCTTTGCCACCCGAACACCGGCGCCCGCAACGACAAATGCCGTTGTGGTTGAAACATTGAAACTTCCGCTTACGTCTCCACCCGTGCCACAGGTGTCGATAAGCGCCTCCCGTTCGGTGTCACCAATCTCGGCGCTCACCTTTGTCTTTACGGGCACGCGCGCAGCCTTGCGGCGCATGACTTTCGCGAAGCCCGTCAGCTCGTCAACCGTTTCGCCTTTCATTCGAAGGGCGGTCAACAACGAAGCGATCTGGGCATCGGTGCACTGACCGGTCATTATTTGCTCGAGCACCGATTCAGCCTCTTCGGCAGTCAGGTCGGCGCGATCAACCACCTTCTTGATTGCTTCGGTGATGGTCATGATTGTCTGAGAGTAGCTCCCTGCAGTTCGCGGTACCGTGATAGCGAAGTCTAGCCTGAACGGAACACAAACTCGGCGATTTCGGCCGCCGTCAACGATCCTCTTACATATGCCGGGCGGGTCTTCTCGTTGTAAGCGCTCTCAAACAACTCATCGCAGAGCAAATCTATCTCTCGCTGGAACATTGCGTCGGTCGAGCGGAATCCGTCCGGGGCGAGCGCCTCGACAACCGGCAGCCGCACAAGCAAATCATAAGTGCGCATCCACCCGCGCGAGTACAAGCCAAGCGCCTCGGCCTCTTCGCCCTGACTTCCGTACCGCCTGACGTAGTAAGCAAAGTTGTCGAGCACTGATCGATCGCAGACAAGCACATCCGCGCGCGGCGATTTCTCGATCTCAAGCTGCACCTGACGCGCGATTATCCATTGATAAGCCTCGCGAGTCGCGTGCTCGTTCAAAGGGAACGGACATTCGCGGGCAATTTCAGTAAGGAGCTCCACCGTGCGCCCCTGGCGTTTGAGCACTCCTGCGAGCTCGTATGCAATCGTTGTCTTGTTTACGCCGTGTGTTCCGACCAGTGCGACCTTAAGCAACCGCGTACCCCCAGTCCGACAAACCTTCCGTTTGTCGGAAGTCACTGATCCGCGCAAAAACCGTAAAGTCGATACTACACCGCGGACGCAGTCTAAAGTCTATGCTGCTCCCTTGGCCTTGCGCATTGTAACAACGGGCAACCGCGTTTCAAACCAATGACCGACGGAAGCCTGTTATGCCTCTTCGTCTTCCCCCCGAATGGGTCATTGACAGTCAAAGGACTATTCAATAGAGTGACTGTCCACCAACTCAGGTTGTAAGTCTTAGCCTAACAAGGCGTCACATAACCGAATTAATCCCTGGCTGGAACGCTCGGTCATGGGTTCTTGTTAATTTCGATAACCGAGCCCAGGGCCTTGCCTGCGTTCATAACGGAGAAAAAGTGAAATCTACAGCTATAGCCGTCGTTAGCCTGCTTCTGTTTCTGAGTATCCCAATCCATCTTAAAACAGCGTCCGCGGAAGCCTCATCTCAGGAAGTATGTGTTGATTTCGGCAGCAAGGCCGCGGGCGCTTCGGTGAATGGGCTCGGCGCGGTGCACCCGCAATTGAACATCTCGTCAACCAACAACGCGGTAGTCGTAAAGCAAAGCGTTGACCCGGTCGCCTACGGGGGAAACTTCACTGGGCCAGACGGGCAAATCATAAACAACGTGCCGAATGCCTGCATAGGCCCGGGGGCGGGGTTCGCTGACCTGGGGGCCGCCGCTGGAAATTTCTCGGTTGACTCGAGGCTGCACGACTACGTCTTCACGTTCGCCCCTGGGACATCGGTCAGTGAGTTCTCTCTTCGGATCGTGGACCACGGCGACTTCAACCCGGGGCACGCGACCAGCCATTCCGTGAAGCTGGTGGCGTACAACGCTTCCGGCGATATAGTCGATGAACACGAGCTCGCTTACACGAGCACCAACGCGACGAATCCGCTTGGCGTGAACGGCGACGCCTGCACGGCGCCGCCGGGCGAGCCCGGCAATTTCACATTCAACGTGAGCGGCTCACACATCACCAGGCTGGAGCTGCGTTCCTCAAACAACGGACCCTCCCCCAACGAGCCCTCTGACCCACTCATCGGCTTCAATGTGCTTTGTTTTGTCTTAGAGTCCACAGAGGTGCAAATAGATATTAAGCCGGGCACCAATCCCAACACCGTTAACTTGGGATCAAATGGAACTGTACCAGTGGCGGTCCTCAGCTCACCGTCGTTCAGCGCTGCTGCGGTCTCCCCTCTGACAGTAAGATTAGCCGGAGTCCCAGTCAGTATTAAACGAAACGGTACGCCTATGGCATCCCTCGAAGACGTCAATGGTGACGGTCTGTTAGACCTGGTGCTCCATTTTAGCACTCAGGCTCTACCACGTTTTACGAGCGATACTGTTATAACCCTCGTCGGAGAAACTTACGACGGGGAGCTAATTAATGGCAGCGATTCGATCGTAATAGTGCCTTGAATCTCCCAATGTGTCCTGCGGAGGGAGCGTAGAAGCGCTATGCTCCCTCCACGCGTGTCCGTCGCACCTCTGTAGCGCCCAGTTGGGGGTTTTTGCCGCACCTTGTCTTATCAATGTGCAGCAAATAAACTACCGCCGTGATGATTGAACGCATCCATCAAATCGCTGCCGAGAGCATTGAAACCAAGAGAGCGTTTTTCGAGTCTCATGCTGAATTGGTCGCGCGCGCGGCGGATCTGATCATCCAGTCGGTCAAGACCGGGGGCAAGGTATTGATCTTTGGGAACGGCGGTTCGGCCGCCGATGCTCAACACATCGCAGCCGAGCTTGTGAATCGGCTCAATTACGATCGCCCGCCTATCGCGGCACTTGCCCTGACCACGGACACCTCGATTCTGACCTCGGTCGGAAATGACTCGTCCTTCGATGAGCTGTTCGAACGCCAACTTCGCGCATTGGGCCGCCCAGGCGACGTGGCTCTGGCGATTTCGACAAGCGGCAATTCTTCAAATGTCTTGCGCGCCGTCGCCGCGGCAGCCGAGATTGGCATCGGGACCATCGCGCTTGCTGGGCGCGACGGCGGCAAACTCGCAAGTGAGGTTGACGTGGCGCTTGTCGTAGAAGCACGTTCAACCCAGCGCATTCAGGAGACACACATTACGATCGGGCACATACTCTGCGAGCTTGTAGAGAGTGCGCTATACGATCCCTCGCGATAGGTCGGATAGGCTAATTGGACCTATACCAAATGTCACGATACAAAACCGAGCCGATCGATCTCTCAGGTATCGCCACTTATCCCCTGGCCTCCCGGCCTAGTAAGGTCACCGCGAATGACTTCGCGCGTCCCGTTGCGAGTGATGCATCACTTAGTGATCTGCTCGACAGCCTGCCGAACATTCTCGCCGCGCGCGAACTGCGCGAGCTTGCAGCAACAATCAAAGAGGCCAATCGCAAGGGCCGCGCGATAATTGTTGGTCTCGGCGGACACGTGATCAAGACCGGTCTCGCTCCCGTCTTGATTGACCTGATGAACCGCGGTTTTGTGTCGGCGCTAGCGATGAACGGCTCGGCGATGATTCACGATTTCGAGATCGCGCTGGTCGGCGCCACCTCCGAAGACGTTGATGCGACGCTCGGTTCAGGAAGCTTTGGCATGTCGGAAGAAACAGGCCGGCTGATCAACGAAGCGGTTGCCGATGGAGCCAAAGATAACATCGGGATGGGAGAAGCGATCGGCCGCCAGCTTCAGAATCTGCGGCCGCCATACGCAGCCAAATCTCTACTACACACTGCCTACGAAGCTTCCGTGCCCGTCACAGTTCACGTCGCGGTAGGAACCGACATTGTTCATATTCATCCATCGGCTGACGGCGCGAGCATCGGTCAAACCACTCAACACGATTTCCGGCTGTTGTGTTCGTTGGTGCGAGCACTCGACAAGGGCGGTGTGTACCTGAATATCGGGTCGGCAGTTGTGCTGCCCGAAGTTTTTCTAAAGACTGTAACAGTCGTGCGCAATCTCGGTTTTGAGCTGGAGGGTTTTTACACCGCGAACTTTGATTTCATACAGCAATACCGCCCGCTAACAAATGTGGTGCGTCGCCCAATTGCCGGTAGCGGCCGGGGTTTCTCGTTTATTGGACACCACGAGATAATGATCCCGCTACTGGCGGCGTGCGTCACTTCGCAGTCTTAACGCAGAGTGTCCACGAGCCCAATCCTCGGTTCTTTTTGAGCCTCGGCGTTATTTCTCGCAACGATGACAAAGCCAAAGATCGCCATCCTGATATCCGGCCGGGGCTCGAATATGATCGCCTTGCTCGACGCGATCCGCGCCGGCCGGCTGGAAGCCGAAGCCGCACTGATCATCAGCAATATGGAGAACGCTGCCGGTCTGATAAAGGCTAAGGAGCGTGGCGTCGAGACTCTGGTGATCAGCCACAAGGGCCGGTCTCGGGAAGATCACGACCGAGAGATTGTGAGTGAGTTGAAACGTCGGGACGTTTCGCTGGTCTGCCTCGCCGGCTATATGAGATTACTCAGCGGGTTCTTTATACAAGCATTCGAGAATCGGATTCTAAACATCCATCCCTCGCTGCTGCCGGCTTTTCCCGGAATCGACGCTCAAAGGCAAGCGCTCGAGCACGGGGTAAAAATAACCGGGTGCACGGTGCACCTTGTCGACGAACAACTGGACCACGGCCCCATAGTGGTGCAGCAAGCAGTCGAGGTTCTCGACGACGATACCGTCGAAACCTTAACTTCGCGAATCCTCGGGCACGAGCATCGGATATATACCGAAGCTGTCGCGCGGGTATTAAGTCCGTCGTTCCGGGTCGAAGGCCGCCGGACATTTTTGCAGGCATGAGAGATTGAACTTGATCTGGAAAAGATGATGGCAACGACCCGCGTGTCGGACTGCCTCGAAAGGACGATTCTACCAGCGTTATTTGTCGGGTCGTTGCCTGTCGATTAGATTCACTAACACCCCTCTGCGGGTTGCCTGTGAGGAATCATGAAAATTACTGGGCGCCGCTGACCCTCAGACGACTGCTCGAGGGACCAGCGGCGCTCTAGACTATTCCACGATGAATTGGAACGTGCCTGATTGCTTACCGTCCGGATTGACTACATAAACAAAGTGGAGTCCAACTTTTTGTTTTCTTTTCTGCGTTTTCAGGGTTGATCCATCCAGCGAGGCGGTTAGACCCTCGCCGTCAACATAAACCATTGCGCCCTCTTCAAAGTTGTCTCCCGTGAGAAAAACCTTCTTCTTCTTGTAGACAATCGAGGTAATTGCCGGAGCAAGACCTGGCTGCTTCACCACCAGCATAAAAGAGCCCTGTGAAGTGTTACCGGACAAATCCCGGACCTCGGCGACGAACTGATGGTTTCCTGATGCGGTTGTCTTGCCGAATAGCATTCCGCTCAGACCGAGCTGCAAACCGTAGGGCATCTGTCCGCTAACTATTCGCCAATTGTAACCACCCATCCCGCCGCTCGCTTCCAGGTGGGCCGTATAGTCGCGGTCCATGCTGGCTGCAGGGAGATCGTAAGTCATAATTCGTAACTGGCCAACACTCGAACCTCCTGGATAGATCGTGTTTATCCCTTGAGCGTCGTCCGGCATCAGCGAAGCGCAGCGATTGTCAAAGTGTACATAGCCTGACATCGTCGCGTTTGAGTCGGATGAGTGTCCCAGCCCAAGCCCGTGTCCCATCTCGTGGGTGACCACCTCCTGAAGCTGACAGCGATTCGTAAAGTTACAAAGTCCGTAAGGATTGAAAGACATGTTTGCTTCGATTGCTTTGGCATACCTGGTGCCGCCGATCGTCGTCGTCTGGTTCGGCATGTATCGAACGATCCCTGACACGGCCAAAAGACCCGAACAGCTCTGCGACGCCGAAAAATAGTTGTCGCAGTTGTTGAAGGAAATCGTGTTTGCGCCATCGGCTACCTGGACTCCGCAACCACCCGTCGTCCCGCCATAATTAACCCGGAGCGATCCGATCGACCACGCGGACATTGCCGATTGCATGTCCTCCTGCAATTGCAGGAAGCTTGGCGCGCCTGTCGGGTTCACATAGAACACCACAGGTTGATTGCTGTCGGGCTCGAACCACCGAGAAGGCGTTGTTGGATTCAAAAGTGCCCAGAGCGGCGTCATCTCATCCTTGAACTCTTTGGCGTGATAGTCGGCCGGCTCGGACAGAAGCGGAACGTCGGAGTAGTAGCTCTGCTCGAATGCAAGCATCTTCGCTCGATTCGCTTCCATCAGGCTTTCGATCCTCCTTGTATACGTCTCCAGTTCGCTGCGATTGGTTCCGTTATTCCCCGAACCAGCCATAATAGAAACGTTTTCACCTTCCAATTGGCGTTCGACAAAGAGACGCCCGGTCGCTTGATCGCGGTTGATTTTGAACTTGCCAAGGAATCCTTGATGGACTCGAAGCGATCCATCGGGCCAGGTATTAAGGTACACAAGCACGTCCTGGCCGGCTTCGAACTTCGGCATGCCAAAGATCATTGTGCCGCGTTCGCGAGTCTCGCCGCCCAGCTCCTTGAGCACAATCTCTCGCGCGGTCACATTGCCTTTGAGGACGGTGTTCACAGCGATGCGAGTGTATGTATACACCAGATCGGTGTCGACGTCGACGCTTGTCGATAGTCCGAGCACTCGGCCGGTAACGATGGCGCGAGACTCGACAACCATCTCGTCGTCTCTTGGTACGATGGCGGTTGTAGCTAACGCTGCTTCCGTGCAGGCGATCCCTAAGACCAATCCCACCAGCGAAAGAATATGAAGTCGTCCTCTGAGCATGCCCGTTCCTCAATACATCTTTCTTCGAAATGTCTGTGGTAGGAGCTGAGAAAAAAATCGATCTGGGGCAACGTGCTGAGAGGCAAAGCTCATGCCAACGAAGTTGTCGAGTGAGCAGGCTAGGGCGCTTCTTTTGAGGCGAACAGTTGCGTCCCCGATTTAGGGACTGAGGTTCGAAGTGGGACGACGGGTGGGGCTTACCGGGACACGCTCCAGGATACTCAGTCAGGTACTATTGCCACGAAAATTTCGCGCGGCAGCGTCAAGGCGTGAAGGAGGATGGAGGATCTTCTAAAGCCGGAAAGCGAAAGCCGCGCTCTGTGCGAGTGACAGAACGCGGCGTCATTTTTTTGGCGCAAGTCAAAGTGACTGGATTCTATTGCTCTTAATCAATCAACGTGGATCAGCTCTTACGGTGAAGGTGATCGGGCGAACCGTAACCATACCGATCTCGGTACCGCTTCTTAGCTCTGCTTCATTGCCCTTTGTAAGCATCACTCCGGCGACGCCGGCGCCCGCGCCGATTAAGGCTCCGATGCCCGCGCCCTTCCCGCCGCCGATGGCGCCGCCGATCACAGCACCGCCGACGGTCCCGCCGCCGACATATGCCACGTTGCGTTTGTCGGACGAGTTACCGCTCACTTCGTTTTCCGAATCGACCTTAGCGGCGCGCGAGTCCTGGAGCTCGGTCAGCGCGCCCTCGAGCTGGTGAGTCGTCCCGTCGGGAACGATCACCGCGTCGAACTGCACTGCCATTTGTCCCTCACGGCCGCGAGTCCGAGCCGCGGAGACCGAGATCACCCGTCCTTCGACTATCGAGCCCGCGGGCACGACTTCCACGCCGCTCGCATAAACCGGAGTTACGACGGTGGCCTGAAAGCGATCGCCTACCCGAGCTGTCCCTGAGTTCAACGTCTGGTTCATCCTCAGCCGGAAGTACTGGTTTTGAGGCAAGGTGTACGTCGCGAACACCGGACCGACGAGAGCAGCGTTTGCGCCGCCGTTTTCGGCAGCTACAGCGCTCGCGGTCTTCGCCCGGGCTTTAGCGCGGGACCTGCGGCTAAGCGCGGGTTTGCAATTGCAGGTTTTCTTCTTCTGCGCGCCTAGCGCAACGGATTCTGATAGCGGCGCCGCAACGGCAATCAACAGCGCAGCCGCGGTAATGGCGGTGATTAGACGTCTCTTCATGGTCCCTCCTGGGAGTGGTTCGTGTTTCAAGCGTGAAAAATGACTTTTTCGGCGGTGTTGGGATGACGAAGGCACGCCGTGGTGTTGCCCGGGGATGAACTAAGACTGGAAGAATAAAGGGGGAGAGGAGACGGCAATTGCGGTAACAAGGGAACATTGCAAATTGAAAATTGAAAATTGCCAATTGAGAATTGCAAATTTGCCGAGACTTCGGAATTCTCCCCAATTTTCAATTTTCCATTTTCAATTTGCAGTCTCCCTTTTTCCTAAGCTAAGCGTCCAGCTCATAGGCATATTGCAGCCAGCGCTTTACTTCATCATTGATGTCCGCAAGCGACGTTACAGCAATCCGATGAGTGATTCGATCTTTCTTGGCAAACCCGCCTGTGTCAATCAGCCTTCCGCTGGCCTTCAAATCCTTCAAGGCGAAGCCCATGTCGATGCGAGTTTGGGTGGTCGGCTTGATCTGCGCGAACACGTGGTTTCGGTAGAGCGGAACTATTGTCTGGCACGGGCAAGCCCTCACATCCTTCCCGATGCTCAGACCAAGCTTGAGTAACGCGTCGTACATCGGACGGAGTGATTGCTTCGGTCCGGCAAACATGTTCTCGACGTAGCCTTCAGCGGCGCGAAGGTATGCATCGGGATCGTCGTCTTCACCGCCTTTTCCTTCCGCTCGCTCAGCCAGCCACGACGCCGCGTTCGTCCCTAACCCGTGTTCCGCCTTCAACCATTCGCGACGCTCTTTCTCGGTCTTTGGGCCCGACTTCTTGATGAACTTCATCCATTCGTCCAGGCTCCTTCCTGTTTTCGTGGGCAGATCGTCGATCCACTTCCGCACCATTGCAACACCAGGATGAACGCTGTAAATAGATTTGCTCTTTGTTTTGGCAGCCTGTCGCGGCATAGATTTGGTCTCCTCATTAATACTTAATCACTTTCAAACATGTACCTAATTGTGTCGACTTTTACCACAGAGTCCGGCGTCGACAATTTCGATCCATCATTCGTCAAGAATCGACAAATCGATGTTAGTGGACACCGGTCCTCAATCATCTTCGTGCTGCGTAAGGCTGAACCAGTTCCCCGAGTTGTCTTTGAAGATCGCTTCGATCCCGTAGGGTCGCTCTGCTGGAGGCGACAGGAATTCGACCCCTTTGGCCGACAGCTCCTCATAAGTGGCCTGACAGTTAGGCGTGCTGAACACACCCGCCCCAAGTTTTCCGCCGGTGATCAGCGCTCGTAGTTGGTTGGCTGCTTCCTCCTCGAACATAAATCCGGGCTTCGGCTCCATTAATACAATCTCGAAACCGGACTGGTTTTTGGGTGCGACGGTCAGCCATCGAAATCCGCCATCCATCGTGACATCGGTTGTGACTTTGAATCCCAGCTTGTCGCGATAGAACTCCAGCGCCTGTTCCTGGTCCGTTACATAAATTGTGGCGTGCGACATCTTCGAAATCATCATCAGTCTCCTTTCCGAGTGAGAGAATAAAACAGTCGAGGGGATTCTGGCTTCTCGAAAATTGCTAATTTTTCCCGGGTGCGAAATTCTCTACGCGATGCATCATCAGGAAGCAGGCAGGAACCTGCCGCTGACGTTCGAGGCGGCGCTCGAAAACGATCGAGCGAAATGTGATCGGAGGGTGGCCAACGTGTTTGTGGAACAGGCTGCTGAACGATCCGAGGCTCTCGAAGCCGACTTCAAAACAGACATCGGTGACTGTTAACCCGCTGGAGGAGAGCAGCTCCTTCGCTTTTTCAATCCGGCGTTGCGTCAGATATTGATGCGGCGTTTTGTTAAAGGCTCTCCGGAAAAGCCTCAGGAAGTGATAGCGGGAAAGACAGGCTTCGCCGGAGATTTGCTCCAGGTCAAGCGGCTGGTCATAGCATTCGTCGATAAACTCGCGAGCGCGAATCAACCGCCGATAAGTATCAGCGTGAAGTGCACTCGGAACAACCGCTCTTTGTAGCTCTTCAGTTTCCATCGTTCGTTCAGCGCCCATCAAGACATATGCATGCTGGCTTCTGCATTCCAGGCTACTTCGTCCTTGTACCTTTCTTCGTGGCTTTTCCTTCCATAACCGTAGTCCAGTCGTCTCCGGTCCCCATCTCAAACTTCATCGTGTAAATTGTCGGAGAGACTTCTTTAGCGATGAACCGCAGCTTGGTCGGCTTGCCCGCTATCATTCCCTCCGAGTTCCAGGTCCAGGTGTCGCCTTGCACCGATCCTTTGAAGTGATCGGCCTCGCCCAGGCTGTTGAAGGCGTCATAGGTGTAAACCTTTTCTTCAGCGTTGTATCCCATTATCGCCAGGCTCTTGACCACACCCATCGCACCACCGCCTTCGGTGCGAGTCTCGAGAAAGAACCCTCCGGGCATCATCCGGCTTTGATCCACACTGTTCACCTTTCCGCCTGGACCCATCGGGCCGGGCTTTATCTCATATGCTGCGGTCCAGGTCCCGACAAAGTAATGAAGTCTCTTTACTTCTGGTGCGGGCTTCTGCATCTGGGGCGCCTGACCATCTACGACACCCAGTAGCGCTAATACCACGCCGCAGACTGCCGATATTCGTGTTTTCATGCGTTCTCCTCCGGAGGTGAGCTCACGGTTCAAGCAGGCTTCGACGTCTCAGCTTTAGCACTAGGGAAACACCTTCGCAAACCCTAGTCTGCCTGAAGATGCTCAAAACAGCGAAGAGTATACACGACTAGGTCCAAACGGCGAACGGACGAGGTGGGCGGGAATGCCCGGAAATTTGCCGCATAGCGGTCTCCTATGGATAGACCCGACCTAACGGCAACGACCGGCCCCGTAGCAGTCTCCTCTCGATAGACACCGACCTAGCGGCAACGACGGGGCCGCGTAGCGGTCTCCTCTCGATAGACACCAACCTAGACGGCAACGACCGGGCCGCGTAGCGGTCTCCTATCGATAGCCACCGAACGAACGGCAACGACCGGGCCGCGTAGCGGTCTCCTATCGATAGC
>DASRIZ010000006.1:0-14195 GCA_035649735.1 Blastocatellia bacterium | reverse complement strand
AATTGAAAATTGGCGAGAGCTTATCGGTCAGATAGATTTTCAATTTTCAATTTTCAATTTTCAATTTTCAATTCCCCCTTTGCTCTTTGCCCTTTGCCCTTAGCTCTTTGCCCGCTTCGGCCGGCATTTCCAGTAGTAGTTCGTGAACCCCTCTGCCTCATACAGCCGCCGAAAAGTCATCTCCACTGTCTGATCGATCTGAACATCGGCAGGATTTCGGTCCGTCATCTGCAGATACGCTCGGCCGCCGCCTTCAAAATCAACGACGCTCATAACCGTAGGGGGATCCGGATCGGCGTTCAGGTAGTCGAGGGTGAACGTGAACAGTTTCGCTGTCTTGTCGGCGAGTCTGACGCTTTCGAAGCTGTCCCTGGACGGGCAGCTTATGCAGACTCGTTGATGCGGGTATTGGATCTTGCCACAGCTCAAGCAGCGATAACCCCGGAGCCGGTAGATGTCGTCGCGTTTCCGCCAGATGACCGCCGCGGACGCCGATGGAGACTGACGGCGTGCTGCATCTGTCTCGATCAACTCACGGAACTTTGCGTATCGCTCATAGCTGTCGAGGGACGCTTTGGAAGCCAGATGTCCTTTCACTCCCCGGCTGCTCGTTCTCGACTTTGCGTTCTCGATTTCGTCGGTCACTTCAAAAAGCAACGCATCACACCCTGAACCGTAGCCCACCACTAAAAGCTTCTCGCCGGCCCTCGAGTTCTCAAGCGTCGATGACAACACAAGCAACGGCATCGCGGTTCCGGTGTTGCCGACGGTTGAGAACAGATGATCTGGAATTTGTTCCGCCTTGAGCCCGAGGAGTTTTGCGGTGCTTGCCAGCGTGCCGGGGTCGGGCGCATAAAAAATCGCTTTCGATATCTCGGATGGCCCGATCGCGCTGCGCTCGAACAGCTCGGACACGGTTTGACGGACCACCCGTTGATAACCCTGGGTGATCGAAAAGCGCTCTTCCCAGCCGGAAACGAATCTATCGTCGCCGCCGCGCCAAACGTCGGTCATCTCATCGACTGTGGAGTGGCTGGCGATCAAGCTCGCCATAACTTTGTCTCGTCCAATGGCGATGGCCGACGCGGCGTCGCCGAACACGCGTTCGTTGGCGGACTTGGGCGGCGCCAGCCTGGTATCCGCTGAGGCGATGATCACATTTGATAGAGACCCTGCGGCGACCGAATCGACTGCCGCCAAAGTGGCTGTGGTAGCCGCTCTCAAGGAAGTTGTGTAGTCCGAAGCCCGCACGTCGTTTCTCAAATCGGCGGCGGTGGCGATCAACGCCGAAGCCTGCTTCTCTGCGTAAGGCGACGTAGTGGTCGCGAACATCAAGCCGTCCACTTCCCTTCCCTCGCTGCCGCCCAGCAGATCGCGGACCGCTTCTACCGCCATTGTGATCGAGTCTTCGTCGACGTTAGCAACCGCGCGCTCGCCTTCACCGGCGCGACCGCCCCACGCGCGGGCGATTTCTTTGTGAGCCAACCGATAGAAAGGTATGTATGCTCCGAATGAGGTTATCCCAGGCATGAATTTCTCCGCGCGTGGTATAGCAGAGGGTTTTTCACTGAGTCAAGGAAGGCCCTATCTCACTTAGCAGCGCGTGTGCCCCGAGGTTGATAGATCGCCGTGTGGCGAACCTGCTGCACGATTCGCGTGCTGTCAGCTGCGAGCAACAAGTCCAGCACGACGAACTGGTGACCTTTGCGTTCGAAGCAATCGGAGATTCGGCCCCTGACGGCAATCGCTTCGCCGTCGCGAATCGCGCTGACGTTTATCAAATCGCTAGCCGCGTGAATCCATGGTCCAAGGCTGTAGTTTCTTACTAGTATCTGGTTTGCGAGAGCAAGCAACGTGAACGGGTGCCCCACTGCATCCTGCCCGGTGTAAATCGGCAGCTGCTCGTCAAGTTTATCGAGCACAGCGACATCAGGAACTCGCAGGCTTTCGGTCAGCGTTCCCAGGGCAGTGCCGGGAACAAGCAATTTGCTCGACGGAACTGGTCTGTCATCGACGGAGGGCAGCGGCGATTCGGGATAGTTCTCCAGCCGAGGCTCTCCAAGCCAACTCGACCGATCATTCACAGTTGCCAGCGCGGTCGCGCATACTGTCCGGTCTTCACGCTCCGCGGTAATCGCGATGTTGATTGGATCGGCGCTCTCATCCACCTCAGCTCGGACCGTAACCTCTTCGCCGTCGTAGAACGGCTGGTGAAACTTGATCTGCATCGAGCCGCCCTCGAGCCACGCGAGCCCGAATCGCTCAACGACCGGAACGGTCATGTATGCGTAAACCGTTACACCCGGAACGAGCCCGCCTCGAAAACCAAATTGGGCTGCTATCGCATCGTCGTGAATCTTGTTTTCCGAATCGGCCGCCGTGTTCCGCGCCCGCACTCGATAGGTAAGCACCATACGTATGATCATCAGAACACAAAGCCACCAAGACATAAAGGAGAGTTCCTTCTCACCCAATTGTCTTTGTGTCTTCGTGTTTTATTTCTTAGTGTCCGGCGCCGACCTGCGCGGCCTAATCCAGCTTGTCGGGTTCCTTCTTTTGGGGCGCCGTTTCCTCTTCCTCTAAGCGCCTGAGTTCCGCGACAAACTTTTTGAACGCCAGTACGCGTGCGAGCGGTTTTAGATCCGGCTCTTCCTCGAGGTCGTCCGCAGCGAACAACTCGTCATCCAACTCGCGGGACTTCCTCAACGCTGCGACAGCCTCGCTCGGGCGCCGCAACTGCGCCAGCGCGCATGCGCGATGAAAGTGCGCCTCGGCATACTTCGGTTCGATGGCCAGTGCGGAGTCAGCCGATTTCAGCGCGGCCGCCCAGCTATTAAGTTTCCGATGTGCCTCAGAGGTCAACGTGTGCGGCTTCGCTTTTTTAGGGTCAAGCGCAATTGCCCGTTTCAGAAGCGGGAGCGCCTCGCGTCCGCGCTCGCGATAGATTCGCACCGTTGCCAGATTCACGTTTGCTGCATAACTATCGGCCAGCCGGGCGGCCGACTCCGCCGCCATGCCCTCAGCGAGTTCCAGATCCCCTTCCTCGCCATACTCAGTTAAAAAGAGACTCGCGAAAACGTCATCCTTCGACGTGCCGCGCCCGCGCGTTTGGTCGACGACAACCAGCGCATCCTTGAAGCGTTTCTGTTTAACAAGAAACTCGGCTAGCGATGTGTATCTGTAGGGCTCCAGAGGATCCCGCTCAATCGCTGCGCGGTAAGCTGCTTCGGCGGCGACCAGGTCCTTTCGCGCTTCGTAGATTTCAGCCAGCGTCTCGTGCGGTCGTGGATCTTCCGGCACAAGCGAGGCATAACGCTTCAGATACACGATGCTCTTCTCCTGTTTGTCCTTGAAGTCACCATCGTCTTCATCGGCAGAAGAATAGTGGTCGCCAAGATCCTGGATTGCCGGGACATAATTCGGCTGTTCGTCCGCCAGCGTAGTGAGTATTTTGATCGCCGTCTCAATTTGCGCCTTGTTCTCGTCCTCAGCCGTTTCGAGCAGCGTGAGACCCTTCAGATAGCGCAGTGTTCTACTGTTGGGGTTCTCAATTAGGGCCAGGTCGGCCACCTGGAGCGCAAGCTTGAGATCCTGCGCGCGCGCCTGAAGAATCCGCGACTGCGCTGACATCACCACTTTCGGCGGTGAAACTCCCTTCCTCTTTGCCTGCAAGACCAAAAGTGCGGGGGTGAGTGTTTCGGCAATCGTGTTGTAATCGAGATCCTCGTCTTTCATCTCCCTGACCAACCACGTCTGGTCTCGTTTAATGAGATCAAGTCTTATCAGTCCTCCCGTCTGCAAAACAAAAGCTACTGCTCGGTTACTCTCCTTACTCAGCTTTAGCAACCGAGCGCCGGCGCCGTATGACCACTTGTTCCCGAATCGATTGTGAAGCTCGGCAATCAGCCTGTGATGTGATGAATATATCTGTTCGCGCTCGGCCCCGCTCATACCCGCCCAGGCGCCTTCGCCCATGTGGGTGTCGATAAGAAGCGCCGGATCAATCGCGAGTGCAAGCGCTTCGGTGCGCTGGCCGTTGAGTTCTTCGCAGATGGCCTCGGCGAGCGCGTTTGGGTCCTTCTGAAACGTGGCGATGCCGCGCTTTGCCTCAACTACTTCTATGTTGATTACGTTCAACGCCGCATATGCAAGTAACTCCGAAGATCTGATATGAGTGGCGTCCACGAAGTTGGTGCCCCAGGTTGGATCCAACTCGAGCCATTCGCCGGCCCAGATCTCAACCCACGCGTGTCCTCCGAATGAACTGCCGCTGTGAGCCAGCCCGGACACGATACGGGCAGGCAGCCCCACGGTGCGGGCCATTGCGACAAACAACTGGCTGAATTCCAGACAATCGGCTTCGCGCGTCGCAAGCGTTGAGCCGGCGCTGGCGCCATCAACCCTTTTCCACTTTAGATTCTTGAAGGTCCAGTCGGCCAGCTTGCGCGCGACGCTCCACGCGTCCCGGTCTGCTCCGGCAATTTCGCGAGCTTGCGCAGACACAGTTGTATCTTCTTGTGAACCGGCAGGTTTAAGGAATTCGACAAGCTCCGGCTTGCTAACCGGAAGTTCGTGAGTCGAGGCGACCGCCGGTCGCCGCGCCTTTACGGTCAATAAGAGTGATCCGTCCGGTTTTTCTTCAACGGATTGTGCAGCCGAACTGACGTCCTGTTTGATCCGCTGAAGAGCGCTTGGCGCCTTGGAGGTTAGCCTTATGGCCAGGCTGTCGATTCGCCGCTGATCCACTATTCGAGCGCCTCGCGCTTCAATGTCAGCAGCGGCGAACTGGAAGTCCTTTGCCACCGCCGCGAGGTCTGAAACCGAATACCGGCCCTCACGATCAAACGACACCGACATGCGCGCGCTCAACCCGCCATCGGCGGGGGCGGCGTAAAGGTTGAGACTGTGAAACGCGCGCGAGAGGGAGATCAATACCTCAATACCTTCAGCCGTAGCAGTGTCCTTTGGAGGCGTCACGCCGGCAGTGGCGGCATCGATGCTTACACCTCCAATGGCCACGACTTCAGCCGGCGCAGTCTTCAGAGCTTTCTCGAACTCTCTGGTTCCGGCGAGATGCTCGGGGGAATCAAACTTCGTGATAGATGCTTCGCTGTTTGCGAGTACCAGGAACCCTTTTCTTGCGGCGAGCCAGTAATCGCTTGCCCCAACCTTTACTCGCACAGGATTCATGCTGCCCGCCGTATCTTTTAGAAGTTTACCGTCGGCAAGAGCCTTGTTGAGCTTGTCGCTCTTTGTCTGAATGAACAGCGCCCACGGCGCCTCGAACTTGCCGTCCTTACCAGTCCCCGGTACTCCCAGGAGTACCGCGCCGCATTCCGGCCCAAGCTCGGGAAGCACCTCGCGCTCAAAATCGAGCGCCCAAACCGATTTGAACTGTTTTGCGGGCTCAGCGCCTAAGAAATCCGAGGCGAACATACGCCATCCCGTCGCGAACTCGAAGCTCATTAACAAGTAAGCAACGCTCGATCGTGGCAACAAAACATTAGGCGCCTTCAAAGAAGACGGCTTAAAGGTGAATAGCTTCTGCCAGCCGTTCACGCCGAATAACAGGTCAAACGAACTCTCCCATCCCGCTTTGGAAATTCTCAGGGCGCCACGCTCCACCACTTTCGGAGCCGGCGCTTTGCGGGCGGCTGAACTCATCAGCACCAGCGGCTCGCTCAGATAGATGACATCGCCTCCACCAGCTATTGCTTGTTTGAACGAAACATTACCGGCAAGGGTCTCGCCTTTTCCTCGCATTCGAACGATGCAATCGCGCAACGAGTACCAGTCCCAGGCCAATATGGCGGCATCCTGTACATAAGCCATGTAAATCGTGTCACGGCTTATGGCGTCGCTTATCAACCTTTCGCGGCGCTCGAACACTGTCACCGGAAACCCTTCGCACGACTCGTAAGCGATCAGGGTATGCGACGAGAGTACCGATTTCGCGGGTAATTCGGAGGGCGGCCCCCCGATCATACTTGCGGACAAGGGTAGCACCGCTGGAAACGCCGATAAAAACCGCGCGCCCGCTGACACATATTCGGGCAACATTTCAAAGTTTCCGAACTCGTGATAGGAAGCAACCAGTTGTTCGAAGCGGTCACGATCCTGAACACGGAAGATCACCGCCTTTCGCTGAGCATTGCTCAGCCCGCGAGGCGCTCCATCGGCCGTCCACCGTGCAAAGACCGCCGCTGAATGAGGTCTCACACCGGACGATTGCAGGATAGTTCCGCCGGATCGCACTCCAAACATTTTCCCAAACTGAGTTTCAAATGCTTTAAACACCAGGAGCAGCTTTGCCTGCGCGCGAGCGGAATCCAACTGTATGCTTGATAGTGATTCGCCGAGTTTGTCTATGAAGGCGCCAGCGTCTGGAATCGCGGCGTAGAGCGTTGGATTGGCCGGAAGTATGTTCTCCGCTAGCGCCGACACCGCGCCGGTTGACTTCGTGGCTTCATCGATCGCAACGGTTTTGCCGCGGAGGGGTTTCCCGTTCTTTGGTCCCGGCGCTTCGAGATGATCCATCACGAACGGCCATGCCCAGGCCGCAAGATCCTCATCCGCGAAAGCCTCCTTGAACAATGCGTCGCGCGATGTCACGTCCGCTGCTTCAAGCCGCTCACGCCATCGAACCTTCTTTATCGTCACTTGAAGTTCTTCGCCGAGCGGACGCGCGGGTTTGCCCACTATCTTTTCAGACAAAACGGGCGCCGTCTTTTTTGCGGCCTCTTCTATCCGCGAGATGTCACGGCCTGATGCCGAAGTGGCAAGATTCAATGCAGCAAGCCGGGATACTTCCCGGTCTTTGCTCGACAACAAATTCATCAGCGTTTCCACCGGTAGTCGGGTCCGCGATTCGAGCGCCAGCCTCAGCACGCGCTCGGCGTTCTCCTCATCCTCAAGCAGCTTGGTCGCTCGAAGCACTGGAGCCACCGCCTCAAGATCAGGGACCAACTCGAGCACGATTCTCTCTTTATCACTGTCGCTGCGCGACGAGCCCGTCACATTTACGACCGCTAGAGACTTCGCTTTTGAAGCACCGCCAGCTGATCGATCCGATGATGCACTTCCTTTTGTCTGAGCCGGGCGACGCGTCTGGTTCTTTGTTGGTTGAGCCGGTGGAGGTGGAGGGGGCAGTGTTGCCTTGCGCGGCGTCTGACTGGGAAAGCTTACCTTGGATCGTAGCAGATCCTCGACGAGCTGGTTTCGCGCCTGCTCATTCAAGAAAGGAGCCATGCGAATTACACGGTTGCGCTGCAAGCCTTCCCAGCCGGCTGAATCCTCCTTCAACAGGTTGACGATATCGTCGCGTCTTGACAGCGACCGCGCCGCCCTCACCGCCACAGCGGCGCTTTGATCGGCTAGCGCTCGAACAAGAAAGCCGTCAAGCGCGCGATTAGAGCTTCGCCCCACTGCTTCAATTGCCGACGCGCGAATGATTGGATCGCGACTCATCAGCAGCTCGACGGCAGCTTCGGGAGTGGAATCAAAAATCGATACGAGATCATCGACGGCCCGAGCACGCGCCGAATCGTTGAATCCGGCGATCGTTTCGACAAGTGACCTGACACGATCGATTTTAACCGGCTTGTCGTCTTTGATTGCCGCGCCGCGAAGGCGTTCAAACAGATCGCATTCCGCATCACTTTCAAAGATTACAACCGACTCGATGACTGCCTTGAAGTAGGGCTCGAGATCGGCGGCATTTGCTTCGGGACAGATGAACACCAGCGACACGGCGTTTGGTCCGGAAACGGTGCACCAGATCATCCGTCGAGTTGTTTCTCCGCGCAGGTCGGGAATGGTGAAGAAGAACTCCCGCGCTTCGAGACCCGAAATTTCGGTTGGGCGGGTGGTTAAGGAGTCCGCGCCGCCGGGGATGTTTCGAAGATTCTGCAAAATCGCGTTGGTATAACTCATCAATGGGATTCCGTCCGGAACCTTCTCGACGATCACTTTCAACTCGGCATCGTGCGGACCCTTGAACTGTTGATATCCAGGTGTGCGTTCCCAGTTTGCGGGTGCGCGGAAGCTAACGATCTTCGTAGCGCCGACGAAGCGCGCAAACTCAGTCGAGGGAAGTTTGTAGCTTTTCCATTCAGAGTCGCGGGTTTGCGGATCGGTGGTTTGAGCAAAGGCCGCAGAAGCTGCGCCCAGGTGAACCAGAAGAAGAATGAGCAGTCTTACAAACGCTCTTTGCATTGCTCGAACCTCCGAGTCAGTTTTAGTAGTAACAAACAAGGGCCAGATTGGGATAAGAAGCTTAAACCACAATCACCGGAAAGAACACCAGTGAATCGGAAGTCAGAGGTCAGAAGTCGGAGGTCGGAAGTCGGAGGTCAGAGGCCAAGAAAGGTGTCTATTCGTAATACCTGACAAGCCATTCCGCAGCCAGCGCAGGTTTTTGGCCGCCTTTGGTTTCGCAGGTTACCAACCAGGTGAGCTGGATTCCGCCGGTGACGTCTTCCACTGATTGAAGGGTAAACCTGGCACGAACTTGCGAACCGGCAGGCACAGGAGAAACAAAACGCAGGCGGTTGAGACCGTAGTTGATTCCCATCTTAAAGTCACCCTGGACCTTGAAGGCTTGCGCGGCCAGATAAGGCAACAGCGACAGCGTGAGAAACCCGTGAGCGATGGTTGAATGGAACGGCGAGTCGGTCTTCGCGCGCTCGACGTCGATGTGAATCCACTGGTGATCTTCGGTCGCATCGGCAAACTCGTTGATGCGCGATTGGGTAACTTCAACCCAATCGCTGGCCGCGACTTCCTGGCCGATCAAAGTCTTGAGCTCTTCGATACCTTCGATTATGCGTGTTGGCATTGAGGCCTCCAATTCAAACAGCACCCTCAGAGCGAAATGTTGCGATGTCATCGGCGGAGAAGCCCAGCTCCGTGAGTACTTCCTCGGTGTGCTCGCCGAGGGTCGGGGCCCGGCGACATGAACCGGCTGGTGTCTTGCTCAACCGCAGCGGCGGGCTCGCAATTGGAATCGGTTTTGTGCCACCCGGGAATTCGACTTCCTGGAGCAGCTTTCGCGAATTCACCTGGTCATCGGCCAGCACTTCATCGAGATCGTAGCAAGCGCCGCAAGGAACCCGCGCCTCTTCAAGCTCGGCGATCGCCTGCTGCCGAGTACGCCTCGAACACCATTCGGACATTGCGGCATTGATCTCGTCTGAGTTGTTTCCCCGCGAAATGTCATCCTTGAAGCGGGGATCGTCGAGAAAGTCGTCTCTACCGATAAGCTGCGCCCAACGCTTGAACATCGGACCGCCGACGGTCGGAACGATGATCCATCCATCCTTCGTACGATAAGCGTCGCTCGGCGCGGCATAATAGCCGGTGTTGCCTAATTGCCCGCGTCGAATACCCATCGTCTTGAGTTCCGCCAACAACGGAGTCATGAATGCCACTCCGGTCGCGAGCAACGACACGTCGATCAACTGGCCCTGACCTGTCTTTTGCCGATGGTAAAGCGCGGTCATCGCACCAAAAGCTCCATGGAGCGCCGTCCCATAATCTGCCCAGGAGACAATCGAGCGAATTGGTGGTCCAGGAAACCCGGTGAGACCCATCGCGCCGCTCATTGCCTGAACGATTCCGTCGAATCCTATGCGATCGGTGTACGGGCCGTCGGGGCCAAACGCCGATGCCATCACAAGGATGATGTTGTCCTTCACTGCTCGGAGCGATTCGTAGTCAAGCCCCACTCTTTTCATCACCGAGAGAGGCAGATTTACGACGACAATATCGGAGGAGCTCACGAGACGATGAATGATTGTTTTCGCACCGGGATGACCGAGATCGAGCGTCACGCCGCGTTTGTTGCGATTGAGGTTAAGAAACAGACCTCCCTCTCCGCTTTCGGTCACCGGTCCAATAGTCCGATCCTCGCCCCCGTCGCGGCGTTCGACCCGAATAACATCCGCGCCGAAGTCGGCAAGGAGCATCGCGCAGTATGGGCCTGCGATGAACCGGCCAAAGTCAATAACTCTAATGCCTTCAAGTGGTCCCGGCATGACGCGCAGCATCGTATCGTTTGAGATCGATTTATTCAACAGCGTTGGTGGTAACCGCGTAGCGGTGTCCTTTGTGTGCGCTGCGTCCCGGGTTCTTATCGAATTCTCCGCGGGCTGCTACAGTCTTGTCTGAGATGCGAGATCCCGTGAAAGAAATAACTGATAGGAAACAGATTGGAACCGAGCTCTCGCCTCGCACTCGAGCCGCAAATATCGAACGCATGCGCCACGAAGTCTTTGACCTCGCGGTCATAGGAGGTGGAATAACCGGCGCAGGCGTAGCCCTCGATGCAGCATCGCGAGGGTTGACGGTTGCGTTAGTCGAGAAAGGCGACTTTGCCAGCGGGACGAGTTCTCGGTCATCCAAGCTCATTCACGGCGGCTTGCGTTACCTCGAACAGTTCAATTTCGGGTTGGTGCGTGAATCGCTCCACGAGCGCGCGGTGCTCTCGAGAATGGCCCCTCATCTGAGCAAGCCTCTCCAGTTTCTTGTTCCAGTCTATTCATCGAACGAGCGATCACCGCTCGGCGCAAACAAACTGAAGCTGGCGGCCGGACTGTGGCTCTACGATCTGCTCGCTGGCCGGCGTAACATTGGGCGACATCGCTGGCTGACACGAGAAGCCGCGCTCGATGCGGCTCCCGCGCTGGAGCCGAGCGGGCTCCGCGGCGCATTTGTTTACTTCGACTGTCTTACTGACGATGCGCGGTTGGTGATCGAAGTGGTAAAAGCGGCAGCGGCTCACGGAGCGCTGGTAGCGAATTACATTGGAGCGCGGGGATTTCGCGAGGATGATGAAGGCTGGTCCGCTGTTGAAGTTCGAGACTCGATTGGCGCCGAATCGTTTGAGTTGCGTGCTCGAGTAGTTGTAAACGCAACCGGCGTTTGGTCCGATGAGGTGTCTCAACTATCTGACGCAAGCGCGCCGAAACGTTTGCGTCCCTCAAAAGGCATTCACATCGTCGTTTCCTCAGAGGTTCTTCGGAACCGCACCGCGGTGCTGGTCCCGTCGCTTGGCGAGAATCGGTTTTTGTTTGTCATCCCGTGGCAGGGTCACACGCTGATCGGGACGACCGACACTGACTACAAGGGTAGTCTGGACGATCCGCAAGCGGCCGCTGAGGAAGTTGAGCGGGTTATCAAATCAGCCTCTCACGCGTTCCCGAAGGCGCGGCTATCAAGCGAAGACGTCATCAGCACCTTTGCCGGCCTCAGACCACTGATTGCTGCAAACGAAAACTCGACAAAGGACATCTCGCGGAAGGAAGAGATCTTCGTGGACAAGTTTGGATTGATAACCATCACCGGGGGAAAGCTGACCACCTGGAGAAAAATGGGTGAGCGCGTCGCCGACTACGTGACCCGCCAGCTCGAGATTCGTGGTAAAGACCGCCGGCTGAGGACGCGCCGGAGCATTACAGATCAACTTCACCTTGCCGGTTTAGCGACGAACGACGATTCTGGCAGCCAAGCCGAGCGTGCGGCCGCCGATTTCAATGTTGATCCCGCCACGGTCACCCACTTGATGGCAACCTACGGCGGCAATTATCGTGTGGTTCTCGAGATCGCAAGCGAGTCTGAATCTTTACGAACAAACCTGGTCCACGGGCTTCCCCACATCGCCGCCGAAGTCCTGTACGCCCTTCGATACGAGATGGCGATGACCGTCGAGGACTTTCTTGCCCGTCGAACTCGAATTGATTTGTTTGTACGCGATCACGGCCGCTCGTGTGCGATCCAGGTAGAAAGTTTGCTTGAACGCGAGCCCGATTGGCCGGCGATCGACAGGTTGTGAGTTTCACCATCCTTTGAGGGTTCATATGCTGGATAGCCCGTTTCTTGAAGACCATCACCGGCGGCTCGCCGAGCAAGTCGTTCGCTTCGCTCGAGGACATGTTCACGCGGCTCTCGAAAAGACCGAAGATGAGCAAGCACGGTCACTTGTTCGGTGGCTCGCGAATGAAGGGCTGCTTGCTCACACTGTTCCGAAGGAAAACGGATCGAGCTTGCTCGACGTTCGGGCGTTGTGTGTTGTGCGCGAACATCTCAGCTATGAATCCTCGCTGGCCGATCTTATGTTCGCGATGCAAGGGCTCGGCAGTTTCCCGGTGGCGCTGGCGGGTTCAGAGGAGATCAAACAGCGAATACTGCCAGCCGTTAAAAACGGCGACGCAATTGCCGCATTTGCCATCACCGAGCCGGAAGCCGGTTCAGACGTATCGGCGATTCTAACGACCGCAAGACGCTCGGATTCTGGATACGTGCTCGATGGAGTGAAGAGCTTCATCTCGAACGCCGGGCTAGCGGACTTCTACACGGTGTTTGCAAAAACCGACTCAGCGGCGGGAAGCAAAGGGATCTCGGCGTTCGTGGTCGAGAAACAGAATCCCGGGTTTCTATTTGAAGAAAAGATCGACCTGATCGCTCCGCATCCAATCGGGCGGATAAGGTTCGATGGCTGTCGGGTATCGGCGGGGAATCTGCTGGGTGCCGAAGGTCAGGGCTTCAAGATCGCGATGACCACCCTGGACACGTTCCGCCCGACGGTTGGGGCGGCGGCGGTAGGTCTTGCAAGACGCGCGCTCGACGAAGCGATCAGCTATTCAAAACGCCGGGTCCAGTTCGGGCGGCCGCTTGCGGAGTTTCAAGCGACGCAGCTTAAGATTGCCGAGATGGCTACCGAGTTGGATGCCGCGGGATTGTTGGTTTATCGAGCTGCGTGGAAGCGGGATACCGAAGGTGGCCGGGTGACGCTGGAATCGGCGATGGCGAAACTATTCGCTACC
This sequence comes from Blastocatellia bacterium, assembly GCA_035649735.1. Taxonomy (GTDB): domain Bacteria; phylum Acidobacteriota; class Blastocatellia; order UBA7656; family UBA7656; genus Onstottus_A. The sequence goes on along the minus strand of DASRIZ010000006.1, from coordinate 1,374 downwards.
GAAGCGGCGCAGCGGATCATCGACGCAGCGGTTCAGATTCATGGGGGAACGGGCGTCGTTCGTGGCTCAGTTGTAGAACACCTCTATCGCGAAGTCCGCGCGTTGAGGATCTACGAGGGTACATCGGAGATTCAGAAGCTGGTGATCGCGGGTCAGCTCTTGCGTTGACGAAGAACGCGGTCCGCGGCGGAACCTATTCAGGGTATTAATTAATTCTTGACAAAGAAATTGCCCTGCTGTAATTTCACTGCGCTTCAAAGCAATATATAGCCCCACCGCTTGATAAGTAATCCAAAGTAGTTTGCAAGAGAGGTTTTTCGTAACCGCGGACAACGCGGTTGTTTGTTGTACGAGGCGCACCTTCCGGACAGGGAATGTGAGCTGCATTTCAAGGACATCAGCCCGAACAAAGAGAGGCTGTATCCACCTGACCAGGCCCTACCTCACAAAAACGGCTCGCCCCGCGAGTAGAGCCAGATATTGCGGCTGCACCATTACCGCTGAAGCATATCGGCGGATGAAGACTGTCGCGGTATCGAAGCTGGATCGAAGCCCTCTTAATAACGGGACGGCCCCGCATAAAGAAACGACGAAGTAGTCAGGCTTTCCGGCGCGCCCTCTTGGCGGCTGTTGCAAACTTGAACCGTTTGCGCCGTTATCGTGATCCAAGAGCGGAAGAACCTATTAAGGAGAAGTCGATGCCAAAACGAATTGTTGTATTTACAACTATCGTGATGATCCTTTGTGTCTCGACGGCGCAATCTCAGGGCACGCATCAGTTTCTGGGGAAGCCTCGTGAGGTGCCCGACCGGTTCACCGCCAGGCATGGCATCCGTTACAACACCCAGGGATACGACGATCCAGAGGCAAAATGGGAGAAGCGAATTCGAACCTGGCGAGAGAATGAAGTTCCCGAGTCGATCATCGAACAGTTGCTGGCGTTCCCGGGTTCGGCGGATGCAATCGGGCAGTGGATTGACGACGCGTTCGATCGTGCCCTGGAACAGTTCACAGCTTGCGGCGGAAAGTTGGCCAAGCGCGCGAACAGAGTTTCTAAGGCCGATTTATCCGTGACCATCATGCCTTCGGCTTTCTTCGATCCGTCTTATCAGGTGCTGTTGGCCGGCGCATACTACCCGACTCCCAAACAGATCAAGGTGTTGAATGTCTACTATATTTGGGAAGGCCAGCATAGGGGGTGGTTGCGTCACGCGAGGGATCTGCTGGTGTACGAGATGCAAAACTATTTTGCGGTCTCTTGCGGAATACAAGCCGAACCGCGAACTCTCGATTGGCCTTGCGATGCTGGGTTTCTCGGCAAGTAGTGACGTTGATCGGGGCAAAGGGCAAAGGGCAAAGGGCAGAGGGCAAAGG
>DASRIZ010000005.1:0-19025 GCA_035649735.1 Blastocatellia bacterium | reverse complement strand
ACTGAGGCCGGTATCCGTTGAAAAACGGCGTGTGCCTCCCGCCTTCTTCCTTCGCCAGAATATACACCTGCGCCTTGAAATGCGTGTGCGGCGTGATGCTCCCCGGCGCCGCTATCACCTGACCCCGCTCCACTTCCTTCTTCTCCGTCCCTCGCAGCAGCAACCCTACGTTGTCCCCCGCGATCCCTTCATCCAGCAACTTCTTGAACATCTCCACCCCGGTCACCACTCGCTTCACCGTCGGACGGATCCCTACGATCTCTATCTCCTCACCTACCTTCACCTTCCCTCGCTCCACTCGCCCCGTCGCCACCGTCCCTCGTCCCGAAATGGTAAATATGTCCTCAACCGGCATCAAAAACGCCTTCTCTATATCCCGCTGCGGTATCGGTATGTAACTGTCCACCGCATCCATCAACTCCACGATCTGCTTCTCCCCCTCCGCATCCCCCTCCAGCGCCTTCAACGCGCTCCCGCGCACCACCGGTATGTCGTCCCCTGGAAACTCATAATTCGTCAACAACTCCCTGACTTCCAACTCCACCAGATCCAGTAACTCCGGATCGTCCACCATGTCGATCTTGTTCAAAAACACCACTATGTAAGGTACCCCTACCTGCCGCGCCAGCAATATGTGCTCCCGCGTCTGCGGCATCGGCCCGTCCGCCGCCGAAACCACCAGGATCGCTCCGTCCATCTGCGCCGCTCCGGTGATCATGTTCTTGATGTAGTCCGCATGCCCAGGACAATCCACGTGCGCATAATGCCGCTTCGCCGTCTGATACTCCACATGCGCCGTCGCGATCGTGATCCCTCGCTCCTTCTCTTCCGGCGCATTGTCGATCGAATCAAATGATCGAAACTGGATCTTCGGGTTGTTCTTTGCCAGTACTTTCGTGATCGCCGCCGTCAACGTCGTCTTCCCGTGGTCGATGTGTCCGATCGTTCCCACGTTTACGTGCGGTTTTGAACGGTCAAATTTTTCCTTTGCCATAGTTGTCTAGCTCCTTTTTTCCGCGAGCGCTGTTTGTGCGCCCGCCCGAGATGGAAAAATAATTACCTCGCAGTGCCTTGTACCTTGGCTATTATTTCTTCGCGTACGCTGCGCGGCGCCTCTTCGTAACGATGAAAATGCATCGTGTAAGTCGCGCGGCCCTGCGTCATAGAGCGCATATCGGTTGAATACCCAAACATCTCAGACAGCGGCACCAGCGCGGTAATAACTTGCGTACCCGGCCTCGCCGCCATGCTTTCGATTCGGCCGCGTCTCGAGTTGATATCTCCGGTGATTGAGCCCATGTACTCTTCAGGGGCGACAACCTCGACTTTCATTATGGGCTCAAGGAGAACAGGATCGGCTTTCTTAGCTGCGTCTTTGAATGCCATCGACCCTGCTATCTTGAACGCCATTTCCGAGGAGTCAACCTCGTGGTAACTGCCGTAGTGGAGCGTTGCCTTGACGTCGACCAACTCGTAGCCCGCAAGAACACCGCCCTCCATCGCTTCCCTGATCCCTTCGCCAACGGGCTTTATGTATTCGCGCGGTATGACGCCTCCGACGATAGCGTTGACAAATTCGTATCCAGTGCCGGGTTCGGCGGGTTCGATCCTGACTTCGGCGTGGCCGTACTGGCCGCGTCCGCCCGTTTGTCGAACAAACTTCCCGACCCCTTCCGCGGCTTTCCGTATAGTCTCTCGGTACGCAACCTGCGGACGCCCGACATTCGCATCGACTCCGAACTCTCGCTTCAAGCGATCGACGATGATTTCCAGGTGAAGCTCGCCCATACCGCTGATGATCGTCTGCCCGGTCTCTTGATCGGTTGCCACCTTGAAGCTCGGATCTTCAGCCGCGAGACGCTGAAGACCGATGCCTAGCTTTTCTTGATCTTGCCTTGTCTTGGGTTCGATTGCCTGGGATATGACTGGCGCGGGGAATTCGAGAGCTTCGAGCACGATTGGGCGGGACTCTTCGCAGATCGTATCGCCGGTGGTGACCTGTTTGAGGCCAGCCACCGCGACGATCTCGCCCGCGGTAGCCTGCTCAACATCTTCGCGTTTGTTAGCGTGCATGCACATGATGCGGCCGACCCGCTCTTTCGAGCCCCTTGTGGAATTCAAGGTGTACGAGCCGGACTTCAGAGTCCCCGAATAGATCCTTACAAACGACAACTGCCCGACGTGCTTGTCGGCCATGATCTTGAACACCAACCCGGAGAACGGCGCTTTGGGATCGGGTGGCCGCTCTTCCTCGATTCCCTTCTTCGGGTTCGTACCCATAACCGCAGGCACATCGAGAGGACTGGGGAGGAAATCGACAACGGCGTCAAGAAGCGGTTGAACGCCCTTATTCTTAAACGCCGAACCAGCAACTACCGGCACCAGTTTGAGCGCTATTGTTTCTCGGCGAAGCGCCGCTCGAATTTCTTCGTCGGTAACCTTTTCGCCGGCTAGATATTTTTCTGCGATCTGGTCGTCCGCATCGGCGAGCGCTTCGATCATCTTGTCACGCGCGGCTATCGCTTCGGCGCTGAGTTCCTCCGGTATGTCAACGACGTCCGGCTCGGCGCCCTTATCCTCGACGTTGTACAGAATCGCACGCATCGTTATCAGATCGATCACCCCACGGAACTGGTCTTCGGCGCCGATCGGATACTGGATTGCCACTGGATTGGCGCTCAGCCGGTCGCGCATGGTCTGGATCGCGTGATTGAAGTCAGCGCCCGGCCGATCCATCTTATTCATGAAGGCGATTCGCGGGACGTTGTACTTGTCGGCTTGACGCCAAACGGTTTCAGACTGGGGCTGTACACCGGCAACCGCGTCGAAAACCGCGACCGCACCGTCGAGTACGCGCAGCGAGCGCTCAACTTCGATCGTAAAGTCGACGTGACCGGGAGTGTCGATTATGTTGATGCGGTAGTCCTCACCATCCCGCGGCCAAAAACACGTCGTTGCCGCCGACGTGATCGTTATGCCGCGCTCCTGTTCCTGCTCCATCCAGTCCATCACCGCCGTGCCTTCGTGGACCTCGCCGATCTTATAAGAGACGCCCGTGTAATAGAGAACGCGCTCAGTCGTCGTGGTCTTTCCGGCATCGATGTGGGCCATGATCCCGATGTTGCGGAAACGTTGTAATGGTGCTTGCCTGGACATAAAAAAATATGGGACCTAACGGATATATCTGACCTATAAAGCTGTTACCACCTGTAATGCGCAAACGCCTTGTTGGCATCTGCCATTCGGTGGGTATCGTCTTTCTTCTTTACTGCATTGCCGCGGTTGTTGGCCGCATCCAGAATCTCGCCGGCTAGACGATCAGTCATCGTTTTCTCGCCGCGTCCGCGCGCGTAACTGATCACCCATCTGATTGCTAAACTGTTACCGCGCGATTTCTGATCGACCTCGATGGGAACTTGATAGGTTGAGCCGCCAACCCGGCGAGACTTGACCTCGACTCGCGGTTTTACGTTATCGATCGCCTTCTTAAACGTCTTAAGCGGATCTTCTTGAGTCTTCTCGTGAATCTGTCTCATCGCGCCGTAAAATATTCCTTCGGCAACAGACTTCCGGCCCTCCCACATCAGCGAGTTGATGAACCTGGTCACCATTGTCGAGTTGTATAGAGGGTCCGGCAAAACCTCGCGCTTGGCTGCAACTCTTCTTCTTGGCATAATCCTTCCGTGATGCGTGATACGTGATGCGTGATGGGTGCCTTTCAGTCACGCATCACGTATCACGCATCACGTCCTTTATTTCTTAGCCGGAGCCGCTTCCTTCGGCCTCTTCGCGCCATACTTGGACCGGCTCTGTTTGCGCCCTTGAACGCCGACAGCGTCCAGCGTCCCACGAACTACGTGGTATCGAACTCCCGGCAGGTCCTTAACGCGGCCGCCGCGGATCAACACGATCGAGTGCTCCTGCAGATTGTGCCCGATCCCCGGGATATACGTGGTGACTTCAATCCCGTTCGTCAGACGAACGCGCGCCACTTTGCGCAGGGCCGAATTCGGCTTCTTAGGCGTCTGCGTATAGACCCTCGTGCAAACGCCGCGTTTTTGCGGGCTTGAATTCAACGCCGGACTCGATGTCTTGTACTTGACATTCACCCGACCCTTGCGGACCAACTGATTAAGTGTCGGCACCTATAGACTCCTCTCAATCGTGCTCAGGCTCAGAGTCCTCGGGCTTTGCCCACCTCTTGAGCCCAATCGCTTGTAATTCCCGTCAGGATCAGGCCGCAGGTTCGCTGTAACTATCCCGCGTCCGTTCTATGCCGGGCTTATCTTCGTATTTTGCGGGGATGTTCTGAAAAGTAGCTGCGGATTCGGCCTCCCCAGGCCAAACTTCTCTGTGGCGTGATCTCAGGACAACATTAGTATTGAATTCGGGAATGCCGGTGTTGATCCGGCTTCCTTTTACGCCACAATAACGTTTATTCCGCGTCCGGTTCAATCAACAGGGCGCCTCCGCATGCCAGAACCAAAAAAGCGCCATGTTCCAAACGACGAACTATACCGACGCGATAGATGCTTGTCAACCCCAGCAGCGACAATCCTAACCCTCGATTTCCTCGATCGGTGGCAGTTCAGGTCCCATGCAGTCCACCTCAAGCTTGTCAGCGCGCAACGACCTCGCTGCTGACAATTTTTATCACCGCTAACAAAAAATGTTGTCCATTTTTGGGCCATTCACCACAGAAAAAATCATGAAGGCTCTAAATTGACAGAATTATCGGGAACTCGCACTGGCCTATCAAGTGCTTATAGATACTCAAACTCATTGAGGAGATTTGTCATGGCGTTGTCGTGTCCACGTTGCGGAACTGAGGTGCCAAACGAAGCACTCTATTGCTCTTATTGCAGCTTGCCCAAACCAAAACGCGGATTCACTTCCGCCGAGGAGAAACCAGCAGAATCTCTCCCCGGCTTGCCTAAACCGACCGCACCGATCAAGAGAGCCTCGTTCACGGCCAAAAACAACAAGGAAGTCAGCCGGAGATCCACGAATCAGCGCTCCAAGCGGCCGGGGAAACCACCGCGAAGATTCCGCGCTTCGGTTCTCAGCGTCGCCGCGGTTGTGGCGCTGCTGAGTGTGGGCGCTTATATTTTTATAGTTCCGATGGTCTACTCCAACCAGGCCGAACCCAAAACGGTTCTTGCGGCCCTTGAAAAGCTGCGTAAGACGCAATCCAACGAACCGGGACTTACAATCGATGCTCGCCTAATACGAGACTTAGAAACGGCGCGACGCGTCAAAAATCTTGTTGCGTATCAGGGTTGGGTCGTACGTCCAATCAAAGGAAGTAAAACGAAGGTTGTTCTGGCTTTTTCATACCAGGAGGTCGATGACGTTCATAAGAACGCCGAGTGGATCGCAGATCTATCTACTGGAACGTTTACACCCCAGACCGACCTGGCGGCAGCCGTCTCGATCCAATAGTCGACTGCAAACAGACAGGTCGTAGTGCCTTGAGTGTCCGCGTCAGAAAGAGTTCGTAATAGGCTGCTACTTACATTGCTAGTTTCATAACCATCCAGATTCCCAAATTGGCCATGCTCGCCAGAACAACACTCCACACCAACCCATGAAGTTTGACATACCTGCGACTGTTATTTCGAATCAAGCTACGTCGCTCTCGCCGCGGGAGTGCAGTAAAACAACGAGGGATGGAAACCCCACACGGGTCGATCCATCCCTCGGCTTTCTAACTGTCTGATTGTCCTATCCTAGTCGCCGACTTCCTTAGCTTCGGCCTTGATATCTTCGGCGGCAGGAATCTCTCCTGCTTCGAACTCTTCGGCCTCCTCAACCGTCTGATCCGGCTCGAGCTTGATGTTGCGGTAGTACTCCATACCGGTCCCGGCAGGAATCAGCCGCCCCATGATCACGTTCTCCTTAAGCCCGCGCAGGTAGTCTACCTTGCCGCTGATTGCGGCTTCGGTAAGCACTCGCGTGGTTTCCTGGAACGATGCAGCCGAGATGAATGACTCGGTTGACAGTGAAGCCTTGGTGATTCCCAGAAGCAGCGGCTCCATTGATGCAGGAGTGCCGTCCTCCGAAATAACCCGATCGTTCTCATCCTGGAAGCGGAATCGATCGACCATGTCCTCGAGCAGGAACTCGGTATCGCCGACGTCTTTGACTCGCACCCATCGAAGCATCTGTCGAACGATAACTTCGATGTGTTTGTCATTGATGTTGACGCCCTGCAGACGGTAGACCTCTTGAATTTCATTCACAAGATAACGCTGAAGCTCTTCGATACCACGCACGGCCAGGATATCGTGAGGATTCAGCGGGCCGTCCATCAGAGGCTCGCCTGCCCTTACCCAGTCCTCCTCCTGCACGTTTATGTGCACGCCGCGAGGAATCGAGTATTCACGTTTCTCGCCGTCGGGAGCTTCAACTATGACGCGGCGGAGCCCCTTAAGAATCGGGCCGAATTTCACCACGCCGTCGATCTCGGTCATCACCGCCGTTTCGCGCGGTTTGCGAGCCTCAAACAGCTCGACAACTCGCGGCAGACCTCCGGTAATGTCCTTGGTCTTTGTAGTCTCACGCGGGATCTTGGCGATGATATCGCCCGGCGCGACACGCAGATGCTCCTTTTCCTCTTGAGACTTGGATGCCCCGGCGCCGCGCTTTTTCTTCCAATCTTCATAGTCGACGACCAGCAGATTGGCGCGTACCGGCATCTGGTAAGTCTTCAATACCTTGTTTTTGTCGTCCCGGATCTCGATTCTGGGCTGGCGCTTCTCATCGGGTGAATCGATAACCACCAGGTGCGACAGACCGGTCACTTCGTCGACCTCTTCGCGAACGGTCACGCCCTCGATGAGATCCTTGAAGGTTACAGTGCCTGCCTCTTCGGTAAGGATCGCGAATGTAAACGGATCCCACTCCGCGAGCTCCTGGCCTTCTTCGACGCTCTGACCGTCGGCAACTTTAAGCGTCGCCCCGTAGTTGATTTGATAGCGCTTTAGTTCGCGGCCGCGCTCATCGATCAACGCGATGATACCGTTGCGGTTCATCGCCACCAGATCGCCCTCGCGGTTGCGAACCGTTTTCAACTCCTCGAACTTGACGGTGCCCGAAGCGATCGCTTCGTGCTTGGTGATTTCGCTGACTCCGCCGGCGACGCCGCCGATATGGAACGTTCTCATCGTGAGCTGCGTGCCGGGCTCGCCGATAGACTGAGCGGCGATGACACCCACCGCCTCACCAAGCTCCACCATGCGACCCGTGGCGAGGTTGCGGCCGTAGCACTTGATACAGACACCGCGACGCGACTCGCAGGTCAGCACCGAGCGGATGCGCACCCGCTCAATTCCGCCGGCGATCTGGATCATTCCAGCCAGGTCCTCGGTGATTTCTTCGTTTGACTCGACGATTACCTCGCCGGTAATCGGATCGCGAACGTCATCCAGCACCACACGACCGATGATTCGGTCACGCAGCGATTCGATCTCCTCGCCGCCTTCGATAATCGCCGTCGCCCAAATTCCCTTGATTGTTCCACAATCGGGCTCGCTGACGATTACGTCCTGGGCCACGTCCACCAGACGCCGGGTCAGATACCCCGAGTCCGCGGTCTTGAGCGCGGTGTCCGCCAATCCCTTTCGCGCTCCGTGCGTCGAGATGAAGTATTGAAGCACGTTCAAACCTTCGCGGAAGTTCGCGCGAATCGGGGTCTCGATGATTTCGCCTGACGGCTTTGCCATCAATCCTCGCATACCGGCAAGCTGCCGAATCTGTTGCTTCGAACCTCGAGCGCCGGAGTCGGCCATGATCAGAATGGGATTCATCTCGCCCGATTCCTGCTCGCTGCGGTTCATCTCGGTGAACATCGCCTCGGCAACCTTCTCGGTTACTTCCGACCAGATGGCGATAACCTTGTTGTAGCGTTCGCCGTTGGTGATGATTCCTTCCTTGTACTGATTCTCCACCGATACGACATCCCGGTTTGCCTGTTGAACCAGCTCCGCTTTAGCCGGGGGCGTCACAAGATCGTCGACGCCGATCGAGATACCGGCTTTTGTGGCAAACAGGAATCCAAGGTCTTTTACCTTGTCGAGCATTTTAACGGTTTCGGCGTGCCCGAGACGCAAGTGGCAATAGTTGACCAGCGAAGTCAAACCCTTTTTCTTCAGCGTACCGTTGACGAACGGCATTCCACCGGGCATGTGCTCGTTAAAAATAACCCGGCCGACCGTTGTGTCGATGACTCGGTTCTTAAGCGATCGAACCGTGCCTCGGATCACATCCTGATCGTCGCGCTCGTGCTCGAGATCGATGATGTCGCCCGAAAAAAGAAGCTTGATCGGGGTCTGGGTGTGAACTTCACCAGCGTCTAGAGCCAGCAATACTTCGTCGCCGGCTGCGAACTTGCGGCCCGCGAATTTGTCGTCCTTCTTGTCTTTGGTCAGATAGTAGCATCCCAGTACGATGTCCTGGGTCGGGACGGCGATCGGCTGGCCGTTCGCTGGTGAAAGAATATTGTTTGAAGCCAGCATCAACACGCTTGCTTCGACCTGGGCTTCGGGAGAGAGCGGAATGTGGACCGCCATCTGATCGCCGTCGAAGTCCGCGTTGAACGCGGTGCAAACCAGCGGGTGAATCTTGATCGCCTTTCCTTCGACCAGCACCGGTTCAAAAGCCTGGATGCCAAGTCGATGAAGCGTCGGCGCTCGGTTCAAGAGCACCGGGTGTTCGCGAATTACCTCTTCGAGAATATCCCAAACAACCGGCTCCTGCCGCTCAACCATTTCCTTTGCCTGTTTGATCGTTGCGGCATACTGCTTCTTTTCGAGCAGGTTGTAGATAAATGGTTTGAACAGCTCGAGGGCCATTTTCTTCGGCAGCCCGCATTGATGCAGCTTAAGCTCCGGCCCCACCACGATGACCGAGCGGCCCGAGTAGTCCACGCGCTTGCCAAGAAGGTTCTGACGAAAGCGTCCCTGTTTGCCTTTGAGCGTATCCGAAAGCGATTTGAGCGGACGATTATTTGCGCCCCGCAACACGCGCCCGCGGCGCCCGTTATCAAACAATGCATCCACAGCTTCCTGAAGCATGCGCTTCTCATTTCGCACGATCACTTCAGGAGCCTTCAACTCGATCAGCTTCGACAAACGATTGTTGCGATTGATGACTCGTCGATAAAGATCGTTAAGGTCGCTGGTCGCAAACCGGCCGCCATCCAGCGGAACAAGAGGACGCAGCTCAGGTGGAATCACTGGAATTACATCCAGGATCATCCAGTCGGGGTGATTGCCCGAGCGGCGAAACGCGTCGACAACCTTGAGCCGTTTGGAGTACTTCAGCTTCTTCTGCTGTGAAGTCTCGTCCTTCATCTTTGCGCGCATCTCGACCGCAAGCTCCTCGACATCCACCTTGTGGAGCAGCTCCTTGATAGCCTCGGCGCCCATCTTTGCCAGAAAGCGGCCGGGGAACTCCTGCATGAGCTGACGGTAGCGGTCATCCGGAAGGAGCTCTCGCTCTTTCAGTTCGGGAACGTCTCCCGGATCGATCACGATATAAGACTCGAAGTAGAGTACTTTTTCGAGCTCTCGCAGTGGGATGTCGAGAAGGTGCCCGATGCGCGAGGGTAGTCCCTTGAAAAACCAGACGTGCGAGCACGGACTTGCGAGTTTGATATGGCCAAGGCGTTCGCGTCGAACCTTTGACTGAGTAACCTCGACCCCGCACTTGTCGCACACCACGCCGCGGTGCTTCATCCTTTTGTATTTCCCGCACAGGCACTCCCAGTCGGTGACCGGGCCAAATATTTTCGCGCAGAAAAGCCCGTCGCGTTCGGGCTTGAAAGTCCGATAGTTAATAGTCTCCGGCTTGGTAACTTCGCCATGTGACCACCCCAGAATCTTCTCGGGTGAGGCGAGACTTATTCTTATCGCTTCAAAGTCAGGTGCCAGGCTCGTTCTCTCTTGATGTGTCCTAAACATATCTTTGTTACCTTCCTATGTTGAAAGGTTCAGGGTTCAGGGTTCAGCGTTCAGGGTTGGACCGTGCGAGTGGTCAAACCCTGAACTTCGAACCAGGAACCCGGAACGGGTTCCCTATTCCGCTACCACTTCTTCAACTTCCTCCGGGCGTCGCATCAGCTCAACGTCGAGACACAGCGATTGCAGCTCGCGAATCAGAACGTTGAACGACTCGGGCACTCCCGGATCGAAGTCCGCCTCACCTTTAACTATGGCTTCGTAGATCTTTGATCTGCCTGCTACGTCATCCGATTTGGCGGTAAGCAGCTCTTGCAGGATGTGCGCGGCCCCATACGCTTCCAGCGCCCACACTTCCATTTCTCCGAAGCGCTGGCCGCCGAACTGAGCCTTGCCTCCAAGCGGTTGCTGGGTGATCAACGAGTACGGTCCGATTGACCGAGCGTGGATCTTGTCGTCGACCAGGTGCGAGAGCTTCATCATATAGATGTAGCCAACAGTGACCTTCTGTTCGAATGGGTCTCCGCTCATGCCATCGAAGAGGACCGTTTTTCCCGAGGTGGGTAGCCCGGCATATTCCAGCAGCTTCTTGATCTCCGATTCGCGCGCGCCGTCAAACACCGGCGACGCGTATGGAATTCCCTCGACAATGGTCCGGGCGTCCTCGACCAGCTGGTCGTCGGTCATCGCCGTGATTCTGTCCTGCCACTCGGAACCGGGAAAGACATCGCGATAGATTTTCCGTATTGCGTCGACTTTGGTTCCGTCGGCGATCAACTCACCGATTGTCTGGCCGATTTGTCTCGACGCCCATCCAAGGTGGGTCTCCAGAATCTGGCCGACGTTCATGCGCGACGGGACGCCCAGCGGATTCAAAACGATCTCTACCGGCGTTCCATCCGGAAGGTAAGGCATCTCTTCTTCCGGAAGAATCCTCGCAATGACCCCCTTGTTGCCGTGACGACCAGCCATCTTGTCGCCAACCGACAGCTTGCGTTTCATCGCGATGAAAACCTTGACCATCTTGATGACGCCCGGAGGAAGCTCATCGCCCTTCTTGAGTTTTTCGATGTTCTCGTGGTGAAGCTGCTGTTGCACCTTGACCTGCCGTTCGGTTCGCCGCTCGATATCGGCGATTTCCGACTGAACATCGATTCGCGAACTGGCTACTTCGATCTTGCGCAAAGCCCCGATCTCGAGCTGCTGAAGGTCCTCGAGCGACAGTTTTGTACCCTTCGGCAACAGCTTCTTGTTCTTGTAAGTCAGGTCGTCGGCCAGCCGTTGGCCATCCAGCAACTCAAAGATTCTCTTGTTGCGTTCATCTTCAAGAATTCGAACCTCATCCCTGACGTTCTTTTCCAGCTTTTCTTCTTCGGCTCGCTCGATCGAAAGCGATCGCTCGTCCTTTTCAGCGCCCTTCCGAGTAAACACCTTTACATCCACCACGGTGCCGTCGATACCCGGGGGACACGTTAGACTGGCGTCGCGAACGTCACCGGCCTTCTCACCGAAGATCGCGCGAAGCAACTTCTCTTCGGCGGTAAGTTGGGTCTCACCTTTCGGCGTTACTTTGCCGACCAGTATCGATCCCGGTTTGACCTGGGCGCCGATCCGAATGATTCCCGAATCGTCCAAATCGCGAAGCGCCGATTCGGAAACGTTCGGAATGTCCCGAGTTATTTCCTCCGGTCCGAGTTTGGTATCTCGGGCCTCGACCTCGAGCTCCTCGATGTGAATCGACGTGAACGAGTCTTCTTTTACCAGCTTCTCGGACACCAGAATCGCGTCTTCGAAGTTGTACCCGCGCCACGGCATAAACGCGACGAGCACGTTGCGCCCGAGCGCCAGTTCGCCCTGATTGGTGCAGGGTCCGTCGGCAATTACATCGCCCTTCTTTACTGCTCGGCCCTCACGGACGATCGGTTTTTGATTGATACAAGTGTTCTGATTCGAACGCTTGAACTTGGTTAGCTGATAGATATCGGCGTTGATCTCGCGCGAGGTTGTTCCGCCGGCGATCCCGTGCTCGGCGCGAATGATAATTCGCTCGGAGTCCACGGAGTCTACCACGCCATCGCGTCGGGCAATGACCACGGCGCCGGAATCCTGCGCGGTGACCTTTTCCATACCGGTCCCCACCAGCGGCGCTTCGGCACGCAGCAGCGGGACCGATTGTCGTTGCATGTTGGAACCCATCAACGCCCGGTTTGCGTCATCGTTCTCAAGGAACGGAATCAGCGACGCGGCGACCGATACAAGCTGTTTCGGGCTTACGTCGATAAAGTCGAGCTCTGACGGTTCCGAGAACTTAAACTCGCCGGCCTTTCTTGACCAGGTGCGTTCCTGAACGATGTGTCCCTGTTTATCGACCTCGACAGATGCCTGGCCGATGGTATACCGGTCTTCCTCCCACGCGGAAAGATAAAACGGATACGGCTCGTAATCGGCGGGCTGTTGACTGGCCGAGGAGAGTTTCTTGTTCGCTCGATCAACCTGTTCTCTCGGCAAATGATCGCTTGCGTTGTGTTCGCTATCGCCGGCGGACAAGATTCGGACGTAATCAATGACTCGGCCGTTCTCAACCTTGCGATAGGGTGATTCGATAAAGCCAAACTCATTGATCCGCGCGAAACAGGACAGCGACGAGATCAATCCGATGTTCGGACCTTCAGGGGTCTCGATCGGACAGATTCGCCCGTAGTGCGTCGGATGGACGTCGCGCACTTCGAATCCCGCTCGTTCTCGGGATAACCCGCCCGGCCCAAGCGCCGATAGCCGGCGTTTGTGGGTGATCTCCGAAAGCGGATTGGTCTGATCCATAAACTGAGACAGTTGCGACGACCCAAAGAATTCTCTAACAGCGGCGGTCACCGGCTTCGCGTTGATCAGATCGCGAGGCATCGCCGTCTGCATCTCCTGATGGATCGACATTTTTTCTTTGATCGCTCGCTCCATTCGAACGAGACCGATGCGGAACTGGTTTTCCAGTAGCTCGCCGACCGCTCGCACGCGTCGATTGCCCAGGTGATCGATGTCGTCTTTGTCGCCGATGCCTTTTCGCATTTTGAGCACATAGGCGATCACGTCGACGAAATCACGCGTCGAGAGCGTCTGTTGATCTAAACGATCGCGCTCGGGCTTTCCGAGTTTTATGTTGGCTTTCAACCGGCCTACGCGCGAGAAATCAAATTTGCGCTCATCGAAAAACATTCCGCGGAACAGGTTCCACGCGGTGAGGATTGTCGGCGGGTCGCCGGGCCTCATCTTGCGATAGATCTCGAGGATCGCATCTCGCGGCGTCTTGACAGAATCCTTCTTGAGGGTCTGGCTGACGACTACGCCGACATCGTCTCGTTCCGGAAAGATTATTTCTGCGTGGCTCACCCCTGACTCGATTATCTGCTGCCACTCGCGTGACGTGAGTTCGGTATTCGCTTCCGCGATGACTTCGCCCGTTTCGGTATTGACGACATCGTCATTCAGGAATGCGCCTTCGATCTCTTGTGGATCGACGGTCACGGTCTTGATTTTCGCCTTGCGAAGTGAATCGATGTCGCGCTTTGTCAGCTTCTTCGCGTGCGCTCCGCCTCGAACGATCGTTTCGCCTGAGCGATCCTCGACAGTCTCGGCAAGATGCAGCCCAACCAGGCCCTCGGACGGTTCAAAGTGGAGTTGGCCGTCCTTGATAGTCGCCTTTTGGGCGGTGTAGAACATCCGCAACACTTCGGCATCAGTGAAGCTCGCACGCTTGATCTCGTCCTCAAGGTGCGAATCAGTACCGACCCGATCGATGTCGACCTTTTCCATCAGACCGAGCGCGCGCAGAAAGACCGTACCGAGAAACTTTCGTTTGCGATCGATCCGCACGTAAAGCAGATTCTTGGTGTCGTATTCGAACTCAACCCAGGAGCCGCGATAAGGGATAACCTTCGCGAGAAAATAGGTATTGTTGTTTTCCTTTTCGAAGAACACACCGGGCGAGCGATGGAGCTGACTCACTATCACGCGCTCCGTGCCGTTGATGATAAACGTTCCGTTGTCGGTCATCAGCGGGATCTCGCCGAAGAAGACTTCCTCTTCCTTGATATCGCGGATCGATTTCTGACCGGTGTCTTCGTCGGTGTCCCAGACTGTGAGTCGGATCTTGACCTTCAGCGGGACTGCGAAGGTCATCGACTTTTCCTGACACTCCTTTTCCGAGTGTTTGTGCTGAAGCGTAACCGGTTCGCCGCAATTGTCACAGAGTACGGGCGAGACGGTGTTTAAAGTCCCGCACTGCGGACAAGTCTGCTCTTCGGCGGCGTACGGGTTTACTCGCAAAATGGTCCCGCAGGAGCGGCAGTTGGTTCGCAGATGATAGAGCCCTTCAAGCTGCCCGCACTTACACTGCCAGTTTCCGATGGAGTATTCGACAAACTCCAACTGCGAGGTTTCGCGAAAATCAGTTATCGGAAAAACGGATCTGAACACGGCTTGGAGGCCGGTGTTTTCGCGTTCCGCGGGAAGCAGATCCATTTGAAGAAAGCGGTTGTAGGATTGGCGTTGGACCTCGATAAGGTTTGGGATTCTGATCGCCGTTTTGATCCGGGAAAAGTCGTACCGCTCTCGGCCTATGCCGTTTCCAGTATTTGCTAGTGCTGACATATCTCTCCTCGGTTAGCAGGTAGGAAGAAGAAGCTTGCAGCAGGCCGCACTGATCCCAGCCTTCGCTGGAGATGTGTGTCCACGCAAAACGGGGTAGGTCACGCGAGGAAATCTCTCAAAGCCGGACCGCTCGACACCCACTGCAAGCCTAAAACAATTCGGAAGCGCAAATGCGAAGCACGGCCGAAGACACTTCCTCCGACCGCGAAATTCGCGTGTTATTGAGCGCCAAATAAACTTTATTTTCGTCGCCGCCCCTATACGTTGCTATGACCGGATACTACCCAACGAAGCGCCCACGGGTCAACCTCAATGTCTATCTTAGCATAGACCTAACGGATAGGACCTATAGGACCTACGTTATTTGAGCTCGACAGTTGCTCCGGCATCGGTCAATTTCTTCTTGAGAGCCTCGGCCTCGTCCTTCGGAGCACCTTCCTTCACCGCCTTGGGTGCCGCCTCGACCAGATCCTTGGCTTCCTTCAATCCGAGCGCTGTGATCTCGCGGACCACTTTGATGATCCCGATCTTTTTGGCAGGATCGGCCATACCGGTGAGCACAACGTCGAACTCATCCTTCTCTTCAACCGCCGGAGCCGCAGCCGCGCCACCCGCTGCCGGAGCCGCTGCAACTGCTGCTGCCGCTGCGGATACACCAAATGTCTCTTCCATCAACTTGACTAACTGTGACGCCTCCAACAACGTAAGGTCTTTCACCTGATCTACGATACCTTGTAGCTTCTCTGACATGACTTTCCTGTCCTCCTGATTCATTCACGCGTGCGGCACTATTGACGATGCCTCACATTGCTGGCCGCAACCCCGGCGCATCTCCGGCTGCCACGAGCCTTCCAAGCCGCTGCACTGACATTACCAAGCGGCGCAAAGTGTTCAACAACCGAGCGCGAGCCTCCACAAGCTCGGCCCGATTTCGATAACAATACCTCAGCCCTGAGACTCCTTTTGGGCTCGAACTTGATCCATTACGATCGTCAGATTGCGCGCGACACCGGCGGTCACAACCGCCAGCCGCTGCGCGCTGCTGTTGATCAAAAACATCACCTTCGAAACCAGCTCTTCCTTCGACGGCAGGTTAGATAGAGCTTCGATGTCTTTGACGTCAATGGCCCGGCCTTCGACTACTGCCGCCTTGAACGAAAACACCGGACTCTCTTTTGCCCACTTCGAGAGTAATTTCGCAAGCGCCACCGGATCATCCTTTGATAGAGCTACTGCCGTGGCGCCCTCAAACTTACCCTTCACCTGCTCGATCGGCGTGCCTTCCGAGGCGCGAATCGCGAGTGTGTTCTTTACCACGCGGTAGGAAATACTCGCCTGGCGAAGCTCGCGTCGCAGCCGCTCGTCGGCAGACACCCTGATCCCCTGAAATCCGACCAGAAGCGCGTTTGGTGATTCCTCAAACTCGCGATGAAGCAGTTCGATCTCTTTTTCTTTTTGAACTCTTGTCTTCACTGTTCAATCTCCAAGAGAATATAGGTCCAAGATGTCCTACAGGTCCTATATTCTTTCCCTTAAAACTCCGCGGTATTCAGCTTTATCCCGGGTCCCATCGTCGACGAAATCGTCGCGTTTTTGACGTACTTCCCTTTGGCCGCCGATGGCTTTGCGCGCATCACTGCGTCTATCAATGTCTTGGCGTTCTCGGAGAGCCGTTCCTTGTCAAAGCTCACCTTCCCTACCGGCGCGTGTATAACGCCAGTCTTGTCCACGCGGAACTCGATTTTACCCGCTTTCGTCTCGCGCACCGCGCGCTCAACATCAGCGGTAACCGTGCCAGTCTTCGGGTTCGGCATGAGGCCTCGAGGACCGAGGATCTTGCCGAGCTGTCCTACGGATCGCATCATATCGGGCGTGGCGATCAGAGCATCGAAATCAACCCAACCGCCCTTTATTCGAGCCACAATGTCGTCCCCGCCAACTTCGTCAGCGCCCGCATCGCGGGCCTCCTGGACCTTCTCCGCCGAACAAATCACGATGACCTTTTTTGATTTGCCGAGACCGTGCGGAAGAACAACGGTTCCCCGCACCAGTTGATCTGCCTTGCGAGGATCAACCCCCAAGGTCATCCCTAGCTCGACGGTCTCGTCAAACTTCGCGAAAGCAACCTTTTTCGTAAGCTCAACCGCTTCATCGATCGAATACGCGCGATCGTAATCAACCTGTTCGGCAGCCGCTCGATATTTCTTTCCGGCCATACTTTTCTCCCAGGTAGTTAACGTGGCTGGCTTGGAAGCCCCGGCCACTCCCTAATTAACGCGGAATTAATCCACAACCTCGAGTCCCATATTGCGCGCAGTCCCTTCGATCGTGCGCATCGCCGACTCAACCGACGTTGTGTTCAGATCCGGAAGCTTCGTGCGAGCGATCTCCTCGATCTGCTTGCGAGTCACCCGCCCGATCTTGTCGCGATTCGGCTTAGCCGAACCTTTGTCGATCCCGGCAGCCTTCTTTAGTAAATCGGCGGCTGGCGGCGTCTTGGTGATGAAGGTAAACGAGCGATCAGCATAGACCGTTATCACCACCGGGATATTCATATCCACTATGTTGGCGGTCTTGGCGTTGAACGCCTTACAAAACTCCATGATGTTGACGCCGTGCTGACCGAGCGCAGGCCCGATTGGAGGTGCTGGATTTGCTTTTCCGGATGGAACTTGAAGCTTTATATACGCAGTTATTTTTTTTGCCATACGTGGGTCCTTTGCGAGCCAGCGTCAAAGTAACGCTGAACTCTCCCCTCAATATTCTTCTTCCGGGTTTCTGGTTTCTCGTTTCTGGTTACTAGATTAAATGTCGAACCAGAAACCACAAACTAGAAACCAGAAACTGCTTTATTCTTCTTCCGAGAACGTCAGTTTCTCAACGTCCAAAAAATTCAACTCGACAGGTGTCGACCGGCCAAAGATGGTGACCATAACTTTCAACACGCCCTTGTCCGGGTTGATCTCTTCAACCTGTCCGGTAAATCCGCTAAACGGGCCCGAGAGAATTCGGACGTGCTCGCTGTGCTGGAACGTGTGTTTCGGCTTTGGCTTCTCAGCAGCCTCGGTCACGTGGTGCACGATTTGATCGACCTCTTCGGGCGTCAACGGAGTCGGCTTTTGACCGCCAACAAACCCGGTCACTTTTGGCGTGGATTTGATTATGTGCCAAACTTTCTCGCCCACCTCGCCTTTTTCATCGGTCTCGATCTCGACCAGCACGTAGCCTGGGAAAAACATTCGCGAAGTCTCAACGCGTTTCGATCCGCGCATCTCAACAACGGTTTCGGTAGGCACAAGTACCTGCGAAATCTGATCAGCCATATCGTAGGCCTGGATCCGCGACTGCAGGGACTCCTTCACTTTTTTCTCGTAGCCCGAGTAAGTGTGAATGATGTACCAGTTTCTTGGCATATGCCTTTCGCCTACCTTATCGCCTTTTCCAACGCCTGGAAGCCGACGGTCACAACCATGTCAATTCCCCACAAATAGAACCCGAAGAAGACAATAGCTATCAGCACGACGACCGTGGTGCTCCAGACTTCAGTGCGAGTCGGCCAGGTGGTCTTGGCCATCTCAAGCTTAACAGCGTGATAAAACTCTCTGATGCGCTCGGTTAGCGAGAGCTTCGGCAGCTTGAATGACGCTTTGCCGCCTTCTTCGCCGCGGGCCGGTTCTTCCCGCCGCTGCTCCTCTTCGTCGTCTGGAAAATCTGTTACTCGACTCATCCTCTCTACCTCGCGCTTCTCGCGTTGCCGCGCCGGAACGATGTGGCAGGGGTACCAGGATTCGAACCCGGCCTTACGGTTTTGGAGACCGCCGTGCTAGCCGCTAACACTATACCCCTACCTATTTGTTATTTATCATTTTCTATTTACTATTTGCTATTTCTGGAAAGTCAGTCGCAAATAGCAAATAACAAATAGTAAATAAACAAATAGTTATTTCTGCTCCTTATGCGGAGTATGACTCCTGCACTTTCTACAGAACTTTTTAAACTCGAGGCGATCCGGCGTCGTCTTTTTGTTCTTAGTCGACGTGTAGTTCCGGCTCTTGCACTCGGTACACTGTAACGTGATGTTGTCTCTCGGCATAAACCCTACCTATTTACTATTTTGCTATTTTCTATTTGTTATTTGCTATTTTCTTTGCGATTTACATTCACCGAAATAGCAAATAGCAAATAGCAAATAGTCAATAACAAATAATCCGTTACTCAATCACTTCTGATACCGTCCCTGCGCCCACCGTGCGCCCGCCTTCCCGGATCGCAAACCTCAACCCCTTCTCCATCGCTATCGGCGCTATCAACTCGATCGTCAACTGCGAGTTGTCTCCTGGCATCACCATCTCCACTCCTTCGTTCAACGTCGCTACCCCCGTCACATCCGTCGTCCGAAAGTAAAACTGCGGCCGGTACCCG
>DASRIZ010000004.1:0-28260 GCA_035649735.1 Blastocatellia bacterium | reverse complement strand
TCCTACGGCGGAAACTATGACAAGATCGGTTGGAAGCTGATTGGTTTTAAAGACGAGTTTTATTTCAAGCCGCCGTTTGGTTACTACGATCGCGAGTACAAGGAGACGCAGTAGGAGCAGAGGGCAGAAGGCAGAAGGCAGAAGGCAGAAGGCAGAAGGCAGCAGGTGAGCAGAGGGGCCGAGGAGCAGATTGATTGGTGACGGTTTGTTCATGAACATACAACTCCCAAAGTTTGATTCTCAGACGCAAGTGGACTTCGTGGTCATCGGAGCCGGGGCGGCCGGCGGCGTCATCGCAAAGGAACTCTCCGCGGCAGGATTTCAAGTGGTCGTTCTCGAGCAGGGGCCTTATCTCAAAGAAAAAGATTTCGATCACGATGAGATAAAGACGCTATGGCAAAACGCGCTGACCAACGACTGGAAAACCCAGCCCAATAGTTTTCGCAAAACGACAAACGCCAAGGCCACGGTTCAACCATCGGTTCTTTATGGCCGGATGGTCGGCGGGGGCACGACGCACTTCACCGCGAATTACTGGCGATTTCGAGAAATCGACTTCATCGAACGAAGCAAACTTGGCGCAATCTCTGGGACCGGATTCGACGATTGGCCGATAACTTATGCTGAGCTCGAGCCGTATTACACAAAGGCCGAATGGGATCTCGGCGTTTCCGGCCAGCCGGGGCCGATGGACTCGCCTCGCTCGAAGCCCTATCCGCTGCCGCCGTTGCCGATAAAATCCGCGGGTGCGCTTCTGGCAACCGGCGCTCGCACGCTCGGCTGGCACTCGCAACCGGCGCCCATGGCGATAATCTCTCAACCCTATCGCGGGCGAAGCGCGTGCTCGCATTGCGGGTTCTGCGAAGGGTTCGGATGCGAAATTAAGGCAAAGTCCAGCACGCTTGCCACGGTATTTCCAGAGGCTGAAAAAACGGGTCGCTGCGAAATTCGTTCGGGAAGCTACGTCCGCAAGATCGAAACCGACGCCGCGGGCCGGGTGACCGGGGTGATCTACTTCGATCAAAAAAAGACCGAAGTGTTTCAGCGAGCGAAAGCGGTTGTGCTTTGTGCCAACGGAGCCGAGACGGCGCGTCTGCTCTTGCTCTCAAAATCGAATCTCTTCCCGAATGGCCTGGCAAATTCGAGCGGCTTTGTAGGCAAGTATCTAATGTTCAATGGAGGCGGGTTCGCTACCGGTGTCTTTGAACACGAACTCAATGAGTTCAAAAGCGTAGCGGTGACTCGAATTACCCACCAGTTTTATGACTCGGACCCTAAGCGCGGGTTCTATGGTGGTGGAGGAATCGATTTGCGATTCGACGTGTACCCGATGGGCTTCGCGCTCGGTGGGGGGCTGCCTCGCGAGGCGCCGCGTTGGGGCGCCGAGTACAAAAAGATTGTGAAAGACTCCTACACGCGGTCAGTGTTCAGCTTTGGCCACACGACGTCGCTGCCGATGGAACGCAACAGCATTTCCCTTGATCCGACGGCAAAGGACGCCTGGGGGCTTCCGGTGTTGCGGGTGACCTACAAGGACCATCCTGACGATCTCAAGATCATGAAATTCTTTTCGGATCGCGGGATGGAACTGCTGGATGCTGCCGGCGCAAAGAAGAAATGGGCAGGTCCGGTCGAGGAGCAGACGTTTGGCGTCCATCTGCTAGGCACTTGTCGCATGGGCAACGATCCAAAGCGGTCGGTGGTGAACAAGTTTCACCGGGCGCACGACGTCCCGAATCTGTTTATATGCGACGGGAGCAGTTTTGTGACATCGGGACGCGGACAACCAACCTGCACGATTCAAGCGCTTGCATATCGCGCCGCCGATAATATCGCTCGAATGGCGAAGAACGGTGAGATAAAGAGCGGTTAGTCTGCGGCGTCGCCAACGCAAGACTCTGCGAAAACTTCAGCAACACCCCCAACTTCAGTTGGGGGTCATTTAGTTTTACCCTACGTGGCGCGATTGGCGGCGCGGGACCGGATCGTCACGAAGCGGAAATAGGATGCGCCCGGGCCCTCCTAGGTTGAAACTAAAGAACCCACAACTGAAAAATTATGGGTGTTGGGAATTCTCGCACAGTCTCGGAGGTGATAGAACTACGGCAATGAGTGTTGTCTCAGATAGGATGCTTTTTCGCGTAGCGATACGCGGTATAAGCCGAAATCAGATGACAGACCCAACCAAACCACCCGCCTGTACCTAACCATATTCCTGGCGTGACAATCAGCCAGAATACTCCGCGTAGAATCTTGCCGTTGTAGATCTGGCCAATGCCTGGAATGAAAAAGCTCAGTACGGCCGCGATGCCAGGATCTCTCATTTTGCCTCCGCTTGATGATACGATGGCCTAGCGGTCGGAAGTTCGCGAAGTCCATTAGGAAGACTCTCGAATTAACCAGAGAAGAACTTAAAAACTTGCATTCGATCGGCAAACCTTGTGCGTACTAGAGTATGGTGGGGTGGGAAGGAACAATCGCATTGGATAACGGGACGGTAGCCCGGCTCGATGACACGCTGGAACGGTCGGCGCTGGGCGATCAATTTGCCTTTGAGCAGATCGTTCGCCAGCACCAGAGCATGGTCTTCAGCATGGCCTGCCACTTCTTGCGGGATCGCTCGCTTGCGGAGGAACTGGCTCAGGAGGTTTTTCTAAACCTGCACCAGAACCTCCACTCGATCAAATCGCCGGAGCACCTGGTGTACTGGTTGCGCAAGGTGACCAGCCACCGCTGTATCGATCAATCGCGGCGGCTGAAAGTCCGGCCGCAAGTGAGCCTCGACGACGTCCCGGAACCGGCGACTAACGCCAGCGAGAATGACTTGTTCCTTTCTGAGATGCTGCGGCGAGTGGTAGATACGCTGCCGGAAAAGGCCCGATTGGTGGTGATTCTTCGCTACCAGGAAGATCTCGATCCGGGAGAAATAGCCAGCGTGCTCGATATGCCGCTCAACACAGTAAAGAGCCACTTGCGGCGCTCTCTCTCGAGTTTGAGAGATAAACTCAGCCGCACGTTAGGGGAGGTAGTTATATGAGCCGTCTTGATGATGAACTGCGAAAGGCTCTTAGACGCGAGCAGCCGCCGGATGATTTCACCGCGCGATTGCTCAATCGAGTCGCTCGGCAGCCCGAACCGCGAGCGCGCTGGTGGCAGAGGCTCGCGATACTTCTCGATCCGCCAAAACTCAGATGGGTGGCGATCGGTGTCACAGCCTCCTTGCTGCTCGCGATAGGTGCGGCCCAGTATCGAAAGCTCAATCAACCCGCGGTTAGCGATGACGGAAAGCTCGCGACATCGGGTGCTTCCGCTCCAAATGCCAAGTCGGCGGAGCCACCAACTGTAACCAAGGAAGAAAAGGCAGCCGAACAAAACGCTACGACATCGAGTGGCATGTCGAAGCCATCGATAAATCGAAGCGCGCGCCCAGCCCATCAGAGAGGCAACCAACGGCACGAATTGGCGCGCACGCGAGAGGAGCGGGCGCTAAGGACCGAAGGTGAAGCGGCAAAAGAGACCTTGATGCTCGCGCTTTCGATCGCCAGCTCTGCGCTTAGCGATGCGCAGAAGGCGGTTCACGACGACGGGCTCAAACCGTAGCTCTTGTGAAATCGGTGTCCGACAAAACTCTTCAGTTTGTGGTCGTAGACGCCAGCTAGTTCCGAGGTCGATACCTACTTATTCTTCGAAATTCCGAGGAGGAATTATGAAATTGATTATTCCCAGGTTGATGAGGGCGGCCGCGTTGTTCTCGGCGCTCTCAGTTTTCGCGGCGGTTCCCGCTTACGCGCAGGATCCCGCCAGGATTGATATGAGCCATCTCGACAAGTTCGCCGAACGCGCCGACAAAGTCATAAACGTCACGGTGGACGAACAACTGCTGAGACTGGCCGCCTCGTTTCTCAGCCCTACGAAACCCGATGAAGCAAAGATCAAGGAGCTGATACTCGGGCTGAAAGGCGTGTTCGTTAAACGCCTGGAGTTCGAGAGGGAAGGCGAATTCACGCTTGCCGACATCGAAGCGATCCGCTCGCAGTTGCACGCGCCGGGCTGGGCAAACGTCGCCAACGTGCGCAGCAAACGCGAAGGCAACTACGATGTGGCGTTGATGAGCGAAGGCAGCATCATCAAGGGTCTCGCCGTGCTGGCAGCTGAGCCGAGAGCATTCACGGTTGTGAATATCGTCGGCCCGATTGATCTCGCGAAGCTCGCCGAACTCGAAGGAAAGTTTGGCATACCGCACTTCGGCCTCGAGCAGATCCCCGGCGTGACCGTCAAAGACAAAAAGAAGGACCGGACTGCCGAACCTGCCAAGCCGCAAGAGCCGCAGGGCGCCGAAACCATAAAGCGTCAGGAAAAGAAACCGCCGATGTTGATACGCGAAGTGAAGCCCCCAACGGAGTAACCAGCGATGACGACATCAAAGAGATTGTTTACCCGACTCTCGATCATTGTAATGCTGGTGACTCTCTCACCCGTCGCTTCGATGGCCGGCGATGAGAGCTTCAGCAAGGTGGTCAAGCACATCAAGTCAAGCTACCGCGCGAAGCAACAGGGCTTTTTTGGAGCGATGATGCTCGCCCGGTTCGCTGTCAAAGTTATCAAACCGGCAGGCGTCAAGAATTTCAAGCTAGTCCTGCTGCGAGACCTTGATTATGCCGAGGCGCCGAGTCCTCGGAACGGCCAATTCCACTCCTTTATTCAGAGCAAAATCGATCCGAGATGGGCTCCGCTGGTGCAATACAGCTCGCCGCGCGAAAAACAATGGACGTATGTGTTCTTCACTCAGGAAAAGGATGACGTAAAGGTGCTGGTAGTAACTCTGCAACGGAACGACGCTGTGGTACTACAGACAAAGTTCAGTCCCGCAAAACTGGTCGAGTTCATGAACAACCCTCAAATTATGGGGATCTCGCTCAATGACAAGTCAAAAGACGGCGTCGCGCGAACCGAAAATGCCGACGATGACGACGAGGACGATCCACCAAGACAAACTCCGCCGGTAGTAAAGCCGCCTCAATGAATAACTGAAGGCTCAGGGCTTTGATTGCGGATTGCGGATTCACGACCGAGTTCCCAATCCGCAATCCGCAATCGCAATCCTATAAATTCTGCATTATCCTTTCGTGCAAGGGCGTCTTACCCTAGGAAGGGCCTTTGGCTTAGAGGAGAATGCAATGTCCAGATTCCGCGTTGTTGCGAGCGCGCAACGGATGCGTGGCTGTCCTGAAGTGGGGCAACAATCCTAAGAACGGGCACGTTGCTTTTTACGTCGGGGCGGGAACAGCAACATCCGGTTGGGGGAGGCAATCAGGGGGATCAGGTAAAAGTGACTACATTCCCCAAGAGCATGGTCTTGAGTTATCGCTGGCCGAGTCAGTAGATTCGTGAGGTCAATCGTTAGGAGAGGATCGGAGGGAATATGGCGGGAACTGGAAAATTCGTTTTCACTTTTGAGGATCTCTACGGGGAAAAACCGCAGGAGACCGTTAGCGTGAGGGCTCAACACCGGGAACTGAGCAGCTTGGCCACCGCTCCGAGGCACGATGCCACCAAGCCACTCAAGATTGAAGAACTCAACAGCTCGAACGGCGGCGTATACCACGTTCAGGTCTTTTCAACGCGCTATCGGCCTGAGAGTCTGTTTTTGAGAGTTCGCGAAGATGAGACCGTCAAGAAGACGTTTGTCCTGGTACCCCACCCGGGTCGAGTCAGCGTAAAGTTTCCCGCCTTTGCCTCCCTTGGCGCCGACCTGAAAAAAGTTCTTGAGAATTCAAAGGTCGAAGGCAATGAGGACAAGAAGGGAAAGGCGTTGTTTGAAGCCTTGCAGGACCTCCGCGCAGCCGGGCTGCTCAATCTATACGCGAAGATGAAGGCGACAAAGTTTGACGACGGGACTGATGCGTTTTCGTTTGTCACCTCTCTCCGGCGTGTGCGAGGCGAGAGATTCTTTGCGGACGTGAAGAAAGACTTTCGCGATGCGATTAAGAACAGCTTACTGACCAATTTATTCGAGGAAGTGTCAGGCTCGTTGCACACACCACCGCCGGGCTACGTTTCGGATGACAGCTTCAAAACGCAAGACGGTCACGGGAACCTGCAAGTGACTTTTTTCCGAAAGGCAGACGCTCTCGAGTTTATTGCAGACGTAGACATCGATGGATCGAAGGGGCTGGAGCATGCCTTTGATGTCATAAGTCATTCGATCACCGGCAAGGACTCACATCCTTATGACATCCACGCGATTCTTCTGAAGACTCAAGAGATCGACACCGGATACAGGCTCGTAGTCTGAAACGGCTCTAAGCCGGTTGACGTTCTGCGAGCAACCAAGGGTTCATGGCTCGTTGCTTACGGCGAGTGCAGACAGCCCCATTTTTCGCAGCAGTTCGGCGTATCGTGGATCATCTCTGAGCCTATCAAAGATAGGCTCTACCTTTATGTAGGTAAGAATGCCGTGACGCTCTTGAAAGGTTTTTTCCAGACACTCGAACGCCTCGTCTAGTTGACCCAGCCCGATGTGAACTCTGGCTAAGCTGTAAGGCGATACATACCTTTCTTTTGCAATGTCATTGATACGATCCAGCATGCCTTGCGCGTCTGCATCGCGGCCTGCGGCCGCATACATATAGCTCATCGCCGACATTGTCTCGGTGTCGTTTGCCGAGATTGCGAGCGCCTTCTTGAACTCGGCTTCCGCCTCCTCGAACAGTCCCTTCTCGCCGTAGGAAATTCCCAGCCGGCGGTGGGCGATCAAGTAGTCGGGATACATATCAATTGTTTTCCAGCACTGTTTGATCGCATCATCAAACCGCCTCGCGAAGTGAAGTATCCTCGCCAGATTGAGGTTTACCACACGCGAGAGCGGCTCCAGATCTAGCGCCAGCCTGATCTCAGAGAGCGCCTCATCCATCCTTTCAACTGCCGCAAGGTAGAGCGCGAGCCAGAGGTGAGCGGTGGCATAATTGGGATTCAACTCAATAGCCCGCCGCCATACCCGTTCCGCTCCTTCCCAATCAAATTCGCGCCAGAGTTTAACGGCCGCCAGCGCCGCATGGGCTTCCGCGAGCTTGTTATCCAGACTCAGCGCCTTCAAGGCAGTCGCTTTTGCTCGCAGCAAAGGTGTTGCAAGAGGCTTCGTGCTGTAGCTCGCAAGGAGATTGTAAGAGTCGGCGAGCCCGGCGTAAGCGAGCGCAAACTTTGGATCGCGGATGATCGCTTGCTCAAAGTACTCGATGCTCTTTTCGATTCCTTCTTCGGTTCGCTTGTTCCAATGATAGCGACCCTTTAAGTAGAGCTGATATGCCTGGGAGTTCTCGGTACTGCTTTTTGTAAGACTCTTCTTCTGCGCGTTGGAAAGCTTCAACCGAAGGTGCTCGGATATTTCAGTGGAGATTTCCTGTTCGAGGGTGACGATGTCCGACAGTTCACGAGAGTATTGTTCACCCCAGAGATGGGCGCCGTCGTTTGCATCAACCATCTCGAGTTTGACAATCAGGCTGTCCCCTCGCTTCAGAAGTCTTCCGATTACCACCGCTCGAACCCCGAGCTCGGCACCGACTTGCTGGGCGTCCTGAAGCTCCCGCCCCTGATAGCGAAAGACAGTGCTTCGGGCCATCACCCGCAGCTTGGTAAGCCGAGAGAGACTGTTGATCAGCGCTTCGGTGACTCCATCGCTCAGATAATCCAGCTCAGGATCTCCGCTCTGATTCACAAGAGGCAGAATAGCCAGCGAGTCAATGTTCTTTCGGGCTCGAGTCTTGCCGACAACCTGGGTCTGGCGTCCAAGCCCGGCGGTTGCTTGTCCGGGGCCCGAATCGCTGTCGCGTTGCAGGTTGCGCAAATCGATTATTAGATCGCGAACGGACTGATAACGCCGCTCCCGGTCCTTCTCGAGACACTTGCGCACGACCCGGTCAAGATCGGGGGTCACCCCGTAGTTCAACCGTGTGAGGGGAATCGGCTCGGCGTGGAGAATGTTATCAATGGTCTCGTTGGGAGTCTCGCCGTCAAATGGCAGCCGCGCCGTCAGCATCTCATAGAGGACCGCGCCGAGCGAGAAAATATCCGACCGGCGATCGAGGTCTCTGCCGATGGCCTGTTCAGGCGACATGTACGAGACCGTTCCATCTGCGAGCCCGAGAGCGGTCGGCTGGCCGACTTTTTTTGTGTGATCGTCGACATCCGCTCCGTTAGAATTCGCGGCCGCCGCGATCCCAAAGTCGAGCAGCTTGACCATGCCGCGCTCGTTGACCATCAAGTTCGAAGACTTCACGTCACAGTGCACGATGTCCAGCGAGTGCGCTTCTGACAGTGCATCGGCGATCTGCGATGCGAAGTCGATCGCATCGCGTATCAGGAGAGGGCCGCGTCTGAGCTTTTCCGAAAGCAGTTCGCCCTCGACGTACTCCATAACGATGTACATCGAACCTTCGTGTTCGCCGATGTCGTAAATGGCGGCTATGTGCGGCGAGCGTAGAGCGGATGTTGCACGCGCTTCGGCAAGAAACTTTGTGCGGCGCTCGGGGTCGTACTGATAGGACGCAGGCAGGACTTTTATGGCGACCTGTCGTCCCAGCCGGGTATCCTCGGCTAGATAGACCTCACCCATCCCGCCGGCTCCGAGCTCTTTGATAATGCGGTAGTGAGAAATGACATCGGAGATCACCAGCGGCATACCTCGGCTTGGTTGGTGCTTCGAGCGCAGAACATAATTCGCAGGCTGCTCCTCTCAGCCAATCGCAGATTCTCCCGATGGCGTGTTCGTCTAATCTATTTCTACCATAGAATAGTATAACCGCGAAGAGACGTGACCCCGGAACCAACCCGTACCGCTCATTGACAACGGCTCGCGCCGGGCGTAGAAGGAGGGCTCACCCGGAAGACACTTAACCAGTGGAATACACCCGACCAGGAGGAGGGTCGCATGAAGCTTGTCTGGGTAATAATGTCGATCTGTGTTGTCATACTCCTAGCAATATCTGTCACTTCTCGCTCCTACGCTGTGAGCGGTGATTCAATCAGCGATCAAGCTCGAAAGGTTCACTTTTCGTCGATTGTGCTGGATACGCACATCGACGTGACACCCAAATTGCAAACCGCCTGGAAGTTCAGCGAAGAACATAAAGAGGGACACATCGATCTGCCCCGGATGAAAAAAGGGGGGCTCAACGCGCTTTTCTTCTCGATTTACATGTCCGGCACGGTCACCGGACCAAAGGCCGTCAATGACGCGATCGAACGAATCGCCGCGGTTCATAAACTTGCCGAAGAGTTTCCCGATCAAGTCGCGGTGTGTGTGACAGCCGAGCAGGTCCGCAAAGCTTATAAGCAAGGCAAGATCGCCGCGCTGATGGGAATGGAAGGCGGCCATATGATCAACAACAGCCTTCCGGTCCTGCGCATGTACGCCGAGCTTGGTGTCAGATACCTGACCCTGACTCATTCGGTGAACACCGAGTGGGCGGATTCTTCGGGAGATCAACCAAAGCACAATGGTCTGACCGATTTCGGAAAAGACGTCGTTCGCGAGCTGAACCGGCTGGGCGTAATGGTGGACATCTCGCACGTTTCGGACAAGACATTTTTCGACGCAATTGAAGTGAGCAAGGCGCCGATGATCGCCTCGCACTCTTCTTGCCGAGCGATCTCGGGTCACGCTCGTAACATGACGGACGAGATGATCAAGGCCCTCGCGGCGAAGGGCGGGGTCATCCAGATCAACTATCTCGATCAGTTTATCGATAACGATCTGTTTCAGTACTCTCAGAAGAGTCTGCCGCTGATGCGCGAACTGCAACAGAAGTTCCCCGGCCGCGAAAACGCTGTAAAACGCCGAGAGGAAGTCGCCAAGCAGTTCGGCCCGGCCCCCAAAGCCAGCTGGGAACGTATCATTGACCATATCGATCACGCTGTGAAACTGGTAGGTGCCGATCATGTGGGGTTGGGATCGGACTTCGACGGCGGGAGCATGCCGGAGGGAATGGAAGACTGCACTCTGTTGCCAAAGATCACCGAGGCGCTTATGCGGAAGGGCTATTCAGCAAGCGACTTGAAGAAGATCCTCGGAGAGAACACGCTGCGGCTGCTGGCGGATGTTGAGCGCGTATCGAAGCAGGTACGCATGGGGAAATGACTTACTTTCCATTTCACATTTTTCACTTGTCATTTGTCATTTTGGAAGCGCGTGAACTGCAATCACCAAACCAATGACAAATGAAAAATGACAAGTGGAAAATGGAAAATAAGACGTTTGTGTAACAGCGCGGACGGACTCACCTGGAACTAGTAAACCTTCCGAGCCGTCTCCGCGACTAACCCGCGCAGCCACCCGTGCGCGGGGTCTGAGTCAACGCGCTCGTGCCACAGCATCGCCAAGCGAAACAGCGGTAATGTGAACGGGACCGGAAGAACTTGAAGCTTCAGAGCTTTGCTGAATCTCATTGCCAGCCGTCGCGGAACTGTGGCGATCAAGTCTGACTCGGCTACGATAAACGGTACGCTTGCGAAGTGCGGCGCCAATACAGCTAGCTGGCGAGTGAGCCCCTCCTGAGCGAGAAACGTGTCAATCACTCCGGGCCCTTCTGACTTGTAAAACACTGCGGCGTGCCGAGCGGCCGCGTATTGGCGGATCGTTATCCTGGATTTGATTGTGGGGTGACCGGCCGCAGCGATGCAGACATTGTCCTCGTCAAACAGCGCCTCAGATCGGATGCTGGCATCCAGCGATAATGCGTCGGGAAAAAACCCGATCGCCAAATCAAACGAGTCAGACAGCGCAGTACGCGAGGGAGGTTGAAACACGTTTGGAGGCCTATGGACCCGAATGCTCACGCCCGCAGCTTGCTCGCGAAGCTTGCCAATCAGCGGCGCAAGCAGGACTATCTCGGTGTAGTCGCTTGTCAGCACGTGAAACGCTCGCTTCGATGCGGCAGGGTTGAACGCCGGTTTCTCTTCAAGCGCTGCGCGAAGGTGTGAGAGCGCTTCGCGGACGGCTTCGATAAGCGACTGTGCAGCCGGGGTCGGGGTCATCCCGCTGGGCGTTCTGACTAACAACGGGTCGCCAAATGTCCGTCGTAATCGAGTAAGCGCATTGCTCATCGCCGGCTGGCTCAACCCGACGCGCCGCGCAGCACGGGTCACGTTGCGCTCATCCATCAGCGCCTCGAACGCTACCAGCAGATTCAGATCAATTGCCTGGAGATTCATATCGTGAATGCCCGATATTACCACAATCCATAAAACGAATTCCCGAACTGTGCGTTAATGGATGAAGAGGGACAACCTTCAACGGGATTTAAGGGGAGAACCACTATGAAACACTCGGTGAACTTTACATTCTTGAGGCGTGCAAGCGCGATCGCGCTCTTTGCGGCTCTTGTCGCCGTTCCGGTGACTATCGCGTACCAAAACAACCAGGCGGCCCAGGCGAAGCCAGAGTTTCCGGCCACGCCCGAGGGCAAGCTCGCGCGCGCACTACTGGATGCCATAAACACCGGC
The DNA here is from genome assembly GCA_035649735.1 of Blastocatellia bacterium. Classification (GTDB taxonomy): domain Bacteria; phylum Acidobacteriota; class Blastocatellia; order UBA7656; family UBA7656; genus Onstottus_A. Next base: position 16,761 of record DASRIZ010000004.1, on the reverse strand, counting down.
GATAAGGCGTCGGTGGAAACCTTTATCAAAGGCAATATGTCCAGTCGCGTCATTAAGGAGGAAAGTGTCGAGGGACTTGGGTCGCTCATTCTGAAACTCAATTCACAGAGCGGCGGATTTGAGTTGATGCAAGTACTGCCACCTCGAGCCCCGGGAGAGGTTCGTTTCAGTGCTCGCACCAGGCGCGGAGCCTATTGGATACAAATGAGCACACGGCTCGAGAAGGATGAGCCGACCAAGCTTGACGGGTTTGGTTTCCGCCGGATACCCGATCCGGAAACCGAAAAAGCCGATGCCTGGGCTACTACGAAGATGAGTGAGGCAGATGCGATCAAAGAGATTGAGCGGCACATCGCCAAAGCTGCCGCCGATGACAGGTTCTCCGGCGTCGCGCTTGTTGCCCGGGGTGATCGCGTGATCTTCCACAAAGCGTACGGGCTTGCCGACAAGGCTCATAATATTCCCAACAAGCTCGACACCAAGTTCAATCTCGGATCGATGAACAAGATGTTCACAAGCGTCGCGATCGCCCAACTGGTGCAAGCGGGCAAGCTCTCGTACGACAGCACGCTCGACAAAGTACTTCCCGAATACCCAAACAAGGAAGTAGCAGCAAAGATCACCGTTCATCAACTTCTGACTCACACCTCCGGGCTTGGTGACTTTTTCAAACCCGAGTTCTTTCAAAATCGTGAGAAGTATCGCAATCCCAAGGACTACTTCCCGGTTTTCGCGAACGACAAGTTGCGATTCGAGCCCGGCACGAGTTGGTCTTATAGCAACGCCGGTTTTATCGTGCTAGGCGCGGTTGTAGAAAACGCTTCAGGGCAGAACTACTTCGAATATGTGCGCGATCACGTCTTCACCCCTGCCGGAATGAAGGACACGGGATCGTACGCGGTGCACGACATAGTTCCCAACCTTGGGACCGGGTACACGCGGTTTGGCAGCGGCGACCCGTTGGGGATCGAACCAAGGCGCAACAACGTGCTGACGATGCCGATGCAGGGCAGTCCGGCGGGAGGCGGGTACTCGACCGCGCCTGACCTGTGGAAGTTCACTCAGGCACTTCGCGCGAACAAACTCATTAACGCCGAACTGACCGAGAAGGTGACCGGCGGAAAAGTTGACACTCCGATGGGCTCCAAATACGCGTATGGGTTTATCGAAGAGACAATCGATGGAAAGAGCGTGCGTGGACATAGCGGCGGTGCGCCGGGGATTAACTCGTATCTGAATATCTTCTGGGACGGCAGCTACACGGTGATCGTGCAGGGCAACTATGATCCTCCTGCGGCCCAGGACCTGGGCGGAAAGATCACTCGGTTTTTGGCTAAGCAATCGTCGGCGGAGGCAAACGCCAAGGCGGCGAATTAGTTATAAAGCGGTTGTTCAGACTTCTTCACTGACAGGGGCGCTCGAGGGCGCCCCTCGTCCTTTGCGGCGGGCGCGGGACCGGAGCTTCAGGCAGCGGAAAGAGGATCCGCCAGGGCCTTCGTAGGTTGAAACCAAAGAACCCCCAACTGAAGTTGGGGGTATTACTTGAGCTTTCACTCAGTCTCTAGAGGTTCAGGGTGCGACAATGTTATAAACATTCTTCGTATGTCTGATCAGTTTGTCTGCATCCACGGGCACTTCTATCAACCCCCACGCGAGAACCCCTGGCTCGAAAACGTCGAGGTCGAAGACTCCGCGGCGCCTTATCACGATTGGAACGAACGCATCACCGCCGAGTGCTATGCACCAAACGCGGTCTCGCGCATCTTAGATGGCAGCGAGCGAATCGCGGAGCTTGTCAGTAACTATGAAAAGATGAGCTTCAACTTCGGCCCAACGCTGTTGTCGTGGCTTGAGCGCCATCGACCCGAAGTCTATAACCGAATACTCGAAGCCGACCGGATCAGCGCCGCGGCTCGCGACGGGCACGGCAATGCCATTGCTCAATGTTACAACCACGTGATCATGCCGCTTGCGAACCCATCTGACAAAGTGACCCAGGTTCGATGGGGGATCGCCGACTTCAAATTCCGCTTCGGCCGCCAGCCTGAAGGCATGTGGTTGCCGGAGACCGCGGTCGATCTCGCGACACTTCAAGTGCTCGCGGACTTCAACATCAAATTCACGATTCTTTCACCCAAGCAAGCCGACTCCGTGCGAGCACCCGGCGGCGATTGGCAGGATGTTTCAGGCGGCCGCATTGATCCAACCCGCGCTTACCGATGCCGCTTGAAAAACGGTCAGCACATCGATTTGTTCTTCTACGACCAGCCGGTCTCTCACGACATCTCTTTTGAAGCGTTGCTCAAGAGCGGCGATCGATTCGCCGATCGCTTGATGTCCGGGTTCAATGATCACCGCAAGCATGCCCAGTTGATGCATATCGCGACGGACGGAGAGACCTTTGGTCATCACTCCAGATTCGGCGACATGGCGCTTGCTTATGCGATCAGGAAAATCGAGAAAGAAGGTATCGCACGGATAACTAACTACGCCCAGTATCTGGCGCTGCATCCGCCGGTGGACGAAGTGAAGATACGAGAAAAAACGTCGTGGAGCTGCGTGCACGGCGTCGAACGATGGCGAAGCGACTGCGGCTGCAACAGCGGCAATACCCATTTTCACCAGCGCTGGCGAGGTCCGTTGCGTCAAACCCTGAATACGCTGCAGGTAAAGCTCGGCGAAGTTTTTCTGCGGGAAGCCGCGGGTCCGTTGATGGATGGCTACGGCGCAGTCGATGACTACATCGGAGTTATTCTCGACCGCTCATCCGAAAACAGCGAAGCCTTTCTCAGGAAACACGCACGGAGAGAGCTGTCGAAAGCTGAGAAAGTAAGCGTCTGGCGAATGCTCGAGATGCAGCGCTATGCAAGACTGATGTACACAAGCTGTGGCTGGTTCTTCGATGACATATCGAATATCGAGACCGTCAAGATTATCGAGTACGCCGCCCGCGCGATTCAGCTTGCCCGCGACGTCGGGGGCATTGATCTCGAACCTATGTTCATAGCCGGTCTGTCGAACGCGCCCGGCAACAAACCCAATCTTGCCAATGGCGCCGAAGTCTACAAAAAGCTCGTAAGACCGTCCATCACCAATCTCGAAAAAGGACTTGCCCATTATGGAATCAGCTCGTTGGTCGAGGAGTACTCGCCCAGACAGCAGATCTTCTCCTTTGAATTCGAGCGCACCGACTATGAATGCGAGAAGGCGTCCTCGCGAACGCTGGCGATCGGCGCGGTAAACGTTCGGTCTCGAATAACCGATGAAAATTTAGCGGGCATGTTCGTCGTGTTGCATCTTGGCGGGTACGATTTTCATTGTGTTGTTCGAGAGCTCATTCCAGACGTCGACTACAGGGCACTGAAGGAGGAACTGCTTCACCGCTTCCGGGAAGACTCCACGCGCAACCTGTTACAGGCGATTGATAGCCGGATGGCCTCTTACAGTTTTGCGCTCAAGGATCTGTTTATCGAAGAGCGTAGAAAGCTCGGTAGGCTGTTGGCAAAGGACGCGCTTGAACGGTCGCGCGATCATTACCGCCGGATCTACGAAGAAAGCCGCGACGTGATGAAGCTGCTCGCAAGCATGAGGATTCCAGCACCCGATAGTTTGCGAAGGGCGACCGAATATGTCCTCACTCAAAGGCTCGAACAGGCGTGCGTGGATCTAAAAGCGGAAAGGCTCTCCGAGACTCAACTGAGCGAATTGGCCGCCGCGGTATTTCGAGAAGCGGAGTCGCTTGGCTGCAAGGTTGATGTGTCAGGGTTAAAAGAAGCTCTTGAACAGATTGTTTATTTGCGGCTTGACTCGCATCGGGCGGATCGTGATGACCGCAGCGCGGAATCGGCGATTCACTTCTTGAGGCTTGCCGAGCAGCTCGGTATAGAACTTGGTCTGTGGCGGTTGCAGAATCTCTTTTGGGAGCTGTTGACCAAACCGGGCGGCTTCACTGACAGGTCACGAGAAACAGTGACGGAATTGGGGGAGAAGCTCCGCTTTTCTGAACTCTTGCTCCAGAGTAATCTCGACGGAGTTCGCTAAGCTCAATCAGCGCCCATAGTATCCCGGTCGAGTCCTTACCACGACGTCAGGCTTGTTTACCTGCACCAATAACTTTCTGAAGCGGCCATCGAAATTGAGGTTCGTCGGCGTGTAGCCAATGCTGTAAACCGTTCGCAACTCCGCTGCAACATGCTCGAACACGCCTTTCAAATCCTCGATTCGGTCCGCGTGATAGAGCCGGCCACCTGACGCATCGGCGAGCGACTCCAGCTGTTTCCTTGCAAGCGCAGTCAATTCAGACTGAACCCGAAGCATCGCCGAGGGGACCACCGCGTTATTGATTGGCTGCGGCGCGGTAGGGTCAACATGTATCGGATAGATCAGCGCGTCGGCCTCAGTTACTCCATCAAGTAACTCCTCGAATGTCAAAAACGATCCTTGCCAGTTGGACCGAAGACCCGCATTGCCCGCGGTTTTTTGCAGCCGCGATTGCAAAGCGTTGTCCTCGCCGTCGGTTATCGCAATGACCGCGTTGCGTTGACCCTTCACTTTTCTAAACTCTTCCACCAACACATAGCCGAGCGCATCGTAGAACGCAGTGCCTGACGGAGGTGTTAGGATGTATTCCAGGCTCTCGCGAAGATCATCGCGATCCTTGGTGAGGTGGGAGACGACGGTCACATCGGTCGTGAAGGTGATCACCGCAATACTGTCTTGAGGTCTGATCACGTCGATGAACTGTAGCGCCGTATTCCTGATGAGATCGATCTTGTCTCGCACGCTGCCGCTCAGATCGAGCAAAAGAACAAGGTTGAACGGCGACTCCTGCGGCGCAAAGAATGAGATCGGTTGCAACACGCCGTCTTCGTAAACCTTAAAGTCGGCTTTTGTCAGACCGGGAATCGCCCGTCCTGCTCGGTCAATTGCGCCGACGTTCAAGTTGACCAGGTAGGTTTCGAGTCTCACGGCCTCTGCTTCGCTGTCCGCGGGCTTCTGCGGAACAGACTGGTCGAGTCGAGAAGATGGCCGGATAAGTTGCGGGTTCGATTTGCGTAGCGCCCGGCTCATCGAGCTGGTCCGCCTGGCGATGGTCGTTGCGGCGAGAGTCGGCGGTCGCACAACGGGCCTCGCGGGCGTCGCGGGCGGAATGTTAAAGCGCGTCGTAGAGGTAACAGGCGAGATTAATCCGCGCCCGACGATCACCTCCGCCGTTTTAGCGATAACCTTTACATAAGGTTGGCCCGAACCCTGGACGCGGCTCCCGATGCCAGTTTGAGAGAAGCCTCCGCGTTGGGGGAAGCGATGCTCGACTGCCTTTGGTGCATATTGCATGTCGAGGCTGGCGGTTTCAGGTACGTTGAGCTGAATCAAATCCCGGGAAGTTATGATGGTAGTCTGACCTACAGGCTCCTTGATTTGGATCTCATTCCTCTCGCTCATTATTTGGAGAACTGATTTCGCTGGCACTCGCAGAGTCAAGAATATCTTCCTGTCGGGCGTCGCCGGATGGCAGCTTATTCCAAGCTTTTTCTTATCCGGCATTATCTTCACTTCGTCCGTTTGCATTGATGTTCCCGAGACTTCCGCCGTGACCGTTACTTCGTTTTTGTCCCACGATGTAATCGAGATTGTTGATGCGTTCGATATGTTTATTTGTGGATTGGATTGAGTCGGGAAACTGTGCTGGGGAGGCGCAACCTGGGAGAAGCCTGGCGGCCCGTTAGTCAGAATCAGGGCAAGCGAGACGAGGCAGCAACCGGAGATCCGGTAGGGGATTAATGTGAATGTCATGCAGTGCTCCCGTTAATCTGCAATAAGGAACACCCCATCGTTCCGAACCGTCGCAATTATTAGCACTAAGAAGTCCGCTTTTCAATGTCTGGCTGCGATGAAGCCGCAGGTTGGTGATCGCTCTCCGTCAGGAGGGCAAGGTTTATAGACGCCAGCGCCGAGCGAATCCGCCCTCCGTCAGGAGGGCCATGTATATAGACGCCAGCGCCGAGCGAATCCGCCCTCCGTCAGGAGGGCCATGTTTATAGACGCCAGCGCCGAGCGAATCCGCCCTCCGTCAGGAGGGCCATGTGGCTATTCATCAGTAAAGAACGCGAAAACATACTTGCGCTCGTAAGCAGTATCGAAATTCTTCAACATAGTCAGGGATTCACTCCTGAAACTTCTCCTTGCATGATGCTTGTACTGGTTGTGACTGTGGTGAATCACCGAATCCAAGACATGGCCCTCCTGACGGAGGGCGGATCGCGGTCGGGTTCGGCGTCTATAAACATGGCCCTCCTGACGGAGGGCGGATCGCGGCCGGGTTCGGCGTCTATAAACATTGCCCTCCTGACGGAGGGCGGATCGCGGCCTGCCGGTTGGGCAGGAGTCGCGTCGGGTCGTCTCGCTGTCCCAACCTTCCGGGTTGGGGGAGTCGGGCGCCGACAACTTTGAGTCTCACGGACTATCGCTGGGGTTTCAATACAACTACCGCGAGAGGAGGCAGGGTCAGCTCAATCAAGCATGGCCAGCCGGCCCATTCTTCCGTTCGCGCAGTCACGCCGCCGGTATTTCCCAGGTTGCTCCCGCCGTACGCCCACGCGTCGCTGTTCAGCACCTCCTTGTAGAACACCTCTTCGGGTACTCCCAACCGAACCCCTTTTCTCGGCACCGGCGTGAAATTCAACGCGAATATCAAGAAGTCATTCGGATTCCTGGCTTTGCGCATAAACGCGATCGTGCTGCCGTTGGCGTCTTGAAAGTCGATCCACTCAAATCCGGTGTGTTCGAAATCTACTTCATAGAGAGAAGGCTCGTTTGCGTAAAGCTGGTTAAGGTCTTTTACGTAGTCCATCAGCTGGCGGTGCGAATCATAACCGAGCAGATGCCAATCAAGGCTGCGTTGATGAGTCCACTCGATCCACTGGCCGAACTCGCCGCCCATGAACAACAGCTTTTTTCCCGGGTGTCCGTACATATATCCAAAAAGCGCGCGCAGATTTGCAAACTTCTTCCATGCGTCCCCGGGCATCTTTTCCAGTAATGATCGCTTGCCGTGGACTACCTCGTCGTGTGACAACGGAAGCACAAAGTTCTCGCTGAATGCATACATCAGACTAAAGGTCAGTTTCCCGTGGTGATACTTTCGATCGATCGGGTCCATAGAGAAGTATTTGAGCGTGTCGTTCATCCATCCCATGTTCCATTTGAAATCAAAGCCGAGCCCTCCGTCGTAGGTGGGCCGGGAAACCAGCGGCCACGAGGTTGATTCTTCGGCAAACGTGACGACGCCCGGATGTTGTACGTGAACCAGTTCATTGAATTTCTTTATGAAGCTGATGGCCTCAAGGTTTTCGCGCCCTCCGTGGATGTTTGGTACCCACTGACCCTCTTTGCGCGAATAGTCCAGATAAAGCATCGACGCCACCGCATCAACCCTTAGCCCGTCGATGTGATACTTCTCCAGCCAGAACAGCGCGTTGCCAAGCAAAAAGTTTCGCACTTCGTTGCGACCGTAGTTAAAAATCAAGGTGCCCCAATCCTGGTGTTCGCCTTTTCGCGGGTCAGAATGTTCGTACAGGTGGGTTCCGTCGAAGTACGCCAATCCGTGGCCGTCTTTTGGAAAATGGGCCGGCACCCAATCTAAAATCACCCCAATTCCGTTGCGATGGCAGTAGTCAACGAAGTAAGCGAACTCATTTGGCTCGCCGTGACGTGACGTCGGCGCGTAATAGCCGACGGTCTGATACCCCCAGCTCCCGCCGTACGGATGCTCGGTCACCGGAAGCAATTCTATATGGGTGCAGCCAAGCTGCTTTACATATTCGACCAGCTTATGCGCAAGCTCGCGATAGGTCAGATACCGATCGCCTTCCTCGGGTGCTCGCATCCACGATCCAAGATGCACTTCATAAATCGACAGCGGCGCGCCGAGCCAATGTTTCGAAGCCCGGCGCTCCATCCACTCCTCGTCGCGCCACAGGTACTGATTGATGTCATAGACTATGGCGCCGGTCTTTGGCCGGCGCTCGAAATAGAACGCATACGGATCTGTTTTGTGAGTAATAAAACCGAAGCGACGCCATTTGATCTCGAATTTGTAGACGGTCTCTTCGCGGAGACCGGGGATAAAAATCTCCCAGATTCCCGCGCCCGAATGAAACCGCATCGGATGCCGCCGGCCGTCCCACTGATTGAAATCTCCGATAACGCTGACTCGTTTGGCGTTCGGCGCCCAAACGGCAAAGTGTACTCCGCGAACGCCATCCACTACCCGAATGTGGGAACCGAGCTTTTCGTAGTTGCGATAGTGGGTGCCTTCGGCCATCAAGTGGAGATCGTAATCCGAGAGCAACGGAGGGAAGCTATAGGGGTCGTAAAACTCCCACGAGTCACCAAACCGATTTGCCGCTTTTAGCCGATATGGAAATCTCTCTTGTCGATCTCTAAAGGTGAGCTCAAAGAAACCCTCGTCGCGAACCCTGGTCATCTCGTGATGAGAGTCCGGTTGGTTTGCCTCGATTAACCAAAGATGTTCGGCTCCAGGGATGTACGCTCTTACGATTGTGTGTTTGGATGACCCCGCCTGGACTTCATGAATGCCCAGGAAACCAAAGGGATCAGCGTGGTCGCCGTTGATTATCAGATCAATTTGCGATGTCGTCATTCAATCTAACCCGGTGGTTACTTGTAGGGGACGTGTGATGTGCTGTCAAGCAATGGCGGATTGCCAGCCAGCCTGTTCTCTGGTTGAAAAGATCCGTTGTTTGGCGCTAGCGTCGGCGCCGCCGGCGTCGCTGACATATGCCAAGGTAGGGCAAGTGTTGGAGGCACAAACTCTTGCTCGTGCTAAACTTTTTATGTTAGTTTTCAAGCACTAACAAAAATTCGTTGGGGAGTCGAAGCATGGAAAAACCAATACAACAACAAAACACAATACAAGACAGTTTTCTCAACAGTGCCCGGAAGGAACGCAGCAACATCACCATCTACTTAATGAGCGGAGTAAAGCTCACAGGGAGGATCAAGAGCTTTGACAAATACTCGGTGATACTAGAAGCCGGTTCGCAAGAGCAGCTTATTTTCAAACACGCAATCTCGACCGTATCGCTGCCGCGTGGAGGCGGCCGCGATTATCACTACAGCCGGCCGCTTGGGCCTTCTGAGCGCGAGCAGCATCCGGCCGAGCCGGCCGCGCCGCCTCAAGCCAACACCGCGGTCGCACCTGAGAAATCCTGAGCCCGACCAGTGTTAGCAGACAATTCTTGTTGATACTTCGGGCTGCCTTTGGCAGCCCAAGTAGTTTCGGGTGGCAAATAATCAAGATACAGCTCCTGGTTCAGCGTTTGGCGTAGAATCGATTTGCCCAACAACGAGGCGAATAAAAGGCGGAGAATCTACGCTGCTGTGAACCCGGAGCTGAATTGAAATCTTATGGGTGGGATGTTTATTACCTTCGAGGGAATCGACGGCTGCGGCAAGAGCACCCAGAGTGAACTGCTTGCGCAGGAGCTCAGCAAGCGAGGCTCTCAAGTAGTTGTTACCCGCGAGCCCGGCGGTACGATTATTGGCGAAGACATTCGCCGGCTGCTCATCTCGGATGCAAGTGTCCACATCGCGCCGATTACTGAACTGCTGCTTTACGTCGCGGCGCGTGCGCAGCACGTAGCCGAGCTGATAAGGCCCTCACTCGCGGCGGGAAGCATAGTGATTTCGGACCGGTACACTGACTCAGCCGTGGCCTTTCAAGGCTACGGGCGCGGGCTGGATCTGAGTATGATCGAAGAGCTGAACTCTCTCGCTACGGGCGGCCTGGTGCCCGACCTTACAATTGTATTTGATCTCGATCCTGCAACTGCGCGCACGCGGTTGGGCTCACGGCCGGTAGGAGGGTTGCTGGGCGCATTTGATGATCAGCACGCAGAGTTTCACGAACGAATGAGATCAGGCTACTTGAGCATGGCGCGGAAGGAGCCGTCGCGCATCAAGATAGTGGATGCGGGCGGGTCGGCTGCCGAAACACATTCAAGCGTTTTGGCCCTGGTGCTTTCTCGATTGGAAGAATAGAGATTTTCTATTTGCTATTTTCTATTTGGCAGTTACCACCAACTGTTGGTTTCAATAGAAAATAGAACATAGAAAATAGAAAATAGTATGCTTGATGATGAACTGGTAATAGAGACTCCCGAGCGGGTCGAGCTTCATTATGTGCTGGCGAGCGTCGGCAATCGCTTCCTGGCAGCCGCCATCGATCATCTGATTCAAATCATTGCGATCATAATCATCGTCGTGGCCGCCGGCGCGCTCAGCGACTGGCAGGTGTTTGCGTCGATGGGTGTGTGGGCAGCCGCGTTGATGGTGCTCGCAGTCTTTGGCCTTTACTGGGGATACTTCGTTGTGTTTGAGACTCTCTGGAGCGGCCAGACCCCGGGCAAGAAAGTAATGCGACTGCGGGTCGTCCGCGAGGACGGCAGACCGGTAAGGTTCTTTGAGGTGTTTGTGAGAAACGTGCTGCGAGTGGCTATCGACTTTAACCCCGCGCCGTCTTACGCAATCGGGGTGGTATCGATAATCTTCAGCGCGAGATCAAAGCGCGTCGGCGATTTCGTCGCCGGAACGGTGGTTGTGAAGGAGCGAGCCACCGAGGCACCGTCACTGAATGAGATCATCAAAGTGTCGGAGATTGAGCAACAGCGGCTGGAGCGCACCGCCCCCGCGCTCTTCTCAGCAGACACTCGGCGGCTCAGCGAGCAGGAACTCCGTGCAGTTAAGACTTTTCTAAAGCGAAGATTCGAATTGCAGGAGCCAAACCGGAGCGCGCTCGCGGCGCGCATCGCTCAACCCATTTCCGCGAAGCTCGGAGTTTCAACGGACGGGTTTTCCCCCGAAGCGGTTCTCGAGGAAGTCGATCGGCAACACCGCGCTCAGTCGCGCTTCTTCGATTGAATTCGTCCTGGTGATGTTCGATCGCCTGTTATCAAATCAACTCGACGACTTCCTGGTGTATTGGGACTACAGCATCCCAGCCCAGTTCCTTTGCGATCAGATCCCGAAGCGCTGTCGCCGAATCGGCCTCGCCGTGAACAATGAAAGTCTTGCGGGGCGGCCTTTTGAATCCGCGAAGCCATCGCATTATCTCGCCCGCGTCCGCGTGGGCGGAGAGGCTGCTGACGCTTTCGATGTGCGCGCGAACCGGCACCATCTCGCCATGGATCTTTATCTGTGTTTCGCCATCCTGCAATAACCTACCGCGTGTTCCTGTAGCTTGATACCCGGCGAAGATGACCGAGCTGGCAGGATCCGGAAGCCAGTGCGTCAGATGATGAAGTACGCGCCCTCCTGTAGCCATCCCGGATGCAGAGATAATGATCGCCGGGCCCTGCAGATTGTTGAGCGCCCTCGAACCGCCGCGACCCTGAACCAGACTGAAATTGCGGGTCGCCAGCGGATTCCTCTTTAGATTCGCAAGCCGCTGCATGTCCAGGTCGTGATCATCCTGGTGCCGTGAGTACAGACGGGTCGCTTCGGCGCCCATCGGAGAATCCACGGCTACCGGCAGAACTGGAATTCGTCCTTCGTCCTCAAGCTCACGGATGTAATAGACGAGCAACTGCGTCCGTCCAATGGCAAACGCCGGGATGATGATCTTGCCGCCGCGTTGCGCGGTTGTGTTGATGATTTCCGCGAGTCGATCCTTCGGATCTGTTTTATCGTGAAGCCGATTTCCGTATGTCGATTCGACCAGTAGAAAATCGGCCTCATGCGCGGGACTTGGGTCGTTCAATATCGGCTCATCATAACGTCCCAGATCTCCCGAAAAGATTATTTTCAGCGGAGGGTGAGCCGCCTCATTCACCTGGATTTCGATAAAACTGGATCCAAGGATGTGGCCGGCAGAAGTAAAACGGGCAACCAAGGATTTGTTGAGTTTAACGGTCTCTTCGTAGGCAACTTTACGGATCAGCCGGAGTGCTGCGGTCGCGTCGGCTTCAGTGTAAAGAGGCAGGGCGGGACGGTGCTTGGCGAATCCCTTTCGGTTTGCATATTCGGCATCTTCTTCCTGGAGCCTCGCCGAGTCAGGCAGCATGATCTTCAACAGATCAGCAGTAGCCCTGGTGGCGAGGACTCGGCCCTTGAAACCGTCGCGAACGAGCCGAGGCAAATAACCGGAGTGATCGATATGAGCGTGAGTTAGAAGCACCCAGGATATAGAAGCGGGATTGACCGGCAAAGTCTCCCAATTACGCTGCCTCAGCGCCTTGAGTCCCTGAAAGAGACCGCAATCAATCATCGCACGGCTGCCGCCCGCTTCAAGCACGAACTTTGAGCCGGTGACTGTCCCGGTGGCGCCAAGGAATTGAAGAGTTGCCATTGGCAGTGACACTAGCAAATGACATGGGGCCGGGCAAGTACGGTGCTTTTTCCTCGCAAATCCCACCAACGCAGAGATCGTGTGAAAACTCTAGTAACACCCCCAACTTCAGTTGGGGGTCATTTAGTTTTGCCACGAAGCGGAAACAGGCTCCGCCCGGGCCGTCGTAGGTTGAAACTAAAGAACCCCCAACTGAAGTTGTAGGTGTTGGGAATTTTCGCACAGTCTCTGCGTTGGTGGGATTTGCAAGAGAAATGTCCAAACTCCAGAGACTAGAGTCAATGCTACGGAAAAAAAGTCCTTGAACCGGACCGGGTTTCCTAGTATCTTAACAGTGTTAAGTGAGAGTACGCTGGTAAGCCGAGAGAATGGGAACGAAGCAAAGAAGAGAGCGTGAGAGGGAAGCACTGCGTCAGGACATCCTGGACGCCGCGCGCGAGTTGTTTGTAAACGAAGGCTATGAAAACGTGTCGATGAGGCGCGTCGCCGAGAAGATCGAATACTCACCCACCACAATCTATCTCTACTTTGAAGACAAGGCTTCGTTGCTTTACGCAATCTGCGAGGAGACCTTTGCCAAACTCGCCAGGCGAATGGAAGCCATAACCCGCGAGGGTGATGACCCGATCGAAGGCCTGCGCAAAGGTTGCCGCGCGTATGTGGACTTCGGCCTAAAGAACCCCAATCACTATAAGTTGACGTTTATCAATCATCCTCAACATCCTCGCGACGATAAGCGTCACCTGCCCGAGAAGTCGATGGGAATGAAGGCCTATGGCTGCCTCCGAGCAGGCGTCGACGCGTGCATAAAAGCAAAGAAGTTTCGCGAGAGTGATGTCGAAGCGGTGACTCAGATGATGTGGGCCGGCGGTCACGGGATCACTTCGCTTTTTATCTCGATGCCAGACTTTCCCTGGGTGAAAAAAAGCGACCTAATTGACCTGATGATTGATACTTTGATCGAAGGCCTCAGAATCTAAATTTTTTTGGAACATTGCTTAACACTGTTAACGTACTAAGAGTCGTTAACGAAGCTAGAGGCGTAAACCTGGAGCGGGTTATTACGTCACTAAAGGTGGCGAAGTTGGTTTTACGAAAGCAGCTGCTCGGGAAAACGGCTTCGCCGCCGTTTTATCAGCGCGCTGTGGCCTTACTGCGGCCGTCAGGAGCGCACGAGCGGATTCTTAATTGAAGCGCCGATGCGACAAAGCTTGAATGGCTTGCGCACGGCAAGGCAATAGTTACCGAGATGCCGAGAAAAGGAGACGGGATATGAGAAAGTCTGTAAGCGTTGTTCTTGGATTGCTTTTGGTCATCGGATTGGTCACGGTTTCTGCTTTTGCGCAGGAGGTCAATCGATCAATATCGCTTAAGCGCGATGCCAGGATTGGCGGACAGGAATTACAAAAGGGCGAATATGAAGTTAAGTACGTCGAAGGGAAGGACGAATTGGTGATCGCTCAGGGCAACCGGGAGGTCCTGACGGCGACTTATAAGATCGCCAAGCTTGATAAGGCGCCGTCGGTTACATCGGTGTTCTACTCGCAGGAGGCCGACGGTTCTTTCCATCTGCAACGCATTGAGTTCAAGGGTAAGAAATCAGCCCTCACCTTTGAGAATGCCGTTGCGAAGTTGATCGGCCGTTAATTGTTCCGCCATCCCTGAGAAGTTCTTCGATTCTGGGAAAGGGCGATCCCACAGATGGGCAAGTCTGCCTGCTGTTGGATCGCCCTAATTGTTCCAACCTTAACGATTCGTCCACTTAAGCAAATCAACTTTTAATGGCACGCGTTTGGCTCTGAAACGTACTCTTTTGTGAAAGTGGACCGTGGGTGGAGCTGTTAACAATCCAACCGCGGTAGCGTTTGTAATTTCCGGAGGCGCGTGTACACTCTATTAGCGCGCTTCATTTTAGCGATTTGCGAAGGCGGGCCGTCGAGTTCAAGTGTGGACTTTATTGAAACGACGGCCTCAAAGCTGTCGTATCAAGCAGTTGACTAAATCAGACGACGGCATCGCTGTTCAAATTTGTAAAGCACTAGCTTTTGGGTTTGAGAGCAGGTGTCTGGATTTTGCTTTGAGAGGAAGACTTATGAGTTCACTACTGAGAACATTTCGACAATCGAGCCGGATAGTTGCGGTTGCTTCGTTAACGGCTCTGCTCGCGGCCTGGTCACCTATTGCGGCGCTTGCGCAGGACGGCGTGGTGGCGCGCCAGCAACCCACGGGTCAGGATCAGTCCTCGCAGAATCCGATAACAAAACCGATTGCGGCTTCGCCCGAAGTCACCCGGGATCGAGTCGGCATCAGACCTGGCGAGGTACGATTGCTGGCGCTTCAAGATGCCATCGCCCAGGCTCTTCAAAACAACCTCGATATAGAGCAATTTCGCCAGAGCGTGCGAATCTCAGAGTTCAGCCTGTTCTCTCTTAGAGGGTTTTACGACTACACTTCGCAAGCGGATATCGGGTTTCGCAACGCTATTAACCCGACGTCTTCGTCGCTGAGCGGCGCAAATAGCGGTACCCTTACAAATAAGAATCTGTTCTACAACTTTACGACCACTAAGAACTTCGAGCAGACTGGCGGCAACCTGTTTATGGAGTTTGACAACAGCAGGGCGAGAAGCAGCAACATCTTCGCGTCGTTGAATCCGGTGTTCAACACAAACCTTACCTTTACATACACCCAACCGATTCTGCGTAACTTTTCGCTGGACGCGACGCGGCGCAGCATTCAGCTCGCGAAAAAGTCACTTGATCTCTCTGACAGCCAGTTCCGCCAGACGGTGATTGAGATCATCAATCAGGTTCAACGCGCCTACTGGGATCTGGTGTATGCAATCCGAAACGAAAAGATCGCGCGCGATTCGGTTGATCTGGCGCGAACCCAACTAGAAAACAATCAAAAGATGGTGGAAGCGGGTACATTGGCGCCGATCGAACTTCGCTCCACCGAAGCGCAGCTTGAAACGGCAAAGGGGAACGTGATTGTAGCGTTGCAGGGGATTACTACAGCCGAGAATGCATTGAAGATTCTTCTGCTCAAGGATCCGACTGACAAGATCTGGTACTCGGAGCTTACCCCAACCGATCAACCGATAAAAGCAGAGGTAGCGTTCGACCTTGAGGAATCGACGCGATTGGCCCTCAAGAACCGTCCGGAGCTCGACCAATTGAGACTTCTGGCCGAACAGAAGGAAATCGACGTCAAGTACTTCACAAACCAGCTCAAGCCTCAGTTGGATTTTATTGGAACCTACACGACCACCGGGCTGGCGGGCGCGCCTCAGGATGCGGTAATCATCGGAGGAGGTGGAGGAGGAAACGGTGCCAACATCCTGGAGCGATTTCAGGGAGGATTTGGCCAGTCGCTGAGAAACCTTTTTGGGCAGGATTTCAGAACATATCAGGTCGGAGTTAGACTCAGTTTCCCGTGGCGCAACCGGACCGCCAAAGCAAACCTCGGGCGCACTCTGGCAGAGCAGCGGCAGCTGGACGCCCGCCAGCGCCAGCTGGTTGAGACCGTCCAGGTTGATGTTCGAAATGCACTGCAAGCGGTGGTTGCATCAAAGATGCGGTATGAAGCGGCCCAGGCGGGTGCGTTGGCGGCCGAAGCGCAGTATAACGGTGAAGTGGAAAGATATCGGGCAGGGCTGTCTACCAACTTCGTGGTGTTACAACGGCAGACCGATCTGTCGGTTGCGCGAGGAACCGAGGTCCGCGCTCTGACTGACTACAACAAGGCTCTCGCCGATCTTCAACGAGTCACTGGTATGACGCTTACAACCAACAATGTTGAGATAACCTCCGCGGAAACCAAGAAGTAAGAAGCTTGTTGTAGGGTAAAAGTTAAGGGGTGGCCTTGAGCCACCCCTTTTTCATTGTTCGCGGAACGTTGACTTTCAGGATTCAGCCAACTATCCCGTTGATCTGGTTGCGATCTCTTGGGGAGAGGTCGACGAACTCAACGCTAAAGCCGCGCTGAAATGTGTGGTCGCTCACGACGCCCGGTGTACACACCTGGTGACCATTTGGGAGACGAAAGCTCATCGTGACTCTTGAGCCCGTCACCGCAGGAACGTAGCTCTCGACAAAGACGCCCTCGGCCGTCAAATTGACAATTCTGCAATCACGGCCGTTTCCACTCACCTCACAGCGGGCACGCAGCCAATTTTGACTTTCACTCTGGCCACCCGCTCGGGCACAACCAACAGCACTCATTATGCATTCTCCTTTCGTGACGCTCAGATCGCTGGCGTCATCTCTACTTTAGCCCGACAGAATACACCACTGAGCGTACCCGGTTCAATAGAATCCGGGTAATTGTATTAATAACTCAACATTTTTATTGATGGCTGGCCCGGCTGAGATACAATCTGACCTGTCCACCAG
>DASRIZ010000003.1:0-30002 GCA_035649735.1 Blastocatellia bacterium | reverse complement strand
AGTGGCTCCGAATAGGATCGACGGGCATCAACAAGACCCTGGCTACCCGAGCTTACTCTCAGCAGGGGAGTATCGCGTGGGTCCGAGCTAAGTGTTTGACCCTGGGCGCGCGCGCTCGCCACCACGGCGTTCCAACCGTCGAGCGCGCTCCGCTGAAAAGCCGGTTCCAGATTAGCCCGGGCTTGCTCCGCGGTTACGCCTGGTTTCACGCGCCCCATGATTCTCACCCACCAGAACCAGGACTGCGTCAAATCCCGACTGCCCGATCTTATTAGGGGCTCGGATGACATTGGAATCGAGAGATCCGCGGGTTGACCGACTTCAAGGGCTCCGAAGAACTCCGGCGGAGTCACCCCGATAACGGTGAAACCTACGTTGTTGACGTTGATCGTTCGGCCAATGATGTTCGAATCGCGATTGAAGCGGCGCTGCCAGTACCTATCAGTGATCACAACGACAGGATCAGCCTGAGCGGCATCGTCGCCCGGCGTTATTGTACGTCCGATAAGTGCTCGAACTCCCAACCCTTCGTAGTAAGCTCCGGTGATGAGCTGTCCACCAGCGATCTCCGCCTGACCGTCTACGTTGACGTTGAGTTGCTCGATTGGAGCAAACGCGAATACTTGTGATAGTGACTCGTTTGCGTCTCGGAGTTGCTCGAACGTCAAGTACGAGAACGAGGTGCTGGTCATCTCTTTAGTAACCGGATCGCGTTTCAGGTTGCCGTCGTGTGAACGGAACATCGCTCGTGGTCCGGAAAACCAATTGAACAGCACAAGCTCCTTTGGCTCCCTGACAGGAAGCATCTTCAGAAGGACTGCATCGATCAGACTAAACAATGCAGTGTTAGCGCCGATGCCCAGCGCCAACGAAAGCACCGCCACCGCGGTGAAGGCTTTGTTTTTGAGCAGCATTCGCGAACCGTAACGCAGGTCTTGACCAAGTGATCCCATACCGATACCTCTCCTTCCAACGCGCGATTCAATTCGGGCCTCTACTGCAAGACGTTTGCTGATCAACTTGTGAGCAATCGGGCGCTTCGAGCGGATCAGCTCGCACTCCAACAGGCGCCAGTCCTTTATGTGAGCTGCAGCGCGCACGTAGGCTTCTTGCTCAGACGCTCCGTGGCTCAGGGCGTCTTCGTAGACGGCCTCGAGGTGCTGAGCCATCTCGTCGGCCATTTCGAGCTCGCGTTCAGTACCGAGATCGAGTGGCGATAGGTGGTCTCGGACGTATTTCTTCCAGTCCGGCATGTTGCGCCTCTTGTTTTGTCGCTACTCGCATTTCAAAGCGTCCATCGGGTCGATCCTTGAGGCTCGTCGAGCCGGCAGATAACCGGCGAGAGCGGCAACACAGAACATCGTTAAAACTCCGAAAGCCATCGTAGCGGGATCAGTTGGAGTCAGCCCGTACAGCCGGCTCTCTATTAACCTCGTCGCGACTATTGCCGCTACAAGTCCGCTGGCCAAGCCCACTGCTACCAGCGTCAGACATTCGCGCAGTATCATCCGCACGACTCTGCTTTGACGCGCACCGAGCGCCATTCGGATTCCGATCTCATTGGTTCTACAAGTCACGGTATGTGACATGATTCCGTAAAGACCAACGCTGGCGAGCAAGAGCGCGAACAGACCGAAGAAGCCCGCGATCTGAGCGATAAAGCGCTCCTGCATCAGCGACCGATCCACTTGATCGCTCATCGTTTGCAGACCGACAATGTGGAGCCGCGGGTTCACCTGCTGCAGAGCGCGCTCGATGATCGTCTCGAGGCCGGTGAGATCGCCGAATGTTCGCATTTGAAATGTTTGATCGAAGTTGCTCGGTCTCTGGAAGTAGGACGTGTAGAAGGTCTTCGGTGCCGGGTCGCGGAGGTTTTCATACTTGGCGTCTTTGACGACCCCAATTACTTCGAACACGTTGCCAGGCGTCGAGTATCCCTCGTACGTGAAAAGCTTGCCGATAGGGTTTGCGTTCGGGAAGAATTGCCGGGCCATTGACTGATTGATGACCGCGGCCAATGGAGTGACCGGTTGCATACCCTTCTTTGCAGAACCCTTTGCACCATCGTCAACGGCTTGACCTGGCTGAGACACATCGCCCTTTGTAAAGTCACGACCCGACTGAATGGGTATGCCCATTGTCTCAAAGAACCTTGGGCCGACCCAAAGTTGATGGCAGACCGCTTCGTCTCCAGGTTGAGCGTCAAGACCGGGCAAAGTCATTCTGTTCGTAATGCTGCCGCCGCCGAGGAGAGGGAAGCTCAACAGACTTGCCGAGCGAGCTCCCGGCAACGTTTCCAATCGATCCAATACCTCTTTGTAGAGGTTTGCGCGCCGCGCTGCGTCTAGCCGACCGCCGGGATCGATGCCGAAGTGAACGAGATTCTCCCGATCGAAGCCGGTATCAACGGATTTCAAATTTTGGAGACTTCGGACGAACAGTCCCGCTCCGATGATAAGGAATAACGAGAGCGCCACTTGCGACACTACTAGAACCTTTCTGATGGCCAGACGTGAACGCCCTGAGGTGGCCGCTTGATTCCTTAACGAGCCGGCAAGATCAAGCCGCGTCGCCTGGAGCGCGGGAGCCAAACCAAACAGGATTCCCGTAAGCACCGAAACGGCCAGTGTGAAGCCGAGGACCTTCGTATCAGGAGCGACAAGAAGACCGGCGGTCTGTTGCCGCGGAAGATAAGCAATCAAGACTCCAGTACCCCATTGCGCGAAGAGTAAACCCAGGAGACCGCCGGCGATCGCAAGCAGCATGCTCTCGGTGAGCAATTGCCGGATGATTCGCAACCGTCCGGCTCCGAGTGACAATCGAATTGCGATTTCTTTTCTACGGCTGGACGCGCGCGCTAAAAGGAGATTCGCTACATTTGCGCAGGCGGTCAGCAGCACAATACCGACGATTGCCATGAGAATCAGAAGCGGCTGTTTAAACTGTCCTCGCAGCGTGCTCCATCCCGTGCCTCCCGGCTCAAGCTCGAGTCTCAACTCTTTGAAGTAGCGAAGCGTGCTCTCGGATCTCGGCGGGTCTTCCGCGAGCATCTCGGAGGTTTGCTGTTTGACGATGATATCGAGTTCCTCACGGGCCTGGGCAAGGGTCGCTCCGGGTTTAATGCGCCCGATTACTCGAAGCCACCAATGACTTCTCAGCTTGAGCGTTCGGTTGTTCGGGTACACGAGCGGAACAGCACGTAAAGGCCACCAGAGGTCAGGTTTGCGACCTACCTCAAAGCCTTGAAATGCGGGGGGAGTGACGCCGACGATGGTGAACGGGCACTCATTGAGGGTGATTTTTCTTCCAGCAACTGTCGGATCGAGCCCAAAGCAGCGTTTCCAGAAGTCATAGCTTATGACCGCAACCGTTTCGTCCTCATCGGTCAACACACGTCCGATGACCGCGTTTACACCGAGTACGGAAAAGAAGTTGCCGGAGACCTGTGCTTGCTGGACTGTCTCAGCTTCGCCGCTCGCTCCGGGCTCGCTTGAAGTCATTCGCAACCCGCTTACTGTGTTGGCAGCTATCAGGCCGGCAAAGGAATGATCGCTCTCCCTGAGCCTTTCGAAGAGAGGATAATTGAAGTTGTTGCTGGTTCTGCCCGGGCCTATGACGGACAGTAAAACCAACTCGTTTGGATTGCTTACGGGCAGCATTTTCAACATCACGGCGTTGATGGTGCTAAAGATAGCGGTGTTGGCCCCGATGCCCAGCGCCAGCGATAAGACAGCAACAGCTGTGAATCCTTTGCTCTTGAGTGACATTCGTGCCGCGTACCGCAAATCATGCGTGAATGCGCCCATACCAAGTCCTTTTAGTCGCCGAGATTCTATTCTGGCTTCGGTCACAAGACGTCTGCTCATCCAGGTGTGAGCAATGGGCCTCTTAGAGCGGATCAGTTCGCACTCCAATAGACGCCAGTCCTTTATGTGAGCTATGGCGTGTTGATAGGCCTCTTGCTCGGTCGCCCCCGCAGCGAGCGTCTCTTCGTAGACGGCCTCGAGGTGCTGAGCCATCTCGTCGGCCATTTCCAGCTCGCGCTCGGTACCGAGCTGAAGCGGCGATAGGTGGTCTCGGATGTATTTCTTCCAGTCCATCGAAACCCCTTAGCGGTGAGATGTACCGTAGACTGTCCGGTCTGCGGGCCGACGCGAAGACTGGACAGTCTACGCTAGATTCCTTCGCTCACCCCTCGGCGGGATTTATCCCTGCCACGCGATCGAGCGCAGCAAAGAAGTCCAGCCAGGTCTGCCGCTGTTCGTCGAGCACCTTACGGCCGGCGGCGGTGACTTTGTAGTACCGTCGCCTGCGCTGGCCCGCCTTCTCGACCCAGCGGCCTTGAATCCATCCGCGCGTCTCGAGGCGATAGAGCATCGGATATAGCGAGGCGACGTGAAACTGCAGCACGCCTTCGGAGCGCTGCTCAATCAGCTTGGCGATTTCATATCCATGGCGCGGCCGATCCTCGACCATCGCCAGTATTAACATCTCAGCGCTTCCTCGTTTTACTTCCTGGTTGAGCATATGTAAGCCGTCCCTATATGTGGCGCCGCCATATATACCGCGGTGACACATATGAAGTCAACCCAGAGCCTTTTTTTTTCCGAATGTACGGGTGATCTCGGCCGGCGTTGACCGAAGCGTCAAGTCTCGAGAAGGAAGTTCATGGTCTCCGCGAGAAATATGTCCAGCTGATCGTGGTGGACCCAGTGGCCTGCGTTGGGCACTTTGATCAGCCGATGGTTTTTGATCACTTGTGCGCGGCCGTCGGACTCGGGATCCGACGCCCAGCTCTCCATCCCCCAAAACAGCAATACAGGGCAAGCGATCTGACCCATTATCTCGATGAAGTCCTCGCGGTTGTGACCATAAGGCGCGAACGGCCGGGCGTAGTTGTCGAACTTCCAAACCAGCGAGCCGTCAGCGTTCCAATTGGTTCCATGCAGTGTCAGATGGCGCGCAACCTCGTCCGACAGGTGCGGGTTCGCCTCCTTCATTCGCGCGACCGCCAAATCGAGACCCTTGTAGCTGTGCGGATCGCGACGTTCTGACTGGCGGATTGCCTCGATCCAACTCCGCATTCGCTCCGACGCCGGACGGAAAATCTTGTGAGTCGGCGGCGGACCCAGTCCCTCGATGGAGACCGCTTTTTTGACGCGGTCGGGATACACGCCAGAATAGAAGAGCGTCACGATCCCGCCCAGCGAGTGTCCGACCAGATAAATTGGCGAAGAGTTGATTATGTCAGCGAGGGCGGATAGATCGAGCACATGCTCGGCGATGCTGTAGAGAGCGCCCGGCGCCCACTGGCTGTTACCGTGCCCGCGCAGGTCGATCGCGTAAACGTGAAAGTGCTCGCGCAATGCTCGCGCAACCCAATCCCAATTACGAGCGTGATCCAACCCGCCGTGAACCAGGATCAACGCTGGCTTGTCTTCATTGCCCCAATCCCAAAAGTGCAGCTTCAACCGGTGTGAGTAGTAGTAGTGAGAGATCGGTTCCAAGTTCTTCTCCGCATTCATTTGTTGTTTGAGTTCCTAGGACTCTTACTGCATACCGATGGCGTCGTCAACTGGAGGTTGGCTCCGTCCGCGCAGTTTGATTAGTCTTCGACTTTGGACCGATGAAGCAGATCAGTTTCGGAACGAACGCGCGAGGTGTTTTTCCGTCAAGAACATAGCGAGGAAGGGAAGTAATAAGGTGAAGGCCAGCGAGATAATCTGAGCCACATCGTTTGACTCAATAGCATCCTTCAAGCTCACGTGTAATAGCATCGCAATCAGACCCAGTAAAGCTAGAGCCATTCCCGCGAACTTGTTTCCGGCTTGCCAGGCTGCATCGTTGATCATCGATCGTCGCGAGCCATATCCCAGTACCCAATTGCGACGTAGTCTTGGAGAGAGCCAATACATTGTTGCGCCGCCCAGGATGAGCACGACATCACTCGCCATTAGCAAGTGCCCGTAATTATACATTTGAGTCCTACCGCTATCTTTGAAAGTTCTAGTTAATGAAGGGGCCTAGCCTTCCAGCCGAAATTTAAGCCGACGAAACCCGAGGCGTCAAGAGAAATCATCAGAGTTACCCGCTTGACTATACGTTGGACCCTGAGATAAAACCGACCGGCTGGACGGTTTCAAAACGTCATTTCACTCATCGAGAATTCCTGGGTCAGAATGGTCAGAATAATGGATTACCAGCGGTTCGCTGTTTAATTCGCGTTAGGTACTGTTGAGAGAAAGTAAAGGAGATTTGATGAATAGGAAGCTGATCAGAGTTTTGGCGATCGTGATGGCAGCGCAGATGCTTGCTTTCGGTTTGGCAACCTTCGGCTCAGCAAAGCCCTCGACACAAGCGGGCGCGCCATCGTCGGCGTCCTACAAAGCGCCTGACACGATAGATTTCCGCACGGCGAAGATCGTCAGCGAAGGGGTTCGATTGCACGCCGAGCTTTTCTCGCTCAAGACGCTGGCCGGCAAGCAGCTCCCAACTGTGATTCAGGCGCATGGCTGGGGCGGCACCGCAGCAGGGTTTCGACGTGACTCGATCGACCTAGCCAATGCGGGTTACCTCGTAATCAATTTCGATTATCGCGGCTGGGGAGAAAGTGAATCGCGCGTCATCCTGACAGCTCCTCCCGCAAAGAAGGAAGGTCTTAAGTACACCGCTGAAGTCACCGAGGTACGGGAGGTCGTCGATCCGCTTGAGATGGTGATCGACTGGTTCAACGCGATCCATTGGGCGATGGCTGAGCCGATGGTGGACAAAAATCGAATTGGTTTGCGAGGGTCAAGCTACTCGGGCGGGCATGTGGTTTACGTTGCGGCGAGGGATCCGCGAGTGCGGGCAATCGTCAGCCAGGTCGGCTCACTTGACTCCCGTCCAAAGGCAGTTGCCCTTGCCGGGGCCGCTGACGATCAGGTGAAGCTTGCTTATGAAGAAGCCACCAAACGAGCGCGAGGCGAGCTTGGCTATCCGGCGCCGCGCGCACGCGTAGTGGGCAATCTGCAGGGCGCTCCAATCCGCGACAAACTTTTGCTCTACGCACCAGTAGAGGACGCGGCGAAGCTAAAGAATTGTGCCGCGCTTTTTATCGTCGCCGAGAAGGAAGAGCTGTTCGACAACAACGATCACGCTAAGGCAGGGTATGATCGCATGACCGGCGCAAAGAAATACGTTGTTATTCCGGGGATCACTCATTACGGCGTCTATACCACAGAGCGCGAACGGGCTATCAAGCTCGCGATTGAATGGTTCGATCAGTACTTAAAGAAGTAGCGAAGACTCGCTACCCAAACCGCGAACTTTGTAACCGGAAGGCTTTGACCTGAGTACAGATTCCTGAGGGCCGACGTACGCCGCATTCGGAGGAGATTCTATGGCGCAGATCACTCGCATAATGGTGTTGTTCGTAATTGTTCTGCTGACCGGTGCGGCTGCAGGGCAGGGGATTCGCTCGGTAGCGCCAAACGGAACCGGGCTCTCAACCGAACGCCTCGACCGAATCGGGGCAGTGATGAAAGACCACGTAGACAAAGGCCATATTGCCGGTGCGATCGGGCTGATCGCGCGCCGCGGTAAGGTTGGTTATTTCGAGACCTACGGTTTCCAGGACAAAGAGGCCGGTGTGGCGATGCGGAAGGACACCATCTTCCGCATGTATTCGATGACCAAGCCGATTACCGGAGTCGCGGTGATGATCCTTTATGAGGAAGGCAAGTTCGCGCTCTCAGAACCGGTCTCCAAGTATTTGCCTGAACTCGGCAATATGAAGGTTGCGGTGGTGGAGACTGATCCGCGGACCGGGAAGAAGACTCGATACTCAGTCCCGGCGCAGCGCGAGATCTCTATACTCGACTTGCTGCGGCACACGTCGGGAATCGATTACGGTGGACCCGAGGATGTGGACGGGAAGCGAATCTACGAGAAGCTCGGGACAAACAACCTCGACCAGACGATCGGAGAAATGGTTAAGAAGATCGGGCAAGCGCCGCTGGTCCATCAACCTGGAACGATGTGGGAGTACGGCTTATCGATGGATGTGCTTGCGCGTTTGGTTGAAGTGGTCTCGGGACAGCCCTACGACAAATTTCTCGAGCAGCGAATTTTCAAGCCGTTGAAAATGGATGACACAGGCTACTGGGTACCGGCCGATAAGAAGAATCGCTTTGCGAAGCTCTATGCCCCAGGCGAGGGCTGGACAATCAAGCCCAACGCAACGCCCGCTCAAACTTCCTATCTAAAGCCAGCCGTAAACTTCGGCGGTGGTTCGCAAACTGTGTCCACGGCTTCTGACTATTTGAGGTTCTGTCAGATGCTGCTCAACGGAGGCGAACTTGAGGGTGTACGAATCCTGAGCCGCAAGACGGTAGAGCTGATGACCTCAGACCACCTCGGCGATATGCCGCGGGGAGGTGTGTTGGGAAGAGGGTACGGCTTCGGCTTCACAATGGCGGTTAGTCCCGGTCCGGGAAAGACCGGAGTTGTAGGTTCGGAAGGCGAGTACTACTGGGGTGGAGCGGCTGGAACGCGGTTCTGGATCGATCCCAAAGAGCAGATGATCGGGATTTTTATGATTCAGATCCTGCCTCATACTAACCTGACTTATGGGACCCAGTTCAGGCAGTTGGCCTATCAGGCCATTGTAGATTGAGCCTGAACTCAGCTTTCAGATTGAGCCCGGGCTCAGCTTTCAGACTTCAATTGACAAAAGGTCAGCTACAAGCTACAGTTAGCGCACACTGCAAACCGACCTACCGGGCGGTCTGCGAACGACTCAAGGCCTCGGACGCTGAGATGGAAGGATATAAGGATCCTGGTCCGAGACGATTCAACGCCGGGTGCTTTTCGGATTCAAGGCGACTGGCGTTGCGATTAGCGATCAAGGGGTCTTATCTCGCTATTGAGCGAGCAGTGGAATCTGAATATTTGGTCACCGCTTTCTAAGAGGAGAGAACATGAAACGCACCAGCGGACTTTGCCTGACTGCCGGGCTGATTCTTGCCGTGGTCTTCCTGTTTCAGTTATCGACAAGCGCCAGCGACAAAGCGTCGCCGGTCACGTTCACGAAGGACGTTGCGTCGATTATGCATAAAAACTGTGCCTCGTGTCATCGGGCCGGTGAAATTGCTCCGATGTCCCTGGTCAGCTTCAAAGATGTTCGGCCGTGGGCAAAATCGATTCGCGAGGTCGTAGTTGAGCGGCGGATGCCACCCTGGCTTGCCGATCCCAAACACGGAGAATTTGCCAACGACAGCAGGCTCTCACAAAAGGAAATCGATACGATCGTCGCGTGGGTTGATGGCGGTGCAAAAGAGGGAGATCTAAAAGATTTGCCGCCCGCGCCGAAATTCCAACCCGAGGGTTGGAAGCGCGGCATCCCGGACGTCATATTGCCGATGACCGTCGAGGCGAGCGTACCCGCGGATGGCGTTGTTGCCTACAGACACTTTGCGGTACCGACGAATTTCACCGAAGACAAATACGTTCAGTTCGCCGAGATCAAGCGAGGCGATCCTGCCGTCGTTCATCACGTGATCGTCAGCGTTCGCGAGCCCGGACAGGGTCCGATGCCGGCGCCAGGGGAGATCAATCTCGGCGCTGCCGCGAATCGAGACGGTGAAGCGAGAACCGCGCAACAACCTGGTCAGGGCGGCGGACGAGGGAATACTCAAGACGGAATGCTCGTTGGATGGGCTCCCGGAATGAGTCCCTTGAGCCTGCGCGACGGTCAGGCGAAGTTAGTCAAGAAGGGCTCGATGCTCATCTTCCAGATGCACTACACGACAAACGGCCAGGCAAGCAAGGACCGCACAAGCATTGGTCTTTACTTCGCAAAAGGGCCTGTCGAGAAGCGGGTCATCACTACCGGCGCCGTTGCGCGAAACCTTGTGATTCCCGCAGGAGAGCCACATTACGAGTCCAAGTCGTCTTTCACCTTTAGAGAAGATTCGCACATCGTGAGTTTCATGCCGCATATGCACGTTCGCGGAAAAGACTTCGAGTACAAGCTGGTCTATCCGGACGGCACGTCTAAGATTCTTCTGAGCGTGCCCAGATATGATTTCAATTGGCAGCTTGTTTACTTCATGAAGGAACCAGTGGCCGCGCCCAAGGGTAGCCGGATCGACTGCGTTGCGCATCACGACAATTCCGAACGGAACAAGTTCAATCCGGACCCGACCAAGGAAGTCCGCTGGGGTCCGCAGACATGGGAAGAGATGATGATCGGGTGGTTGGACTACACCATGGACGGTCAGAATCTTCGAACTGAAACGGCGTCGAAATAGACGTCACAAAGCACGGGCCGCGCTGAGTGTTCGCGGCCCGTGCTACAACTACAACAGTCCGAACTCTCGAAGGAGGGTGAAAAAAATGCGCTTACTCAAGGTAGGGGCCATAATGGCAGGGCTGATCGCGGTCCTGGTGGTTGGAGTCTCGGCAAGCGGACCAGCCAAAGCGAGCGCGACCTATACCAAGGACGTAGCTCCAATCCTGTTCAATCGATGCGTCGAGTGCCACCGTACGGGCGAGATCGCGCCGATGTCACTGCTCACCTACCAGGAAGTGCGGCCGTGGGCGAAATCAATCAGGCAAAGGGTAGTTGAACGCTCGATGCCTCCATGGTCTGCTGATCCGCACGTCGGCAAGTTCTCAAACAATCCGAGTCTCTCTCAAAAGGAGATCGACGCAGTCGTAGCCTGGGTTGATGCAGGGGCGCCCAAGGGTGATGACAAGGACATGCCGCCGACGCCAAAATTCACGACCGGATGGACCATCGGAACACCCGATGTCGTGCTAGCCATGCAGGAAGAGCATGCGGTACCGGCGGACGGGACCGTGCCGTACCTCTACTTTACGATCCCAACAAACTTCAAAGAAGATAAGTGGGTTCAGGCTATGGAGATTAGGCCAGGCAATCGTGCCGTGGTCCATCACGTAATAGCTTTTGTTCAGGAACCTGGGGCTAGCGGACGACGCGGCGGCGCGGGAGGCGAAGCGCAGGGAGGCCGAGGACAATTGGGAGGCGTAACGCCAAACAAGACCGGCATCTTTTTTGGCGCTGGCACGGCGCGACTCATAAAAGCGGGCTCGAGCATCGTGTTTCAGATGCACTACACCACCAACGGCGAGGCCACAAAGGATCGCACCAGTATCGGCCTGGTTTTTAGTAAGGAGCCTCCGATCAAGACGCTGGTAACCGGGAATGCAATGAACGCGCGGTTTGCGATTCCCCCGGGAGATGGCAACCACGAGGTAAAGTCCTCGACTACGTTCAAAGAAGATGTGCATCTGACGTCGTTCATGCCGCACATGCATTTCCGCGGTAAGGACTTTGTCTACACCGCCGTGTACCCGGATGGCCGCTCGGAGGTCTTGCTCAACGTGCCAAAATACGATTTCAACTGGCAGTTGACTTACATTCCTGAAAAACCGATCGCTCTTCCAAAGGGGACTCGGCTGGATTGTGTGGCGCATTTTGACAACTCCACAAAGAACAAATTCAATCCGGACCCGAGCAAGGAAGTACGTTGGGGCGATCAGACGTGGGAAGAGATGATGATAGGCTGGTTTACTTTTACGCGTGATGCAGAACAGCGCGAGCCGGCCGTCGCGAAGTCGCCTTCGGCAAAGTAAAGTTGGGTGGCGAAGTTTTGAAGTAAAGCGGGCGGTCTCCGTGTTCGGCGGACCGCCCGTTTCTGTCAGCGAAACATAAGAGCGCAATCGCGTCGCTTACCAGTGGACAATCTCTCAGGTTCCTTTCCGAATACCGCAATAATAGATCGCAGGAGGATCGAGTAATGCGTAAAGTTCTCATTGTCGTAGCAATTCTATTGATTCAGGGCTTCACCGCCTCCGGTCAAACGACCGACAAGCTTGCGGGTCGTTGGGCCGGCACTGTAGATGGGATACAAGGGAAGCAAAATGCCGTGGCCACTTTCAAGAAAGAGGGTGACGCTTACACGGGTACCATAACGGGTCTTCGACCAGGCAGCGACGTCGCGCTGAAGGACATAAAGGTGGATGGCGACAAGGTGACCGCGAAGCTGGAAATGGAAACGGGGCAGGGGAGCGTTGTGATCAACTACAGCTTTGTCGTTCAGGGCGACAGTTTGAAGGGCAAGGGCGAAGCCGATTTTGGCGGCCAAACATACGCCTTTGACTATGACTTGAAGCGTGGCGCTGAGCTGCCCGCTGGCGCACAAAGCACGGCGCCGGCGCAGCCTCAACAACCTCCGCGTCGCGAGGTTCCTCAGCCGCAACAAAAGCAATCAATCGGTTATTTTGTCGGGCAGTGGACCTTCAATTGGATCGGTCGCGAAAGCGCGCTGGGTCTTGCGCCAAGGGAGGGCACGGTCACCTTCACTCTTCGACCGGATGGAAAATCGCTCGATGCAAAGACAGTAGGAAAAGCCGACGGCAAGCCTTTTACCGAGAGCGCGGTGATCACATTTGATGATGCAACCAAGATGATGACGTTCTCGGAGAAACTTGCCAACGGCGTTCAGGTTCGGAGCACCGGAGATTGGCGCAGCCCGATCTCGATTCGGTTTACCGTCGAGCCGATAAAGATAAAAAGTCAGACGTTCGCCTTGAGGCGGATCATTTCGGTGGTCGCGGCGCATTCGTTTACTGTCGCGGAGGAGCTCTCCGAAGACGGCGGACCGTTCGTTCGTCTCGGCAGCGCAATCTACACAAAGGTGGGGGCAGCCAAATAACAAAGTCCGACAACGACAAACCAAAGTTTGTCGGACTCTTTACAGGAGGCAACTGCAATGTGGATACCCAAATACAAGCGCGATGCTTTGAAGGGGGTTGACTCTCCCATTCCGACTCAGGTTGTGTCGAATGAAGAGATTCTTCCGAGGCCTCAGAACAAAAAGCAGCAGCACGTCGAGCACCTGATCGGAAAATGGGGCGCGGAAAACGCAAAGCGGCTGGGTATGGACCGCCGCGATTTCATGCGCAGCTCGATGGGCTTTGCGACCGCAGTGTTGGCTATGAATGCGGTGCACGGCAATTACTGGGAGGTCGATGCGGCGGAAGCCTATGAGCCCGCGGCCACAGCTGAAAAATGGCCAAAGGGCGAATACTTCATAATGGATGTGCAGACTCACTTCACCAACTCCTATGACCTGGGTGTTGAACGACGCGCGGGTTCGGGCGGAGGGTTTCGCCAGTACGAGTTCCTCAAAAACATGGGTTTCAACCTGAAGGCTGACGCCGAGGCTTACAGCTTCCACAATTTTGTCAAAGAGATCTTTTTCGACAGCGAAACCAGCATGATCGTTATCAGCGGCGTGCCGACCAAAGAGAAGCAGCGCGATGAGAGCGGCAAGGTGCTGGAAGGAGCGGACCGCAGCCGCGCCGGACTTCCGAGCTGGTTGATGGCCAAGCGCAAGAAAGATCTCAACGAACTGGCAGGGTGCCAGCGCTCGTTGTCTCAAGGCAACTGCGCGCCAAATCACTACTGGAACAAGACGATTAACCAGCCTGACTGGCCGGCGCTGTTCGAGCAGATGGACCGCGAGGTCAAGCTCTACGGGATGGACTCGTGGAAGTGGTATTGCCACACCGATCCCGGTCAGAGCGGCGGAGGGTTTCAACTCGATGACGAGATGTCCGCAAAGTTCTACGAGAAATCCCGGCAGTTGGGTGTCAAGCTATTCAGCGTACACAAAGGGTTCTCTTATCAATCGCGGACGCTTGGTCATCTGGCCAATCCCAAGGACGTCGAGAAAGCGGCATTGCAGAATCCCGATCTGACGTTTGTCGTTTACCACTCCGCACTGAAGCACGGGCCAAACGAGGCCGACTACGTCGCGAACAACCAATTCGATCCGACGACCGGCGACTTCCTCTGGCACAACGTGCTTATGGACATCAAGAAGCGCAACCCGAAGATGAACAACGTATATTGCGAGATCGGATCATCCTTCGGGTTGCTGGCAGTCGAGAACCCTGCAATGGCTCAGCATCTGATCGGCAAGAACATTAAGTATTACGGATCCGACCACGTGATCTGGGGAACTGACTGCCTATGGTGGGGTTCGCCGCAGTGGGCAATTGATCTGTTCAAGCGGTTCCAATTTACCGATGAGATGACCGAGAAGTTCGGCTACAAGAAATTGACCAAGCAGGACAAGTCCAACATTTTCGGTTTAAACGCGGCGAGGGTCTACAAGGTTGACGTAAACGCCAAGCGCAAAGGTCTGCCTGCCGACGCGCTCACCAAGTTCAAGAAGGTCTATAAAGAAGAAGGTGGCCAGGCTTCAAATCGGGCGTATGGCTGGGTTCGTTCAGATGTATGACACAGGCAAATGAGCGACGCGTCGATCGACTGCGTTCGCGATGTGATTAAGTATGCGAATTGGGCCCCAGCCAGTGCTGGGGCCCAATTATTTTCGGAGAATGCGAATCCAACCAAAATAAGATCTAGCGCTTTGCCTTGATGTCATAAGCCCACAGTGTCCCAATATCGCGGATGTAGAGCCGCCCGTTAGCTATAACCGGATAAGTCCACGCTTTCTCCGGATAGGGTCCAAGGCGTCTGCGCTTTGGCTGAAGCGGCGGAGTGAACCGACCCTTTTCGCGATATGCCTCGGGAGTCGCCTCCACCAACGCGACCTCCCCATTCTCGCCGTGAATGAATAGGAGCCCATCGGCGTAGGCTACCGAACCCCTGCCTATGCTTTCGGCCTGCCATTTCACCTTCCCGGTGGTGAACTCAACCGCGACGAGCCCCGGCTGCGCCGTTCCGTAAAGGTAATCACCAACCAGCACCGATCCACCAATGCTGTTCGGGAGATCGCGGGCGAAATAAACCTGTTCAGCCACAACGCCGCCCGGACCCGGCTTTAGGCGGACGGTTCCTCCCCCTATCGCTTGAGCTCCGCCGTACACGTATTCACCGCCAGCGACCGGGGTCACCATTTGCGCCATACCCTTGGCGACCTCGCCGTAACGCCAGAGGAACTGGCCGGTCTTAGCATCAACTCCGACTATCCCCTTGCTCAAAAACTGCACATATTGTTTTCGGCCGCCGGCTTGAACGACGATCGCCGACGAATAACCGGCCTGATCGCCGCCCGGCACCGCCGATTTCCAGATGACTGCACCCGTCTTCTTGTTGAGAGCCAATATTGTAGCCTGCTCGCCGCCCGGACTTACGACAAGTACATCACCATCAACCAACGGGGACTCAGCATAGGCCCACAAGCCCGGTTTGCCGCCGAACTCTTTTGTGATGCTCTTCTGCCAACGGATCTTGCCGTTTGCGGTTTCCAGACAGGCGAGGTCGCCGTCCGACCCGAGCGCATAGATAAAGTCTCCATCAACGGTCGGAGTGGATCTGGCCTTCCCGTAGAGGACATCTTTAGGGCTGCCTACGTTGCCGACGCGGGTTGTCCAAATAGGTTTGCCGTCCTGGGTCGAGAGCGCCTGAACAAACTCATTCTCGAAACCATGGTTGCTCATCAAATAAAGCCGCGTCCCGACAACGGATGGCGTTGAATAGCCGTCCCCTATGTCGTCCACTTGCCATAGCAATTTCGGTCCCTCGGCCGGCCATTGTTTAAGGAGACCGGTCTCCTGCGATATCCCATTCCGCTTCGGCCCGCGCCACTGAGGCCAGTCGGAGGAGATATTGCCCTTGTCGATAGACGCGCCAACCGACACAACTGTGATGACCGAACAAAGCGCGGCTATGCTGATCAGTAATCGTGATTTCACATCTTCTCCTTCTGATTGGAAATGCTTCTCAGGTCTTGCTCCCTTTAGCAGGTACGATCCGTTTCGCGAAGTGTTCCGTCACACCGAGTCGAGCCCAAGGGTATTAGACGGCCAGGAAGTATTTCGCGAGGGGCCCGATGCGAGGCAGAGTTTCCTTGCGAAGCCGGGCAGCTTGAATGAACCCCGACTCGGCGTCACGGCGAATATATGCGCCTTGAATTGAGCGTCGAGGCTCGCCGGTCAGGTTTGCAGAGTGTCCATGCCACACAGATCCGTTATACATTCGTTGCAGCACGGCGCTACCGGTCCGAGAGAAAGCGCAGCAGCTCGCGCATCAACTGCTCGCCGCCCGGCGTATCGAAAATCAACTGACCGTGCGCAGAGCCCTCAAGGATAACCAATTTTTTTGGATTAGGAGCCCTGTCGTACTGTTCGCGGATCGAGGGCAATCGTGGCCCCGCGTCGTTTCGATCATCGCGCGCGGTAATGAACAGCTTTCGTCCTTTCATCCTTTCAGGCGACGCAATCGCTGCTGGTGCAAGCAACACGATTCTATCGATCTCATTTTGCAGGGCCTCCACCGAGGCCTGGGCAACTGCGCCGCCACCCGCGCTTCCGCCGACCACTGAGACTGACTGCGCCCCCGACTGGCGCATATAGCGAACGGCTGCCAGGACATCGACAGCCAGGCACGCAGCGTCGTACAGACACTCAGTCTCCTTTCCGGTTCGCTTAAGCTCGACACCGGCGCGGGTATCGAAGGCCAGGACGCGGAAGCCAGCGGCCGCCAGAATCCGAGCCTGCCTCTCCCACCTCTCTTTGTGAGAATAACCTCCGTGCGCTACCAGGACGACGCCGCGGCTCCCGGCGCCATACACATCACCCTGAACGATGGCCCCGTCAGGGGTCTGAAATGGAACGTGCTCCGGTGGATGCAGCCGATTGCGGTCCTCCGAAGCTGGTTGTTTCTGGGTTAAGATCCAGGGAGGGAATCCAGCCTTCGCAGATGTTTGGATTGCTAATGAAACAAGCGCCGGCAGCAAAACAAAAAGGGAGAACTTTAAGAAAACGCTGTTGGGCATGCTCTGAACTTTTGCGTTTGCTTTGCGCGGCTTCGCTGAATCCCGTTATTTTTGGCGGCGGATCGAGTACAGCCGATGCTCCGTGCGTATCAACAATCGCTCACCTACGAGCGCCGGGGATGCAAGCGCCATATCGTCCAGCTCATTAACGTGCAATAGCTGGAACTTCTCACCTGTCGCGATCACGAAAGTCTGACCCTCCTCGCTCAGGCAGAACAGCTTGTCGTTATAGATCCAGGGCGAGGTCGTGAAAGCCGCTGCGGCGGGGTCGATCCGCGTCCGGTAAGTCAACTTTCCAGTCCTGGCTTCAAAGCGGCTCAAGATTCCCGTCTCGGTCAGCACGTATATCCCGCCGTTGTAAGCTACGGGCGACGGCAGATACGTCCCGGCGCGGGCCTGCGACCAAACAACATACGCGTTTGAGGTTTCATCTTTTCCGAGCGAGATATCGCCCGCGGCGCCGGGACGGAGGGCGAACAAAGACCGTCCCCGGCCTCCATCAACATACAACAGTCCGTCGTAGGCAAAAGGCATCGGGATTGGGGTCGCCGCCATTCCTGACAAGCGCCACAGTTCTTTCCCGGCAAGATCGTAACTCACAGCTTCTCCCGGGCCGACGGTAACAACTTCGGTGCGCAGCGGGTGGCGCCAGACAAAAGGCGTCGCCCAACCGGATCGCTGCACTGGCTGTCCCTTGCCGCCGATGTCCCGATTGGTGCGCCAGACCTGCTTGCCCGTTTGTCTGTCGAAAGCTGCGATGTATTGCTGCTTTTCGTTGTCATTGACGATCACCAGCAGGTTCCCCACGAGGACGGGCGAACTTCCCGTCCCGAAGTCAAGATAGATCGGATTCGCTTCAAGCGGAGTCTTCCACGCCAGCTTCCCTTGCAGATCAAATGCCCACAGCCCCAAATTCGCAACATAGACGTAAACAAACTTCCCGTCGGTCACCGGGCTCTCTGAAACAAAACTGTTCTTGCGATGACGTCCGCCAGGCGGCTGTCCAGTGAAAAACTCCTTCAGCCATTCAACCTTGCCGCTCTTCAGACTCAGGCAATAGAGGAAGTAATGGAGTCTCACTTCTTTTGGCAATTCGATGTCCCGCTCCGTTACGCGCTGCAGTATCTGCTCCATCGAGAGCCCTTGTTTCTGCAGCTCCGCGACGTATTCGTTGCTGTACTCGGTCCCGATCTGCGGTGGCTTTGATTTCCCCTCCGTCGTTGCGGTGGTCACGAATACCTGGTCGCCCGTCACAATTGGCGACGACCATCCGCGCCCTGGAATCTCTCGCGACCATTCGACGTTCTCGGTCTTCGACCAGCGTTCGGCCAGCCGAGCATGCGTTCCAACTGGATTCGATTCAGGACCACGAAACTGCGGCCACGCGAGTTCCTGGCCGCGAACTGTTAGCGACGCGAGCAACAGAGCGCACGTCAGACCGGCCAGACGCAAGATGTAAAGGTCAACAAAGAATATTCTCTTCATAGGATTGAATAGTATACCGAGATGGTTTCGCGCGTCAGTATTCCTGCGCATGCTTTCATTGTGTGGGGCAGCTATGTGGAGTTGGACATTTGCATTCGCAACGCCGCGTGCCCAAGACCTCACTGAAGTGAGGTGTTAATGGAACGCAACGTAGAGTGGGTCGATCGGGCAGGATCAAAATGTCGCTATAGGATTCAACGGAGAGCCGGTACCCCCGGGCACTGCTAGCGGGGCCGCCGTTAACAAGAATTCCCATCGATTTCGTTTGGCGGCAGCTTCGCCAATCGCTTCAAGGTCGCAGTTGTCAAAGATGTGTACTCCAAGGGCTATCAGTACGAGTTGATGAATCGGCAAGATCACTCCCTCCACTTGGGAAGGAACCACATCGCTCGCAACATCGCTCCCAATGATCGCCACGCCGCGTTGCTTGAGCCACGGCGCGCACGAAGCGTGAAGCCCGGCGGCATGTCTACCCACATCCCATGGACCAAGTGCGGCTCGGCGCGCCCATCTGCCGGTTCGGATGAAGATTACATCGCCGCTCGACACCTTAACGCCTGCCTTCTTCTCCCACGCCTCCAGATCCTCCGGATAGATCGGAGTTCCCGGCTCGAGATAGGGCAGTCCCTTTAATCGCGCCATGTCCATTAGAATCCCGCGGGTGAAAACTCCCTGTTTTACGTTGAGAATCGAAAGCTTGGCTCCGCCCTTCTCGGTAACCTCTTTTTGCGAGAACCCGTTGTACATCTTTCCCTGGTAAAACATGTGGCAGAGCGCATCGAGATGCGTATGCGCGTAACCGTGATAGTTGACTGAGTAAGCGTCGAGGCTGAACTGCGGAGTCAGGGTCATTGTGTGTTGGAACGGGCTAGTTGTGTCGGCTGCCCGTTCCTTCTCCACATCGTGAGCAAGGGAAACTGAGACACCTTCCTTCACCAACGCGGCAGCCTGTTTTCGTTTCGCCGCAGTGATCAGGTTTAGCGCTCCAAGTTGATCCTCTTTGCCCCATCGCCCCCAATTCGAGAGCTCGGTCATCATCCGATCGATGTCGGCCTTGGTGAGCTTCCGCTGGGCCTGAACCCTGGCCGCGTTTGTTGGCGCGCTCATTAACAGTGTGGCAGTCGCAAATACGATCAACGCAAGAACGTTGGATGTGATGGATCGCATAGATATCTGACCTCACTACGTGGAGTCCGTAGTCCGTAGTCCGTAGCCCGTAGCGTGTAACCTGCATCTGACCACCGACTACGGACTACGGACCACGGACTACGGACTAACGGATAGCGGCGCGGCTTGCGTCTACCGTCGCCGGTCTTGCGCTATCAACGATGGATTGATTAGCCAGCGCCATGAACTCCTGCCTGATGTTAAGGTGGTCGTAAGGCCGTACCTGAGTCATCACGATGCCGATCATCTCTTCTTTGGGGTCTACCTGAAAGTATGTACAGAAGGCGCCGCCCCAACCGTAAGTGCCGGCCGACCCTGCCTGACCGGTGACGCCAATGTCCTTTACGACGCTGTAACCAAGACCAAAACCGAAGCCAGGCCCAGTCAGCCAGACGGGCAGATCGCCAATGTGATTGGTTGTCATTAACTCGACGGTCTTACGTCCAAGGATGCGAACGCCATCAAGTTCCCCTCCGTTTAGCATCATTTGATGAAACCGAACATAGTCAGCCGCAGTGGATGCCAGCCCGCCCGCGCCGGAAAAGTAATTGTGGGGTTCTTTCACATATCGGCTATCGGCGGTTGGAGCCTCGACCAGCTTGATCTTGTTTCCGTTAGCTGAGTCGGGTTGATAGTTCGCGGCGAATCGACTTAATTTGTCGGCCGGCACATAGAAGTGCGTATCGGTCATCTTCAGCGGTTCGAAAATCCGTTTCCGCAGATACTCGTTTAGGGACATCCCCGAAATGACTTCAACAAGCCGCCCCACGACATCGGTGGCCGGACCGTACTCCCAGGCCTCACCCGGATTGAAATTGAGAGGCATCGTTGACAGCCGCTTGACCACATCGGCGATTGTCTCGTTGGTGTTCTTCCGCGGGTACGTCTTCGCGAATTCGGCACTTGTGATCCCCCGATAGTTATTAGGGAATCCGGCTGTATGGGTCAGGACGTGCTTGAACGTGATCGGTTTGGTGGCGGGAATCAGTTTGAAGGGCGCTTCGCTGCCTGCTGTAGGCGCCGCAGCCTGCGCGACTTTCATATTGGTGAATTCAGGAAGGAACTTGGATATACGATCCGACAGCAGAAAATGTCCTTCCTCGTACAGCATCATCAACGCAACTGAAGCAATGGGTTTAGTCATCGACGCAATGCGAAAGATGGTGTCGGTGGTCATCGGAGCTCTGGATTCAACATCGCGATAGCCGATCGATTCGAAGTGGACCACGCGGCCTCGGCGGGCTACAAGCGTTACCACGCCTGGGACGAGCCCACGATCAACATATCTCTGCATTGCCGTCCGAATGCGCGCCAGCCGTTCCGCTGACATTCCCACCTGATCTGCCCTCGCAACAGGCAGCCCTGCTTTCGCTGACTGCGCAACTACGGCGCCGTTTCTTAGACTCAATGAGAAGAGAAGTGTAGCAATTAGCGAGAAAATCAGTATTCGTTTCATGTCAGCCTCCACTCGCAGAATTCTTGTGGCCGAGGGCGCATCGAGCGAATAGGTCCGTTGATCCAATAGCCGGATGGTTTCAATGGCGAAGAGAGTTTCGGGATGTGATTCGGAAAAATGTGAAGCGGGGCGGCGGAGAATGTTTTCCCACCGCCCCGGTTAGAGGGTTCGATTAGAAGCTCAACCTTGCGGCGAACTGGAACGCTCGCGGACCGCCGGAGCCGAAGATCGGATTGACCCGGCCGGTGGCCTGACCAAAACCGAAATCCGGATTACGACCGGGCGTACCCAGCGGGTTTGCCGTAGTCGGTGCGATCGGCCGAATCCATTGATCCAGAGTGCCGCTAAAGCCGGTCAGGTTCGCAACGTTGAAAATGTTGAAACCCTCGGCGATGATATTGAGCCTGAGGTTTTCACGAATCCGGATGATGCGGGTCAGCCGGAGATCGTGGGTGATAAAGCTGTCGCCAAAAGCGAATTTGTCCGGCAGTACGATATAGGGGAATGCGGTCCCGATTATATCGCGCTGCGAGCCCTTTGGAATCTGGGACAGAGGAACGTCCTTACCCGCCGGGATGGTGCCGTTGTACTGAGCGACGAGTTTTCTGATGCCGTCGGCATCGATGTCATGGCCGAAGGAGCCGATGGTTGTTCCCGGCAGACGGAATGTAAACGTCCCGTCGCCTTCGACGTCAAAGCCACCAAAGCCAATTCCGCCAAACGAGGCGTTACCCCCGCTGATGTTGACCGAAGTCGGCGCCGCTGTTGCCATCTGCACGATCGTCGACAGCTGGTAGTCATTCAGAATGGCTCGCATCCATCCCTGGCCGCCTTTTAGTTTCGGCGTTTCCCAGATGGCGCTGGCAGTAAAGCGGTGCTTCGGATTGCCGGTGCTGGTGCCGATGCTCTTATGGAAGTCAGTGTTGTCGACGACCCGGCCCGACCACGTCCTGTAACTGGCGAGGGCGTAGGCCCCACCAAACTGGATGCCCTTTGAGAAGCGCTTATCGATTTTTATCTGAAGCGCTTTGTAATTCGAGAGAATCCCCGGCATCCCATACTGGATTTCTCCGAGCGAGCAGGGGATCGCGGCAAACGCCTTAGGATTCGTTCGTGACAACAGACTCTCGGCAGTCGTACACGCTCGAATAACCGGATTACGGACAAGTGTGGCAAGGTTGACGCTGCCGTTTGCCGCCAGCGTATAGGTGTTAGGAACGAACCTGTTCCACAAATTAAGATCCGGAAACATCTGGTCGAACCCCGAGTGACCCGATCCGAATCCAACGCCACGACGCATAACGAAGTCAGCCGAAACCGAGAGGTTGCGCACTACTTCGCGTTGCACGCCTACATCGACCTGGAACGTATACGGCGTCCGCGCGGAATCCTTGTTGTAGATCGCATCCAGGAATTGCGCATCGACGACCGCCTTTTTCGTATCAATACCTCTGAACGTGAGATCTTTTCCATCAAAGGGTAGAGCGGCGAGGAACTGGCCTCTGGCGGTTGACAGGTAAGCCAACATATCCGCAATGGTCCAGTTGGTGGGCGCGGTGAATGATAAGAACCCGGTTGGGTTTTCGGGATTCGGCATAGTCACGCTGGTGACTTGCTGCAGCCCGTTGCCTGCAGGTCCTAGAATCTTACGTTGTTCGAGGCTGAAGAAGTTTACGCTTTGGGAGTTGTGATGAAGAGAAGTGCTCGCCCGGAGGACAGTCTTCTGATCGGCGCCAACAGCCCAGGCAAATCCCAACGCAGGATCAAAGTTCTTGTACCTTTGGGGTATCTTGCCGTCGTCATTTCCTAACAGAGGTTTTAGATAACCTGTCGTCGGGAAACTAAGATCGTGATAGAACACCTTGTTTTCAAAGGCCCAGCCCACCCCATAGTTGAGGGTAAAACCCTTGAATACCTGCCATGCATCCTGGCCGTAGAAGCGAACGTGGTGGTTGCCTATCGCCTCGTTGTAATTGAAGGGCGCAGGCTGACCCGGATCTCCGACGCCCATGCTCAGGCTGCCGGTCATCGGAAGCTTTAGCAGATCGGCAAAGGTGGCGGTTCCACCTGGCAGCAAGCCGGCTGGAATATTCGCGGCACCGAAAGTTCCGGGGTTGCCGAGGATCTGGGTCGGGCTAAAGGCAGTGAACGTGCCTTCGTAATTGCGACCCCATCCACCGTGCGCATAGCTATATTCCCAATTGCCGCCAAATCGAACGCGGTGCGAGCCCTTGGTCCAGTTGACGTTGTCATTTATCTGAATTGTCCGCGGGTTGCGATTCTGAAGTACGTTCGGATCGTTTCCGATCGTAAGCCCGCCAAAGAAACTGATTCGTGGGCCGCCCACACCGAAGCAAGTGAGAGAGCCACCACCAAGAGCCTCACAGTCGGCCTGAGTGGGCGGGTTCAGGAAGTTTCTGAAATACGAGAAGGAGAACCTGGCATCGTTCACCAGTGTCGCGTTTAATACACTGGTAACCCCAATTTGCGATTGCCATGCGTAGTTGCTCGAGGCGATCCATGTCGACTCCAGGCCTCCACCAGCAATACCGTCATTGGCGTCGATGTTGCCTCGTAGATACGCGGTATGCTTCGAGCTCAATGTGGCGTCGAGACGGAAGCCGAGGAGATGACCGTCCTGAGGCTGCCCGGCGACGTGGTTGAACGCAGAGAGAACCGGATCGGTAAAGGTTATCGTGCGAGCGCCCACCTGGTCGTTACGCTCGTAATTGGCAAAGAAGAATAGCTTGTCCTTCTTGATTGGTCCGCCAAACGTGCCGCCGTACTGTCTGCGCACGAAGAAGGGGTCAAGCGCACGCTTGCAACCCTCAGAATTGGGGTTCACGCATAGGATATTGCGAGGCACACCCGCTGCATTGCGCTCGGTCGGGCGTTTAAAATCCGGGAACGCGGCCATATTGTGATCGCGGAAGAAGAGGAAAGTGCTTCCATGAAAGCTGTTGGTCCCGGTTCTGGAGACGATGTTTACAGCCCCCGCCGAAACGGTTCCGCTAGAAAGGTCGAAAGCGTTGGTGCTGATCTGAAACTCCTGCACACTCTCACTGGAGAAGTTCTGCGAAGTGCCTCCGGTTATCCGGTCGTTGACTCTCGCGCCGTCGACGGTAATCAGCGTCATCTGGGACGGAGCTCCTCCAACCGAGACCGTGAAGTAGCTGTTGGGATTGGCAACACCGGAGCTGGCGTTATAGTTGACAGTCACACCGGGCTCCAACAGGGCGATCGATAAAAAGCTCCGCCCATTTGTGGGCAGGTTTTCTACCTGGTGACGATTGACCACGCCCCCGACCGTGGTATCGGTGGTGTTGATAACAGGCGCGTCGGCCGTCACATCTACTGTCTGGTTGGCTGCGCCAACGGCTACAGAGAAGTCGGCGGTCGTTGTGCCTCCTACCTCAACGGTCAGCGTTTGAGTCTGGGTTGAGAAACCCTGCGCCTCGACTTTGACCTCATACTCCCCGGGCTGCAGGCTCTCAAAAACAAAGAGGCCGTCATTGCCCGCCTTCACTTTTCTGGAGGCGCCGGTCGATTTGCTGGTTGCCGTAGCTATTGCGGTTGTCACTACTGCATTATTGGGATCCTTTACGATCCCCCTGATTGCTCCTGTCGAGTTCTGCGCAAAGGATGGAATACCAATGCTCAGCGACAAGATCGAAATCGTAAGTGCGCGGAATAGGTACCTGACGTTAGTCTGCATAGACCTTCTCCTTTTGGTTGCATCATCCGGAATGATGCAGT
The DNA here is from genome assembly GCA_035649735.1 of Blastocatellia bacterium. GTDB lineage: Bacteria > Acidobacteriota > Blastocatellia > UBA7656 > UBA7656 > Onstottus_A. The sequence continues at coordinate 5,321 of DASRIZ010000003.1, read as the reverse complement.
GCCGTTCTGAGTTACAGGCGTGTGCCCGCCCGTCTAAAGACGTACGAAGAGAGGGTGAGAGTAGCGGCTCTAATTCCCCCAAGAACAGAACTCCTCGAATTGCATTGGTCCTGGGCCGCCGCTTCCGGTTAGTTACCTAACGACAAAGCGAACCCTCGACTGCGTTACGCTGAATCTAAAAAACGACCGACTCCCAATGCTACGAATCGTATTCGGCGCAGAGCACTACGCTTGAAACAAGAGTAGTACCCCTGAAAGAATCCAAACTAGCCTGTAAGAAGAAGAAATGCTGAATACCGTCCAAATCGGCATGAACTGCCGACCGGTCAGTCGGTCCGGATATTATCTCAGGCGACTATCCTTGTCAATCAAGGAATCTTGCTCCGGACCTAGCGATAATCGGGCCAAAAAAGCTTATCAGGGTGTGGGCGCTCCGCGTTTCAATTGCTTTGAGCCTCAGGACGGAGCAAGCCGGACAACGCGATCTTGGTTACCTCTTCCGAGACCTGTTCTGGTGTCAGGCGCCCGGCTGGACTGTACCATCGGGAGAGCCACAATATCATCCCTAGCAGACTAAAGGTCGCCGCGGTGACGTCCAGGTCTCTCAATTTTCCGCTCGCCTTGAGCTGGGTGAGCGCCTCTCGAATCAGGTCGACATACACACGCTTGCGGTGATCGATCTTGCGCCGCTGCGCAAGAGTAAGCCCGGCAACCTCGTCCACCACTATCGTAACCGGATTGTTTCCTTTTGCAGTGCTGCGGCTGGTGATCAGCTGAACGTGATTTGTAATAATAGTTCTCAGTCGTTGTTCTGCGTCCGCAATTGCGCGAGCCGGCACTATCACCTGCTCCTCAAGCGAATCCATTCCAAAGTTCATTATGCTAAAGAGGAGGTTTCTCTTTCCGGAAACGTGATGGTACAAGCCCGACTTCGTTATTCCGACGGCTTCCGCGATGTCATTCATAGACGTCGCATCGTACCCCTTGTCGCAAATGATCTGCGCCGCCGCTCGGTAGATCTCGGCCAAACGATCGGGTTCCTCCGAGGCGGAAACGCTGAACGGATTCTTGGTTGTCCTCATTATTGCGATAGCATCACCATTAACCAACGATGTCGTAAAGAGTGCTGACTTGCTGCTTGCGGCTTTCAGCGCCAATATACCGCGATCCCTCAATTGCGCCAAGCGGCTTACAACAGTTGGTGTGTCAACGAAAGCGCAAAATACTTGCTCGCGCTCAACGTGTCAAGTTAGCAAACCGAACCAATCCGCATCCGCCGACCGCAAACTTCACATGATTTCCGGGCCTGTGCTATATTGCTGCGTCCTTCGGCGATGCGCCCCGAGAAGAAACACCTTGCGCACTTCGGCGCATTCCAGGAAATCGATCACATTAAATCATGGAGGCCCGATGAGCGATCAGTCTCACGCAATCAATGTTCAGGATCTGTTTTCCATAAAAGGGAAGGTCGCACTGGTTACCGGCGGCTCTCGCGGTATCGGCCTGATGATAGCCCGTGGGTTCGTCGAGGCCGGCGCGAAGGTCTACATCTCCTCCCGCAAAAAGGAAGTCTGCGACAACGTTGCTGACGAGCTTTCGGCCATAGGTCAATGTGTTTCAATCCCCGCTGACCTGTCGACGACTGAAGGCTCCGCGCATTTAGTTAAAGAGCTGTCGTCTAGAGAGGAGTCGCTTCACATTCTTGTAAACAATGCTGGAGCGGCCTGGGGGGCGCCCTTAGCCGACTATCCCGAAGCGGGATGGGACAAAGTAATGGATACCAACGTGAAGTCAATTTTCTTTCTGACAAGAGACCTGACTTCGATGCTCGAGAAGTCCGCCCGTCCCGGTGACCCGGCCCGAGTGATAAACATCGGTTCGATCGACGGCATCAAGGTGCCCGGCGTTGAGAACTACGCATATGCGCCGAGCAAGGCAGCAGTCCATCATCTGACTCGAGTCCTCGCTGTAAAACTTGGTCCGCGCGGCATCACCGTCAATGCCATCGCGCCCGGACCCTTCGAGAGCCAGATGACCAAGTGGCTGCTCGAGACCTTTCAAAAAAAGATTGAAGCCGAATGCCCGCTTGGACGCATCGGTTCGCCACCCGATATGGCCGGAGTCGCGATTTATCTTGCGTCGAGAGCCGGTGCATATGTAAACGGCGTCGTCATCCCTGTCGATGGTGGAATCTGCATAACATAATCCTTTGCAGATGCCAGACATCCATCCGCTCTCGTCCTGCCGGTGAGCGGAAGATGAATGCACGGCTAGCCGGCAATGCGCCGATCGAGTAGCAGAAGGAAGAAAGTGAACCGAAAAGGCCTGGTTGCTTTAACGCTCGTGATTGCATTCCTGCTCATGGGAATCGGGGGTGTGTCGGCTTCGCGGGTCGCGCTTACCGGTAGTGCCGGCCAGGGTCCGAGCAAGCCGAATATCGTGTTTATTTTGGGGGACGACCTTGGATATTGCGACGTTAGCATGTACGGATGCAAAGAAATCCCGACGCCCAACATTGATTCGATCGGCAAGAACGGCATCAAGTTCACCAACGCGTATGTGACGGCTCCGGTATGCAGCCCGTCTCGCGCCGGATTGATCACCGGGCGCTATCAACAGCGGTTTGGCTTTGAATTCAACGCCGGTCCGCTTCCACGAGCGATCAGCAACAAAGATATGGGTCTCCCGCTTAGCGAGATCACGCTGGCGCAGGCTTTGAAGGCGGCGGGATACGCCACGGGGATGGTTGGTAAATGGCACATGGGCATGAATGACAAATACATGCCCACGCAGCGCGGATTTGATGAGTACTTCGGTTTTCTGTTCGGCGCCAACTCTTACATTGATCCGGAGAAACCCGGGGTGATGACCCGCGCCGGCGCACTGGCTGAAGGAGCACCGCCGTCGAGTAGGCGCTCACCGCAGAACCCAATTTATCGCAACACGACGCCCGTCGAGGAGGAAGAATATCTAACAGATGCTTTTGCGCGCGAAGCCGTCGCGTACATTGATCGACATCAGAAGCAACCGTTCTTTCTTTATGCGCCTTTCAACGCGCCGCACACACCGTTCCAGGCAACGCAAAAGTACCTCGATCGTTTCTCGCACATCAAGGACGAGCGCCGGCGTGTCTATATGGCTATGGTCAGCGCGCTCGATGACGGCGTCGGCGCGATCCTCAGGAAGTTGCGCGAGACAGGATTAGAAAGAAACACGCTGGTGGTTTTTATGAGCGACAACGGCTGCGCGACTTACACCGGAGCCTGCACAAACGATCCGCTCCGATTTGGTAAGCTCACGCATTTGGAAGGTGGCTTCCGAGTCCCATTCGCGATGCAGTTTCCGTCCAGTCTGCCCGCCGGAGCAGTGAACGACCAGATAATCTCGTCACTCGATCTGTTCCCGACCGCGCTTGCATTGGCGGGAGGTTCGTTGCCCACCGACCGGCCGTACGATGGTGTGAATTTGCTGCCCTATCTAACCGCGAAGGGCAAGCGACCGCCGCCGCACGTCGCACTGTTTTGGCGAAACGGCCCGAATGCCGCGGTTCGGAAAGGGAATTGGAAGCTGTTCAAAGGCGGCGATCATTATTGGCTGTACGATCTCTCGAAAGACATCGGCGAGCACAAAAACCTTGCCTTCGCGCACCCTGACATCGTCGAACAGTTGAAGAAGGAGTTCTCAAGGTGGGAAGCGCAGATGAAGGAACCGTTGTGGCCCTGCCGAAAGACCCCCGGCAATTGGGATTTTGAGGGCGTCAATCTCGATCCGTGCATTTGAACCGAACGGCGAATGCCGCGCCATAGGTCTTGTCTGATCAACACAGGAAAGGATGGTAACTATGAAAACAACCGTTTCGATATTCATCTTGGTTATGAGTTGTATGGCTTGTTCAACGATAACCAACGCGCAAAATCCTCCAGCACAAGCGGTGACCATCGCGCCCAGTCCTTCGCTGGCCAAGAATTCGCGCTGTTTTGAGCTACGGACCTATTACGCTGCGCCGGGTAAGCTTGAAGAACTCCACGCTCGTTTTCGCAATCACACGTTGAAGCTCTTCAAGAAGCACGGCCTTGAGGTTGTTGGCTTCTGGGGGCCCACGGACAAAGAGAAAGGTTCCGAGAACACGCTGGTTTATATTCTGGCTTTCCCCAGCCGGGACGCGCGTGATAAAGCGTGGCGCGACTTTCGCGGTGACCCTGAGTGGCAGGCGGCGGCGAAAGAGAGCGAGAAGAACGGCAAGTTAACCGAGAAGATCGATTCGGTCATTATGATGTCGACCGACTATTCACCGCAAAGATAGATGCGTTAATCAGTTTCGAGTGGGTGATAAAACTGGGACGGAATACCACCAACTTCAGTTGGTGGTATTGCCTTTTGACACAATCTCTGGAGTTGGGGGAGGGAGAAGCTCAATGAATGACTACAGGTTGCTTCAAGGTAAATCCGCAATTGTAACTGGTTCAGGACGGGGCATCGGTCGCAGCGTCGCGAGGCTGTTCGCCGAACACGGCGCGTCGGTTGTCATTAACGATATTGATGAGGATGTCGCAAAGGCGACCGCGGGCGAGATCAATGAAGGGGGCGGACGCGCGGCGGTGTGTTCCGGGAGCGTCACCGATGCGGAGTTTCCGGACAGACTGGTCAAGACTTGCGCTGAGTCATTCGGCGGCATCGACATCATCGTCAACAACGCCGGCTATACCTGGGATGCAGTTGTGCAGAACATGACCGACGAACAGTGGTACGCAATGATTGATGTGCATTTAACTGCGCCGTTTCGCATAATCCGCGCCGCATCGCCGTATATGCGAGAAGTCGCAAAGCAGGAGATTGGTGAAGGGAAACGGGTGCACCGGAAGATCATAAACGTTTCATCGACCTCGGGCGTCGCTGGCAATCCCGGTCAAATCAATTACTCGGCAGGGAAGATGGGAATTATTGGCGTCACCAAGACGATGGCAAAAGAATGGGGACGATTCAACATCAACGTGAATGCGGTCGCCTACGGATTCATCGAAACGCGTCTCACCCAGGCGAAGGAGAAGCACGAGACGATCGAGCGCGAAGGTAAGCAAGTCGAGATAGGCATCCCGGATCAAATGCGCCAGATGGCGGCGCAATTTATTCCTCTCGGACGCGCCGGCACTCCAGAGGAAGCGGCGGGTCCGGTGCTGTTTTTGGCGTCGCCGCTGTCGGACTACGTAACTGGTCATTGCGTCCTGGTGACCGGCGGCTCATATGTTTAGGCTATGAGGTCTGCCCCCGCTTCAATGTGCGCTGGTAGACCGCAACAAGGTTGTTTGCACCATCCCTGGCTT
>DASRIZ010000002.1:0-4257 GCA_035649735.1 Blastocatellia bacterium | reverse complement strand
GATCAGCCTGTCCAGCGAGGCTGCCTACCCGCGCGTGTCCGTCATCGGCCGCAAGCGCGGCGCCGACGTGCTGCGACCTCTGTCACCCGAACACCCGGACGACGAAACCTTCGAGGGCCTGCTGATCGTGCGGCCGGAGGGACGCCTTTTCTTTGTCAATGCACAGTATGTGGCGGAGCAGATTCGCGCACTGGTCGCGCAGCACAAGCCGCGCGTGCTGGCGCTGGACATGAGCCGGGTACCCGATATCGAATACTCGGCGCTCCAATTGATGATAGAGAGCGACAAGGGCGCGACCGAACGCGGCGCCGTTGTCTGGTTGGTGGGGCTGAATCCCGACGCGCTGGAGGTCGTGCGAAATTCCGGGCTGGACGAGCGACTCGGCCAAGAGCGCATGCTGTTCAACGCCCGCGCCGCGATCGAACGCTACCAGGCGCTGCAGGCGGGGGCGGGTGGCAGGTCCTGATCAGAAGCGTTCCGCACGCACATGGCTGCACACCGGCGAGGTTGAGCGTAGATTTAGCAGAGCGGGGCGCTACTTTGCGCCTCGCAGAAGTACACGCGAAGGCTCGCGATATATTGCGCGTCGGGAGCTTGGAAGCCAAGGTCGGTCGCATCGACCGCTTCACGTCGGTGGCTGACGTGGTTGAAAGTTTTGAGAGAGAAAAGCACGGAAACGACGCTGAGATTAGATAGAGTGGGGTACGTCCGCTGCTAAGCGGAACCCCGTATTGGGAAAGGCGAGTACACATCGGGAGGATCTATGGCGAAAACACAGAACAACGACGAGAAACCAAAGCTCAAGCGTAAGCAGTACGAAAAAGAAATGCGCCGGCTGCAGGCGGAACTTTGCAAGCTCCAAGAATGGGTCAAGTTTAAGGGCTTGCGGATCATGGTTGTGTTTGAAGGGCGCGATGGCGCCGGCAAGGGGGGAACCATCAAAGCGATCACGGAGCGCGTGAGCCCGCGGGTGTTTCGTGTCGTGGCTCTGCCCGCTCCGACAGAGCGAGAGAAGTCGCAGCTATACATCCAGCGTTACATGGAGCATTTTCCAGCGGCGGGGGAGATCATCATTTTTGACCGCAGTTGGTACAACCGCGCCGGCGTGGAATATGTCATGGGGTTCTGCACCAAAGCAGAGCACCGCAACTTCCTCGAACTTTGCCCGCAGATCGAAAAAGTCGTCGTCGACCAGGGCGTCCAGCTCATCAAGTATTGGCTGGAAGTTAGCAATAACGAGCAAAAGCGCCGTTTTGAAGCGCGTATCACGGATCCGCTGCGCCAATGGAAACTAAGTCCTACGGACCTGCCGTCGCGCAGCCGCTGGTACGATTATTCTCACGCGCGCGACATGATGCTGAAGGCCACCGATACGAAGGCTGCGCCCTGGTACATCCTGCGTTCAGACGACAAGAAGCGGGCGCGCCTCAACTGTATCTCGCACCTCTTGAGCCTCATTCCCTACAAGAAGGTGAAGCGGGAAAAAGTGAAACTGCTCAAGCGCAAAAACAAGGGCAAGTACGACGACCAAGCCAGCTTGAAAGGCCGAAACTTCGTGCCCGAGAAGTACTGATAGGAGCCTCAAACTTTCCGATAATGTGCAACCGAGCTATAAAGAATTTAGTTTTTAGCGGTGCTGAATAAGAATCTCGTACGATAGAAGGAGGGAACTCTAGTGGCAAAGGATACCAATGCAACCAAAGCGGTGGGTCTTCTAATTGAAGTCGCTAATGCAGAGACCGTCTATCGAGACCTCTATCTCAGGCGGGCGCGAGAGCTTTTTTGAGCGCCACCTTGGACGAATCCGCCTATCAAGCCATCGGGTCAACAGAAAAAGAGATCGAAGATGTCTGCCCCGCAGCCCGACGCGGGATAGGCCACACGACGCCGAAGAACCTAGGATCTGACTTTCGAACGCTGTGACTATGGGATCCCTTGATGACCTGGTTAGTCGCCGCGCATAGTATCTATTCCTTGGCACTGACGCAGAGGAACCAAATACGAGCATCGATCAAATACTGTTGGCCGTTACGGTGATGATCACAGCGACCGTGGTCGCAGGCAGCGTGGCGAAACAACTGAACCTGGGCTCGATCGTGGCGCTGCTCGTCGTCGGAATGGCGCTTGGCCCCCATTCTCCTAGACCGCTGTTGACCGGTCACGTCGAAGAGCTACAGACTGTCGGCGAGATCGGTGTGATTTTGCTGCTCTTCCTCGTTGGGCTTGAAACCAAACCGGAAAAACTGTCGTCTATGCGCCGCCTTTTCTACGGTTTGGGTACGGCGCAGTATCTGCTTACCGCCATCGCCATTGCCGGGCTTCTGATTGCGGTCGCACGCCTCCACTGGCAATCGGCCCTCATTATGGCCCTCGGTCTTGCGATGAGTTCAGATGCGATCGCCATCGCAAGCCTGGAGGAGCATGCCGAAAGTTCAAGCCCGCAAAGCCGGGCGGTCATGGCCGTGGTGATTTATCAGTGCTTCATGGCCATACCGGTGCTCGCGGTGATCCCGCTTCTCGCCGCGAGCCCGATGCAAGGTGCTCCGGCGCCAAGGGTTTTTGAGACGCTAGAGGTATGCGCTGCAATCACAATCGTCTACCTGTTCACCCGCTACGTGCTGCCGAAGGTCCTGGCTACGGCCGCCCGGAAATACGGCATAGAAGCGTTTACTCTGATCGTCATCGCCGCCATCTTTGCGGCGGCATGGGTCATGGACACGGTTGGCTTGTCGAACGCATTGGGCGCTTTCATGGTCGGCATGATCCTCTCCGCTTCCGTGTTCGCCTATCAGATCAAGGCGTCCGTCTCGTCGATAAAGGGACTCTTGCTCAGCGTGTTCTTCATCGCCATCGGGATGTCAATCAATCTCAAGGAGGTCATCGGCATCGGTGCCGAATTGTTATATTATCTGCCGTCTCTGTTATTGATAAAGGTTGCTGTCGTCATTGCCCTTGGTCTGGTTTTTCGCCTTGGGTTTCGCGCGTCTGTCCTGGCCGGCCTCCTGTTGGCGCCCTTTGATGAAATCGCTTACATAATTTTTTCCAGCGCTCACCGAAGCGGCCTATTGACCGAGCGGGCCTACGCCATGGGCCTGACAGGGATCTCATTCTCGTTTATTGTTTCGCCCGTACTGATCAATCTCGGATACAAACTGGTTGACCGGTTCAAGACAGAGACAAAACCCCAGCTGCCTCTCAAGGCGTTGAGTGAGTCGATCCATGATCACGTCGTTGTAGTCGGCTATAGTTATGTCGGCCGGGTCATCTGCATGATGCTGGAGCGGGCGAACATTCCGTTCATCGCTTTCGAGCGTAGTCTCGATCGCATCGCCGAGGCAAAGAAAGAGAAGCGCAAGGTGTACTTTGGAGACGTCACCAACCCGGCCATGATGAATGCGTTGGCGATCTCACGCGCCCGCGCTGTGATCGTGACAACTAGAGATTATTCCGCAGTCAAACGATTGATCGGCAATCTGCAACACTTCCATCCGAACGTAAAAGTCATGACCGCCGTGCCTTATCTGTTTCAGCGAGACGAGTTGCGGGAGACTGGAGCAGCGCAGGTGGTTGCCCTCATGCCGGAGGGCACGTTGAGCTTCGGCAAATCGGTCTTGGGTCAGCTCGGCATTAAACCTGAAAATATTGACCCTATCATGAACTCGCTTAGAGCCGCCGACTATGCGTCCATTCGTGGCATTGGAGGTACCATTCCTGACGATGTACCGAAGGATGCCGCAGCCGCCTTTGGGAAGCGCGATTAAATCCTTCCGAAACCGGTTCGCTGATTTGCGGATAAAAGCTACGACTTTTTAAGTCAAACCCTTCACACTTGTCTCCGCATTCACTGGAAAGGCACGGCTTTTTGAGGAGGAAGAACAAAGTGTCAGCTAACCGCCAGTTCCCGGAGTTTCCGGTCTGCCGATTGAGGGACACATTCTATACGCACGGTCGTGGCTCCTAACCGTGCACGTCGGTGCCACAGCAACTCGACCAAGCGTCAGCAGGCATTTCGAACTCCGGTGCCAACGAAAGGTGCTAACGGGTTAGCAGTTGCCAGCCGATTGGCACCGGCTTCAGAGCAAGCCAATTTCAGTAGTGCTGATATCGTGTCACTGATCGCAAATGTTTAACTCGTGAAACAGGAGAGGTTTTCTTAACCGAACACAAGAAACTACTGGGATTTTCCACCTGTGGTGTGCTGAAATTTCGTCAGATTACGATCTTTTGGCGCGATATCTTCCTCTCACCAATTCAGGA
>DASRIZ010000001.1:0-3993 GCA_035649735.1 Blastocatellia bacterium | reverse complement strand
GGCGACTCGGGCAATGAGGAGGAGCGATGACCAGGCGCTTTATTCCGAAATTGTTCAGTATTGGACAGCGCTTTATCCCGAACTGGCTGATCGTTACACATCGAATTTAATAGTTTACCAGACAGTTCGGAAATCAGGATGAATTGCTCCCTCTGAGTGAAACGATCAGTGGGTCATCGAGGAGCATAAGATAGTTGAGAAGCGAGTCCAGCTCACTCTCTTTTCATCTTCTCTGGAATCCTCCAGTTCACCTGAAGCCCATAGCTCAACTTCCAATGATACGATCATTTCAAGGAGACAAGTATGCGGAACAAAGATGAGGTCAAAGACAAAGCCAAACAGATCAAGGGCGCGATCAAAGCCAAGGTCAGGGAAGTGACTAACAATCCCAGCCTTGAAGCCGAAGGAGAAGCTGAACGCCGGGAAGGAAAGGTTCAGGAGAAATTAGGCAAAGTGCGCCTCGCTTCTCAATCGACTAACTGAAGGCATAAGGAAGGAAGACGTCAAGCATCGCGAGGGTTGGCGCGACCGCAATGGCCAGACCCATTATGTCGATTATGTCGAGTGGCACACCGTCGCGGACCTGCTCGACAGACTCTTTCCAGATTGGTCGCATTCTGTCCGTGGAATCGTTCAGATCGGGGACTTCGTCGCCGCGACCGCCGCAATCACCATCAACCGGTCGTCGTATAAGCAGTGCTGATGAAACTCATTCTTAAGCCGCTTTTGGTCTTCATCGCAATCCTTATTTGCGCAGACCTCTCGTTCGCTCTAGCACAACAAAAGAAATTCCCGGCCTACACCGGTCACGTAAACGACTTCGCCAACATCCTTGATCAACAGACCAAGCAAAAACTCGAATTGTGGCTCAGCAACTTCGAGCAGATGACGGGGACCCAGATCGCGGTCGTTATGGTCACGTCACTGGAAGGCCGTCCCCTCGAGGACTACACCAACGAGCTTTACCGCGACTGGGGCATCGGCGCGAAGACTGGCGAGCACAAGGACAAAGGGGCGTTGCTACTCGTCGCTCTGGAAGACCGCAAGACGAGGCTTGAGGTCGGATATGGACTCGAGGGCGACCTGCCCGATGGTTTGGCGGGCGAGATCATTCGCAGGATGAGGTCTGACCTTCAGCAAGGTCAGTATTCAAAAGCGATGACCACGGGCGTTAGAACGCTGCTCGACACGTTGGCCGAGAAATGGAACATCAATATCGCGGGCATTGAAGACCGACGCTATGCCTACCACGCTTCCGCTCAGGGAGGGAGGGGGGGGATGTGGCTGTTTTGCGTACTCATCGGGATTGTCCTCTTCTTCTTAATGATCGCCGCCATCTCCAAAGCTAACCGCAGAGGTGGAGGCAAAGGCGGAGGGAGCAGACCTGGCGCCAGCGACATGTGGTGGCTCTTTCCGATCATTTTCAATAGCGGAGGCGGCTCGTTCGGCGGCGGCTCGTGGGGCAATACCGGCGGAGGGGGGGATAGTGGCGGAAGTGGCTGGGGTGGTTTCGGAGGCGGAAGCAGCGGCGGCGGCGGCGCCAGTGACAGTTGGTGAGTTTGAGCGCTGGGGTTCGAATTTATGGATTATCACTTCAATGAATTGGTCACTCGTTTACAGTCTGCGCAAGGCGACAATCTGGTCTCGGTCATAGTTTACGGCTCGGCGATCGCCGTTCCTGGCAATCCGAAAAAGTCGGATTACCAACTTCTGATCGTGACCAGGCGGCTTGCTGCAAGCGATCTGCGCCAGGTACGCCCGGTCATCAGATGGTGGACCGAACTTGGCTATGCGATGCCCGTCTTTTTCACTTCCGAAGAGTTCGACGATTCGCTCGACGTATTCCCGATTGAATTTCGGCTTATGAAACGCGCCTACCGTGTGCTTTATGGCCAGGACCTGCCCGCCGGGCGCGAGGCGTCAAAAGAACATTTGCGATGGCAGACCGAATATGAGTTGCGCGGAAAGCTTCTGCGTCTGCGCTCGCTGTCCCTGCCCGCGAGCGAATCGACGCTCGACCTGACAAGCCTGATGACCCAAAGCATCGTAAGTTTTGTGCGGTTCATGCGGCCGATCCCGGAGATATTGGGCGAAGAGCCACCGCTCGGAAGGCTGGCCACGGCGTGGCGGGTCGGCGAGCTTCTGAAAGTGGACACCGCGCCGCTGATCCGTATTCTGCAATTGCGCGATGAGCCGAAAGAGTTGATGGAGATTGAAGTTCAGGACCTTTTCGCAAGCTACCTCGATTGCCTCACCCAGGTGATCGAGGCGGTGGACAATTTGTAGTCGCTCGGGGAGTTCCCCACACTGAGCCTTTAAGAAACGTGAGCAAGCCTTGCAAGCCTGCTCCCACAGATTCAAAGGAGAGAGCAATGGGTAAAACAGCGCTGGTTATTCTGGGAGTGCTCCTGCTGTTGGCGCTGCTCATCGGAGGATGGGCCTTGGGCAGCTACAATGGCATGATCGAGAGGCGAAACAATGTTGATAAGCAATGGTCGCAGGTCGAAAACAACCTACAGCGCCGGGCCGACCTGATCCCGAACCTGGCCAACACCGTCAAAGGGATCGCCAAATTGGAGGAGAGCATCTTCACCAAGATCGCCGAAGCGCGATCAAAAATCCTGTCGCCCACAGCAACCCCCGAAGAGAAGATCGAAGCTAATAATCAGATGACTCAGGCGGCGCGAGATGCGGGATTGTTGCCGGCAGGCGGCGGCGGGATTTTAGGCACAGGCGGGCGCTTCCTTTCGATCACCGAACAGTACCCGCAATTGAAATCGGATCAAAGCTTCCTGCGGCTGCAAGACGAGTTGGCCGGGACCGAAAACCGCCTGGCCGTCGCGCGTAAGGACTACAACGAATCGGTGACCGATTACAACACCACACGCCAGAAATTCCCGACCGTGCTCATCGCCGGGTTGCTGGGATTTCAGGACAAGCCGTTCTTCAAGGCGGAAGAAGGCTCCAGGAGGGCGCCGACGGTGGATTTCAGCAAGTGAGTGATCTACTGTATCCCTTCGGCAACCGTTCATTAATCCAGTCTTTTAGCCATCCATCGAACTTACAGGCCGTTGTCTGACCACCCTGTTTCGGCAATCGCGCGTGATTGCCGAGCGTGTTCCCGATATTCTCTCCATCGATATTCAATCTACTTTTTGGGAGGTATTCGATGGTGGATTCTGTTCCGGCTGAATTGCTCGAACTACAAACTCGTTTTGAGACCTGGCGCGCTAACCGATTCCTGATGAACTCCGGAGCGCGGCGCTGGAAGCGCTCCGGAGTTCATCAGGAATCGGTTAGCGCACGTATTTCCGATTTGTACGCCAGGTCTCAAAGCGAGACTTGAGTTCGAGTAGCTCTGCAGGAATGGTTGAATTCATGAATGAACCTCCGAAAATAGAATTTGAGATCGGAGGAGAAGATAGATGATTGAGAAATGCAGCATCACGCCTGCCTGCCGAAAGTGGTCGCTCACTCCAGCGGGCCGCGCAGGTGAGCTTTGTCGTAACGGGCTTGGAGGTGGTGTTACATGGTAAAGATAGTCGGTTTGCACTTCGGAGTCTGGCCGGCAAAGAAGGCAGCCCGTCTCGATCCGATCGAGTGTCTACGATATGAGTAATGGCATTGAGGAGCTGACGAAATGGGTTTACATCTGGTCCGCATCGGCGGAATCACGTTGTTGCTCGTACTCTGTATGATTTACCCCTTTCTCCCCGGGAAATACGACGGTCTGGCGGCGCCGTTGTCAACGATGGCCCAGATCTTCAGCGTCGCCGGACTGTTGTTGACGCCGATCGGGGCGCTCTGGCTGGCGGATGAAGTGCGAAAGCGCGCGCGCGCGCCGGGAACACTCGCCGCGACGAATTGCGGGTACTATTTTGCTCTGACCTATCTGATCACGGCTTCGATTCTCACCGTCGCCGTTTCGCTGGTGGTCTGCTTGGGCATCAGCGTTGTGATCGGAGTGCTGGCCCTGGCCGTGTGGATTTACGC